>CAZFOT010000123.1:0-10332 GCA_964520365.1 uncultured Hydrogenophaga sp.
GTGCCGTCGCCGGCGCCTTTCCACACCTTCGAGAACCCGCCCAAGCTGGACGCCACCGCCACCAAGGTGATCGGCTGATTTCCCGATGCCCAGCCCGAGCCGCGCCATGACGACCCCTGAACAGAAGAAGAACAACCGCCGCCTGGGCCTGATCCTGGCGTCGGTGGCCGTGGTCTTTTTCCTGGGTTTCGTGGGCAAGCGGTTCCTGCTGGGCTTCTGAGCCGGCGCATCGACAGACTGGAACGGAACCGTGGGACTCAAGCGCGAAAACCTCAAGATGGTGAGCAAGCTCGGCGTGATCGCTCTGGGCATGTTCGCCTTCGGCTACGCGCTGGTGCCGATCTACCGCCACATCTGCGATGCGCTGGGCATCAACGTGCTGGCGGTCTCGGAACGGCGGGTGCCGGGCGTGGCGTCGAGCCTGCCGGCCAACACGCAGGTGGACACCTCCCGCACCATCACCGTCGAGTTCGACGTGAACGTCCGTGGTCCCTGGCACTTCAAGCCGGCCGTGCGTTCGCTGCAGGTGCACCCGGGCGAACTCACCACGGTGATGTACGAGTTCCAGAACATCCAGAACCGTGCCATGGCGGCGCAGGCGATTCCCAGCTATGCGCCCAAGCAGGCCGCCGCGCATTTCAACAAGCTCGAGTGCTTCTGCTTCACGCAGTACACCTTGCAGCCCGGCGAGAAGAAGGAATGGCCCGTGGCTTTCGTGATCGATCCCCGCCTGTCCAGGGACGTGAGCACCATCACCCTGTCCTATACCTTCTTCGAGGTCGGCGGCCAGGTGCCTGCGGCGCCCGTGGACGCGCCACTGGCTGGCGGCGCAACCGCAAAGAAACTTCCAGGTGCCGCATGACGCAGCCGCCGCACAAACGCAGGGGTTCGCTGGTGGGTACCGTCAAGGCGGTTCTGTGGGGTTTCCTGGGCGTGCGTCGCAAGGCCGACTACCAGGATGACATTGCCAAACTCAACCCCCTGCACATCATCGCCGTGGGCGTTTTCATGGCTTTCCTGTTCGTGTTGGGCCTCATCTTCCTGGTGAACTGGGTCGTGACCTGAACCCGTTTTCTCCGGCCCACGCAACGTTTCTTTTTTTCAGACATTCATACAAGCGCTTTGCAATTAGGAGTGAGCATGTCAGCAGCAACCCACGGTACGACGCCCTATTACTTCGTTCCCGGACCATCGCGGCATCCCGTGATGGCGGCCATCGGTCTGTTCTTCGTGATCCTTGGCGCGGGGCAATGGGTCAATGGCGTCGCATGGGGCGCCTATTCGCTGGCGTTCGGCCTGGCCTTCTGGCTGATCGTGCTCTTCCAGTGGTTCCGCCAGGCGATCACCGAAAGCGAGGGCGGCCTGTATGGGCGCAAGATCGATCTGTCCTACCGCTGGAGCATGAGCTGGTTCATCTTCTCGGAGGTGATGTTCTTCGGCGCCTTCTTCACCGCGCTGTGGTGGGCCCGGGTGCAGTCCATTCCCCATCTGGGCGGGTTCGAGAACTCGCTGATCTGGCCCGACTTCACCGCCGTGTGGCCCAGCGTGCAGGCCGGCGCCACCGCTTCGCCGGCGAGCATCGTCGAGCCGTTCCAGACCATGGGCCCCTTCTGGCTGCCCACCATCAACACCGCGCTGCTGCTGTCCTCGGGCGTGACGCTGACCATTGCCCACCACGCCCTGCAGGCCGGCAACCGCGGCAAGACCATCGCCTTCATGTGGTTCACCGTGCTGCTGGGCATCACCTTCCTTTGCGTGCAGGGCTATGAGTACTACCACGCCTACGCCGACCTGAACCTCAAGCTGTCGTCGGGCATCTTCGGTTCCACCTTCTTCATGCTCACCGGCTTCCACGGCTTCCACGTTTTCGTGGGCATGCTGATGCTGCTGTTCATCACCTTGCGCCTGCACAAGGGGCATTTCACCGCCAAGAGCCACTTCGGGTTCGAGGGCGCGGCCTGGTACTGGCACTTCGTCGACGTGGTCTGGCTGGGCCTGTACATCCTGGTCTACTGGATGTGACCAGGCCGGCGGGGCGCAAGCCGTCGCATGCCGCAAGAAAAAAAGCGCCGGCCGGCGCTTTTTTTCTTGAACGGCGGCGCGCCCTGGTGGTCAACGCTGCAGGGGCAATCCCGTGGGCTGGATCCAGCCCATCCAATAACTGATGAGCACCGCCACGAACAGCAGGATGGAAAACCCGACCCGGAACGCCAGCGCGCGCGCCATGTGGTTGTTGCGCGGCGCATCGGGATCGGTGGCGTCTGCTCCCGCGCCCCGGTCTCCGCGCATCATGAACACCAGCGCCGCGGCCAGACTGCCGATGATCGCCACGAAGCCTGCAATGACCAGATATTTCATGGCCTCGATTATCGGCGTTCGCGGTCACGCGTTCGAGGTGGTTGCATGAATGGTCGCGCGATGCGGTTCTGGGTGGTGACCCTGGCCACGCTGCTGACCATGGGGGTGACCGCCGCACTGGGTCTGTGGCAACTGGACCGTGCCGCGCAGAAGCAGGCGCTGCAATCGCGGATCGATGCGCGTGCCGCGCTGCCGGCGTGGGAGACGGCCGACGTGCTGTCGATGAGCGCCCCCGAGGACGGCCTGCATCGGGCCGTGCGCCTGTCGGGCCACTGGGTGCCCGAGGCCACGGTCTTTCTGGACAACCGGCAGATGGATGGGCGAACGGGTTTCTACGTGGTCACGCCCTTGCGGCTGGCGGGCAGCGATCGGGTGGTGCTGGTGCAGCGCGGATGGGTCGCGAGGGACTTTCTCGACCGGACCCGCCTCCCGGACGTTCCCACGCCCGAGGGCGAGACCCGCATCGAGGGCCGCCTGGCCCCGCCGCCGGCCAGGCTGTACGAACTCGGAGAGGCGGACAGCGGCCCGATCCGGCAGAATATCGACCTTGCGGCATTCGGGCGGGAGACGGGCATGGCCTTGCTTCCCCTGTCCGTCGTCCAGCACGGCGACGCGGCCGACGGCTTGCGGCGGGAGTGGCCCGTCGCCGCCGCGGGCGTGCACAAGCACCACGGCTACGCGTTCCAGTGGTTTGGCTTGTGTGCCCTCGCAGGTATCTTGTATGTCTGGTTCCAGTTCATCTCCCCCCGCCGAAAACGCAGCACCCATGTCCCAGACGCCTGACGAACCCCTGACCCTGACCGTGCACAGCATGCCCCGGCTGGATGCCGCGAGCTCGCGCGAAGCGGCCAGCACGCGCTCGGGCCGCTGGAAGATGCTGCTGCTGTTCCTGGTCTGCGCGGCGCCGGTGATCGCCTCCTACCTCACCTACTACGTGGTCCGTCCGGAGGGGCGGCGCAACTACGGCGAGCTGATCGACCCGCAGCGCCCGATACCCGCCATCGAAGGCCGCAACGCCTTGGGCGAGACCGTGCCCTTGCCCACCCTCAAGAACCAATGGCTGCTCATCAGCGTGGCCGACAGCGGCTGCGACGAGGCCTGCCAACGGCATCTCTACCTCCAGCGCCAGCTCCGGGAAACGCTGGGGCGCGAGAAGGACCGGCTCGACTGGGTCTGGCTGCGCACCGGGGCCGCCGAACTGGCCGAGCCCTTGCGCGCGGCCACGGCGTCGGCGCAGGTCCTGCATGTGGACGCGCAGGCCCTGGCGGACTGGCTGGCGCCTGCCGAAGGCCAGCGGATCGAGGACCACCTCTACGTGGTCGATCCGATCGGCAACTGGATGATGCGTTTCCCGGCCGAACTCGACCCCAAGCAGGCCAAGCGGGACCTGGACCGCCTGTTGCGCGCCTCGGCGTTCTGGGACAAAGAGGGGCGAGCGAAGTGATGCACCCCCACGCTCCGCACTGCGTGTCGCCGCTACCCCCCATGGGGGCGCAGGCCCGCCTTGGGGCGGCCCGGCGGAGGGCCTGACATGGACGCCCAGCCGCTGTACGATCTCGCGCCCATTGCCCGGCTGATGCTGCTGGGCGTGGTGATCGCGCTCGGTCCATTGGCCTGGGTGTGGCTGCGCAGCCGGCATGCCGCGCCTGCCCACCGCCTGCACCTGCTCACGCTGGTCACGCTGTTCCTGACCTTCGATCTGGTGCTGTTCGGCGCTTTCACCCGCCTGACCGATTCGGGGTTGGGCTGCCCGGATTGGCCCGGCTGCTATGGGAGCGTGAGTCCGGTCGGGGCGAGCGCGTCCATCGCCGCCGCGCAGGAAGCCATGCCCACCGGGCCGGTCACGTTCTCCAAGGCCTGGATCGAGATGATCCACCGCTACCTGGCCACCGGCGTGGGCGTGCTGATCCTGGTGCTCATGGCCGTGACCTGGGTGGAGCGGCGCCACGTCGCGGTGTCGTTCTGGTGGCCGTTCCTGACCTTCGTGTGGGTGTGCGCGCAGGGCGCCTTCGGCGCTTTGACCGTGACCATGAAACTGTTTCCCGCCATCGTGACCTTGCATCTGCTGGGCGGCATGGTGCTGCTGGCGCTGCTGCGCGCCCAGGCGGTGGCCTACGCGCTGGCGGAGCCGCGCGGCCCGAGGTCGGTGGCGCTCGGCGGCAATGCGCGGTCGGCGCTGTGGCTCGTGTTTGCCCTGGTGTGGGCACAGATCGCCCTGGGCGGCTGGGTCAGCACCAACTACGCGGTGCTGGCCTGCCAGGACTTTCCCGCCTGCCAGGGCAGTTGGTGGCCGGCGATGGATTTCCGCGAAGGCTTCACGGTCTGGCGCGAACTCGGCCTGAACCGCTCCGGCGATGCCATCGGATTCCCGGCCCTGACCGCCATCCACTATGTGCATCGCCTCGTGGCCTACGGGGTGTTGCTCGCGCTGCTCTGGCTGGCCCGGCGGCTCTGGTCCGTGCCCGGCATGCGCGGCACGGCGCGCGCGCTGCTGGCGCTGGCGCTGTGGCAACTGGCCAGCGGCCTGAGCAACGTGGTGCTGGAGTGGCCGCTGGTGGCCGCCGTCGCCCATACGGGTGGCGCGGCCGCGCTGGTCATCGTGCTCATGGGCGCCCTGTCCACCAGCCATTCGGTCAATGACCGCTTCCACATGTCGCAGTTCAATGTTTCCCGCCTGACCCGATGAGCGCCGCGCCTTCCTCCGCCACCACCGCCGCTGGACCCCCATCCACCTGGCGCCAGTTTCATGCGCTGACCAAACCGCGCGTGATCCAGCTCATCGTCTTCTGCGCCCTGATCGGCATGGTGCTGGCCGTGCCGGGCGTGCCCGGCTGGGCGGAGGTGCGGCTCGCGGCGGTCGCCTGCCTCGGCATCTGGCTGGTGGCCGGCGCCGCGGCCGCCTTCAACTGCGTGGTGGAGCAGCACATCGACGCCAGGATGAAGCGCACGGCCTGGCGCCCCACCGCCAAGGGCGAGCTCACCAACGTGCAGACCGTCGGCTTCTCCGCGGTGCTCTGCGCGGCGGGCTCGGCCGTGCTTTACATCTGGGTCAACCCGCTCACCATGTGGCTGACCTTTGCCACCTTCGTGGGCTACGCGGTGGTCTACACCGTGATCCTGAAGCCGCTCACGCCGCAGAACATCGTCATCGGCGGCGCTTCGGGTGCGATGCCGCCCGTGCTTGGGTGGGCCGCGATGACCGGGGTGGTGGCTCCCGAGGCGCTCATCCTGTTCCTCATCATCTTCCTCTGGACGCCGCCGCACTTCTGGGCGCTGGCGCTCTACCGCGTGGAAGACTACCGCAAGTCCGGCCTGCCGATGCTGCCGGTGACGCACGGCTCGGCGTTCACGCGGCTGCAGATCCTGCTGTACACGCTGGTGCTGTTCGCCGCCTGCCTGATGCCGTTCGTGATGCGCATGAGCGGCTGGTTCTACCTCGTGTCCGCGGTGTTGCTGAGCATCGGCTTCACAGCCTACGCCTTCGTGCTGTGGCGCGACTATTCCGACGCGCTGGCCCGCAAGACCTTCCGTTTCTCGCTGATCCACCTGTCGCTGCTGTTTGCCGCGCTGTTGATCGACCATTACTTGTGACACACCCCGCCGCGCTTCGCGCGGCCCCTTTGCCATGAACCGCCGACATCTTCTCGTTCTGAGCCTGGGCAGTGCCCTGGCATTGACGGCTTGCAGCGACAGCAAGCCCGCCTTCTCCGGCATCGACATCACCGGTGCCGACTACGCCACCGGCTTCTCGCTCACCGACCACAACGGCCAGCCGCGCACCCTGGCGGACTTCAAGGGCAAGGTGGTGGTGATCTTCTTTGGCTTCACCCAGTGCCCCGACGTGTGCCCCACGTCGATGGCCGAGATGGCCGAGGCCAGGCGGCTGCTGGGGCCTGACGGCGAGCGCGTCCAGGGCCTGTTCGTGAGCATCGATCCCGAGCGCGACACGCCCGAGATCATGCGCGAGTACATGGCCAGCTTCGACCCCAGCTTTCTTGCCCTGTACGCGGCACCCGACGCGCTGTCCGAGCTGGCCAAGGCCTACCGCATCTACTACAAGAAAGTGCCAGGACCCACGCCCACCAGCTACACCATGGACCATTCGGCGGGCAGCTACGTCTACGACCCGCAGGGGCGCGTGCGGCTGTACAACCGCTACGGCAGCGGCGCCCAGGCCCTGGCCAACGACATCAAGCTGCTGCTGGATCAGTGAAGAACCGGCCGGCGGCGGGTTTCAACGCGAAGCCGCTACCCGACGCGCGATCCGTAACGCATGAAGCGGTGCGATCCAGAGACACCGCGGAACCGGCTTCGCCGGGCCGCTGGTGTCGCCCCCTTTCAGGGGGTCGCGCGAAGCGCGGCGGGGGTTAATCTACCCTCGCTCCGCTGAGCTTGACCATGCGTTCGTACTTCGCGCGTTCGCTGTTCATGAAGGCGCCGAACGCTTCGGGCGTGCTGGGCGCCGGTTCTGCCATCAGCGTGGCAAAGCGCGACTTCACCTCGGCCGAGCCCAAGGCCTCGGTGAAGGCGGTGTTGAGTCGGGCCACCGTGTCGGCCGGCACGCCCGCGGGCACCACCAGGCCCCACCAGGTGTCGATCTCGAAGCCGGGCAGCGTTTCGGCGACCGTGGGCACGTCGGGCATCACCGAGGACCGCTGCGCGGTCGTGACGGCCAGCGCCTTGAGGCGTCCGCCGCGGATGTTGCCGGCGGCGGTGGCGAGGTTGTCGAAGTTGAAATCGACCTGGCCCGACAGCAGCGCGGCCTGTGCCGGGTTGCCGCCGTTGTAGGGAATGTGCACGGCGAAGATGCCGGCCTGGTTCTTGAAGAGTTCGCCCGCCAGGTGGCCGGCGCTGCCGTTGCCGCCGGAGCCGTAGTTCAGCCGGCCCGGGTTTGCCCGGCCGTAGCGGATCAGGTCGCCCAGGCTGTTGACGCCCAGGCGCCGCGCGGTCTCGGCGTTGATCACCAGCACGTTGGGCACGCGCAGCATCTGCGTGACGGGCGCGAAGTCCTTGACCGGGTCGTAGGGCAGCTTGCTGAACAGCCACGGGTTGATGCCGTGCGACGCGGTGGTCGCGATGCCCAGGGTCAGGCCATCGGGCGCCGACCGGGCGGCGGCGCCCACGCCGATGTTGCCGCCGGCGCCCGGTCGGTTGTCGATGATCACGGTGCCCAGCGAGCCCTTGACGGCCTCGGCCAGGATGCGCGCGGTCACGTCGATCGGGCCGCCCGCGGCGAACGGCACGATGATGCGGGTGGTGCTGCCCTGGGCGAGGCCCAGGCCGGGCAGGGCGAGGCTGGATGCGAGCAGGGCGCTGCGGGTCAGCAGTTGTCGGCGTTTCATGAGGTGTTGTCTCCTGTCGGTATCGCGGTTAAGGGAATGCAGTCAAGATGGTGCCAGTCCAGAAGTACCGCGGAGCCGGCTTTGCCGGGCCGCAGGTGCTGCCCCCTTGAGGGGGGATGCGGCTACACGCAGTGAGCAAGCGACGGGGGTGGTCACAGCTTGTCGGCCGCGCTGGTGAACGAGTCGGCAAAGAATTCTTCGGGTGGCAGGCCGGCCAGCGCGCTGTACTCGGCGCGCGCCGACTCCACGACGATGGGCGCGCCGCAGGCGTACACCTGATGGCCCGAAAGATCGGGGAAGTCCTGCAGCACGGCCTTGTGCACGAAGCCGGTGCGGCCGGTCCAGGCGTCTTCGGGCAGCGCGTCGGAGATCACCGGCACATAGCGCAGGTTGGGCATGTCGGCGAGCCGGGCCTCGATCCAGGCGCTCTGATACAGGTCGGCGGGTTGCCGGCCGCCCCAGTACAGCGTGGTCTCGCGCGCGATGCCCTTGAACTGCATGTGCTCGATGATGGCCTTGATGGGCGCGAAGCCCGTGCCCGAGGCCAACAGGATGACGGGCTTGTCGCTGTCCTCGCGCAGGAAGAAACTGCCGTAGGGGCCTTCGATGCGCTGGATTTCCTTTTCCTTCATGGCGCCGAACACGTGGTCGGTGAACTTGCCGCCCGGCATGTGGCGGATGTGCAGCTCGATGCGCGGCCCGGCGGCCTGCGTGTGCGGCGCATTGGCCATGGAGTAGCTGCGGCGGTTGCCGTCGCGCAGCAGGAACTCCACGTACTGGCCGGCGTGGTACTGGAAGGCGTCGGCCGCCGGCAGTTGAAGGCTCAGCACGATCACGTCGTGCGAGGCGCGTTCGATCGTGTTCACGCGGACCGGCATCTTCTTGATCGGGAAGGCGCCGGCTTCGGTCACCTGCCGCGATTCGAGCACCACGTCGCTTTGCGCCACGCCGCAGCAGGTGAGCACATAGCCCGCGGCCTCTTCGTCGGCGCTGAGGGCTTTGGACTGGTGCACGCCGTGCACCACCGAGCCGCTCAGGAGTTTGCACTTGCACGAGCCGCAGGCGCCGTCCTTGCAGCCGTAGGGCAGGCCGATGCCCTGCCGGATGCCCGCGGCCAGCATGGCTTCCGAGGGCTCGGCGGTGAACGTGCGCCCGCTGGGTTCGACGGTGATGGTGAATGTCATACTGCGTGGAGAAGAGTGGTACCGGTTGTTCGCTGCCGCGGCGCGCTGGCGCGACCGGCAATCGGTCATTGTCGCAAATTCGGAAATCGCATGAGCCTTCTTGGCGCCTTGCCCGCACGCTTCCGGCGTGAACGGGTCCTGATCATCGGCTGCGGCGACGTGGGCCAGCGGGCTGCCCGCGTGCTGGGCCAGGGCCGGCGCGTGCGCCTGCTCGCGCTCACCTCCCGGGCGTCGCGGGCGCCAGGCCTGCGGGCGCAAGGCATCACGCCCTTGCTGGGCGACCTCGACGATGCGGCCAGCCTGTGCCGCCTGGCCGGCCTGGCCACGCGGGTGCTGCATCTGGCGCCACCGCCTTCGGGCGAGCAGGGCGACTGGCGGCTCGATCCGCGCACGCGCGCGCTCATGCGCTCGCTGGCCCGGCGCTCCCCGCCGGCGGCCGTGGTGTACGGGTCCACCACCGGCGTGTACGGCGACCGGCAGGGGCAGTGGACGAGCGAGTCCACGCCGGCGCGGCCGCTGACGCCGCGGGCCTGGCGGCGCGTGGATGCCGAAGCGGCCGTGCACGGCTGGGGCAGGGCCATCGGCGTGCGCAGCACGGCCCTGCGCATTCCCGGCATCTATGCGCCCGACCGCGAGGGCGGCACGCCGCGCGAGCGTCTGCTGCGCGGCACGCCGGTGCTGCGCGCCGAGGACGATGTCTACACCAGCCACATCCACGCCGACGACCTGGCCCGCGCCTGCGTGCTGGCGCTGTGGCGCGGGCGGGCGCAGCGCAACGTGAACGTGGTGGACGACACCCGGCTCAAGATGGGCGACTACTTCGACCTGGCCGCCGACCTTTATGGACTGCCCCGGCCGCCGCGCGTGGCGCGCGATGCGGCGGACGACCAGTTGCCGCTGGTGCTGCTGAGCTTCATGAGCGAATCGCGCCGGCTGCGCAATGAACGGCTCAAGCGCGAACTGCGGCTTGTGCTGCGTTATCCGACGGTGAGCGAGGGATTGGTGGCCGGGCCCTGACGGGGAGGCCCGCGCGCCAGCGGTTCTTTTTTTCTCGTGGCCGCGCCGTTCCTGTGGTGCCCGGGGTCGGACTCGAACCGACACACCATCTCTGGCGGGGGATTTTGAATCCCCTGCGTCTACCGATTTCGCCACCCGGGCAGGGAACTGGGAAGCGGCAAATTATGGCACAGTGCAACCTATGAAATACCCGACGATCGAAGACGCGATTGGCAAGACGCCGCTGGTGGCCCTGCAGCGCATCGGCGCTGCCGACAACGAGGCGCGCGGCAACGTGCTGCTGGGCAAGCTCGAAGGCAACAACCCGGCCGGTTCGGTGAAAGACCGGCCCGCGCTGTCCATGATCCAGCGCGCGCAGGAGCGCGGCGACATCAAGCCTGGCGACACGCTGATCGAGGCCACCTCGGGCAACACCGGCATCGCGCTGGCCA
>CAZFOT010000124.1:0-10287 GCA_964520365.1 uncultured Hydrogenophaga sp.
GGGCTGGATACCGATCTCGCGCAGCTTTTGCACGGTGTGCTGGGTGGGCTTGGTCTTGAGCTCGCCGGCGGCCGCGATGTAGGGCACGTAGGTCAGGTGCACGAAGGCGGTGTTGTTCGGACCGGCCTTGAGGCTGAGCTGACGGGCCGCTTCCATGAACGGCAGCGATTCGATGTCGCCCACCGTGCCGCCGATCTCGACGATGGCCACGTCCACGGCATCGGGCGTGCCGACACCGGCGCCGCGGCGCACGTAGTCCTGGATCTCGTTGGTGATGTGGGGGATGACCTGCACGGTCTTGCCCAGGTAGTCGCCACGGCGCTCGTTTTCCAGAACGCTCTTGTAGATCTGGCCCGTCGTGAAATTGTTGGCCTTCTTCATCCGCGTGGTGATGAAGCGCTCGTAGTGGCCCAGATCCAGATCGGTTTCCGCGCCATCATCGGTCACGAAAACTTCGCCATGCTGAAAGGGCGACATGGTGCCCGGATCGACGTTGATGTACGGATCGAGCTTGATGAGGGTGACTTTGAGGCCGCGCGATTCGAGGATCGCGGCCAGGGAGGCCGACGCAATGCCCTTGCCCAGGGAGGACACCACGCCGCCGGTGACGAACACAAATTTGGTCATGTCTCGGGCGAGCCAGTCGCTCGCGGGAGGTGGAAATTCCGATTATAGGGGGGGCCGGATGGGGAGCCTGGGCGCCCGGCGCCCAGGCTCCTGCTACATTGCGCCCATGAACGATCTCGCCGGAAAACACATCGTCCTGGGGCTTTCGGGCGGTATCGCATGCTACAAGGCGGCCGAGCTGTGCCGCGCCCTGGTCAAGCAGGGCGCCACGGTGCAGGTGGTCATGACCGAGGCCGCCGAACAGTTCATCACCCCGGTGACGATGCAGGCGCTCTCGGGCCGCCCGGTGTTCAGCTCGCAGTGGGACGCGCGCACGGCGGGCGGGGTGGACAACAACATGCCGCACATCAACCTCAGCCGCGAGGCCGATGCGATCCTGGTGGCGCCGGCCAGCGCCGACTTCATGGCCAGGCTGCTGCACGGCCGGGCCGACGACCTGCTCGGCCTGATGTGCCTGGCCCGGCCGATCGACAAGGTGCCGCTGATCCTGGCGCCGGCCATGAACCGCGAGATGTGGGCGCACCCAGCCACCCAGCGCAACGTGGCGCAGTTGCGCCAGGACGGTGCCACGGTGCTGGAGGTGGGCGCGGGCGACCAGGCCTGCGGCGAGACCGGCGACGGCCGCATGCTGGAGCCCGAGGAACTGCTGTACGACCTGGTGCGCTTCTTCACGCCCAAGGTGCTGGCGGGTCAGCAGGTGCTGGTCAGCGCGGGTCCCACCTTCGAGGCGATCGATCCCGTTCGTGGCTTGACCAACCTGTCCAGCGGCAAGATGGGTTTCGCCATCGCGCGCGCCGCGCACGAGGCGGGCGCGCAGGTGACGCTGGTGGCCGGACCGGTGGGCCTGCCCACGCCGCGCGGCGTGGGGCGCATCAACGTCAAGTCGGCGCTGAACATGCGCAAGTCGATCGACCTGCTGAGCCAGAACGCGACCGTGTTCATCTCGGCCGCCGCGGTGGCCGACTGGCGGCCCGCCGAGGCAGCGGACCAGAAGATCAAGAAGGACGGCTCCGGCGCCGTGCCCACGCTCTCCTTCGTCGAGAACCCGGACATCCTGGCCGGCATTGCCGCCGGCGCGCGCGCGCGCGAGAAGAAGCTCTATTGCGTGGGCTTCGCCGCCGAGAGCCACGACCTGTTGCAGCACGCGCAGGCCAAGCGCGAGCGCAAGGGCGTGCCCCTGCTGGTGGGCAACATCGGCCCCGACACCTTCGGCCAGGACGACAACGCGCTGCTGCTGGTGGATACCTCGGGTGCGACCGAGCTGCCCCGGGCTTCCAAGCTGGCGCTCGCGCGCCAGCTCGTGGCCGAGATCGCGCGCCGTCTGCCGGGCTGAGACGCCATGAACCCGCCCACCGTGCCTGTCGATACCGCTGCGCGGCCGCTGGCTGGCCTGCTCGACCGTTTCTCGGTCGGCGGCAAACACCTGGCCGAGCCGGCGCCCTCGCTGGCCGAGCTGCGGCGCATGACCGAGGCCGCCTTGCGCGCGCCCGACCATGCCGGCCTGGTGCCGTTCCGCTTCGTGGCGATCCGCGGCGGCGCGCGCGAACGCCTGGCCGACCTGTTCGAGCAGGCCGCCATGCTGGCCGGCAAGGGCGCGGCCGACGCGGCACGGGACCGCGGCCGCGCGCTGGACGCGCCGCTGCTGGTGGCGGTGGTGGCGCGCATCGATCCGGGCCATCCGGTGGCCGCGGCGCACGAACAGTGGATGGCGGTGGGCGGCGCGCTCACCAACTTCCTGAACGCGGCGCATGCCCTGGGCTACGCGGGCAAGATGCTCTCGGGCGCCAAGGTGCGCGCCGCGCCGGTGGTGGCGGCCTTCTGCGAGCCGGGTGAAAGCCTGGTGGGCTGGGTGGTGCTGGGCACGGCGCGGAAGCCGGGCACGCCCAAGTTCCACAAACCCGCGCCCGACGAGGTGATGCGCGACTGGACGTAGCCGCGCGTCCGGGGTGTGTGCTACCGTTGCCGGCGATGCGACCCTTGTTCCGAACGCTGTTGCCGGTGGCGCTGCTGGGGCTGGTGTGCCTGGCCTGGCTCCAGCCGCTGGACCAGTTGGCCGTGGCCCATTCCGAGGCCGGGCTCAAGCGCTCGCTGGCCGCGTTCGCCGCCGCGCGCGGACTCAACGCCGTGATCTCCGTCATCCAGGGCACCGAGGTCACGGGCGGTGCCTTCGTCAACGTCACGCTGGCCCTGGGCCAGGTGCTCGATCCGGTCAACGACCTGGTCGAGCAGTTCTCCCAGCTCATGCTGGTGGTCAGCGTGGTGTTCGGCGTGCAGTTGCTGCTGATGAAGATGGGCGCCACCTGGGGGGTGTCGCTGCTGCTGACCGTGCTGGCGGGATGGTGGGCGTGGCTGAAGCTGCGCCAGGGCCATCACCCACCACCGTGGCTGGGCCGGCTGTTGCTGGCGGTGCTGATCGTGCGCTTCGTGGTCCCGGCGATGGCGATCACCAGCGAGCTCAGCCACCGGGCCTTCATGGCCGAGCAGTACACGGCCAGCCAGCAGGCCATCGAGTCCTCCACCGCCGCCCTGGGGACATTGGGCAACGGATCGGGCTCTTCTTCCACCTCGTGGTGGGACCTGCGCGAGAAGCTGGTGGAGAAAATCGACGAGCTCAAGGCGGACGCCGAGCGGGTGGTGTCCCACGTGATCGACCTGATCGTGCTGTTCGTGGTCCAGACCGTGGTGCTGCCCCTGCTGGTGCTGCTCGCGGCCTGGTGGGGCTGGCGCGTGCTCGCGGCACCGGCGCGCGGCGGCTGACCTCCCGCAGCCCTGGTGCGCGCGCGCCACGGTTCTGGTCGTATTGCACACCGGCGTGGCCAGGCTCACGCCGCGCTTGCGGCTTTCACGGTTCCGCAGCCATACTGCTCGCGGACCCGTTCCCCAACCTTCATTCACCACAGGAGCATTCCATGGGCATTTTCAGCAACATCCTCTCCAAACTGGGCATTGGCAGCGCCAAAGCCGAACCCGTGCCGGCACCCGCGCCCGCACCGGCTGCTGCCGCTGCGCCGGCCCCGGTGGCCGCACCCGCGCCCGTGGCGGCGCCTGCCGTGGCTTCCATCACCATGGTCGACGTGGTGGCGCAGATGGAAAAGCGCGCCGCGGCCAACCCGCAGAAGCTCAACTGGCGCACCTCCATCGTCGATCTGCTCAAGCTGCTCGACATCGACAGCAGCCTGGCGGCGCGCAAGGAACTGGCCAAGGAGCTGTACTGCCCCGATGAGCTGATGGGCGATTCCGCCAAGATGAACATGTGGCTGCACAAAGCCGTGCTGGCCCAGATCGCGGCCAACGGCGGCAATGTTCCGAAGGAACTGCTGGACTGATTGCAGCGAGAGCAGCAACATCAACAACGCCCCGGATCGGGGCGTTGCTGTTTGAGAGGATGGGGTTCGATTCTGGGCAGACGTTCAAGCACCGTACCCAAAGCCAATGCATCGAGTGGGCTGGCCGTGCCGCCGGCTGTCACCTTGAGCACGTGGGTGTAGATCATGGTGGTGGACACGTCCGAATGTCCCAGCAGTTCTTGCACGGTGCGAATGTCGGTGCCCGCCTGCAGCAGGTGGGTGGCGAACGAGTGGCGCAGGGTATGCGGACTGCCGGGTTTGACAATGCCTGCACGAGACACCGCCAACTTGAAGTCGCGCTGAAACGTCTGCTCATACAGATGGTGGCGCCTGCGCACACCCGAGCGCGGGTCGTTCGACAAGCGCGTTTGAGGAAACACCCAATACCAAGCCCACGACTGGCCTGCGCGCGGATACTTCTTCTCCAACGCGTGTGGCAGGTCAACACCGGGCATGTTTGCCGCACGGTCCTCGCTCCATGTGCGGTGGCTTTCCTGCAACCGGGCTCGCAATGGCTCCACCAGCGATTGCGCCATCATCACCACGCGGTCCTTGCCGCCTTTGCCATCCCGGATCACCAGAATTTTCCGATCGAAGTCCACGTCCTTCACCCGCAGGCGCACACCCTCCATCAGTCGCAGGCCGCCGCCATACAGCAGGGAAGCCAGCAAGCCATGAACGCCTGTCAAACCCGCCAGAACCCGAGCCACTTCATCGCGGGTGAAGACCACCGGAATTCGGCGCTGCGACTTGGGGCGCGCCAGATCCTGCATCCAGGGCAGATCGATGCCCAGGACCTGCTGATACAGAAACAGCAATGCCGACAAAGCCTGCCGATGCGTGGAGGCCGAAACCTTCTGCACCACGGCCAGGTCGATCAAAAATGCCTCCATCTCCTTTCGACCCATGTCTCGCGGATGCCGCAGACCATGGAAACGCACAAACCGCTTGACCCAGAAAAGATAGGCCTCTTCGGTTCGCAGGCTATAGTGCAAATAGCGGATGCGCTCCCGCATCTGATCCAGGAGACGGGGCGCGCTGCGAGCGGCGGACGTGACGCTTTTGTCGGAGGAAAAAGAACTGATTATAAACACAGTATCTATCCGAGAGACCTTGAAAGCAAAGCGTTTTTCACCCAAAGGAGGGATGTGCCATGCGAACCGAGCCGATGTTATGCGTCAAGTTAGACCCCATGTTATGCGGCGTTGCTGTATGTCGATAACACGTTAGGCCTCTCATGCGAACCGTCGTCGCCCAAACACGCCAAGCTCTCGACGCGAAGCTGTATTACGTTGCGCTCCTCACTGCCCTCGCGATTCCAGACATGGCGGGTGCCCTTGAATCGGCGGACGGACGAGCATCTGGCAAGCGCTATGCAGAATGGTACGAAACCTGGGTTAGACCTAGACTGAAAGAGACTCGTGGAAGGGACAACCCGTTCAGTGGCCAAGAATGCTATGGTTTTCGATGCGCAATGCTTCATCAAGGAAGAAGCCAGCGCAGTGGAGACAAGTACCGCCACATCATGTTCGTGGAGCCAGGTCATCCGAACTATGGCATCCACTACTGTATCGTTGGCGGTGAAGCGCTCTTGATTCAAATTGACGAGTTCATCGGCGAAATGCTAACCGGCTGCGAACTTTGGCTGCAGCAAGTTGAAGACACCGACCCATTCAGATTGAACTATGAACAGTTTGCAAGGCACCATCCATTGGGTCTAGCACCTTATGTCGTCGGAACTCCAGTTATCGGCTAAGTGCGAGAGAGGCCTAACCCCTCGGTCAACCGGCGCGCCGAGGCAGGGGCCCTTGGCCCGGTCGGCGGTACACGGTACATTCTCGCCAACCGGGCCAAGGGCCCCTGCCTCGGCGCGCCGGTTACCTCGAACGTTAGGCGTCGTTGACACCAGTTTCTGCTCTCGGCTGCCACTTCTGGCGGCTTCGTCATCCCTCTCGTCTTCCACGCTCTGACTCACCTAGCCGTGCACCGCGCTTCTGAAGGCAGCCGAGAGCGCACCAAGCACATCGTGCGGCCGGCCGTTCTTGATTCTTGAGTGAAGCAAAACTGGTAAGCGAGGCAAACCGGGAAGACCGAGCTTGGGGCCTATATCAATTGCACCTAATGGCAGCATGCGCGGCGCCAGCGCAGCAACGCCTATCCCGGCCATGACGGCCGCAACGACCGTCGCCACACCGCCCCCGACGAAAATCTCCTTCCAAGGCACGGCTGCTGCGTCGAGAAGCTTCCCGGCCATCACACGCACGCCGCAGGGTTCGGCAAGCGTAGCGATCGGCAGAGGTTCGTCCGCGCGATGCCGCCAGCTTGGCGCGGCGAACCATCCGAACTTCTCTTCGGCAAGCATTTTGCCGTCACTCCTCCCTGATTGCATGCGAACGATCACCGCATCGAATTCCCGTCTGTCGAAGCCTTGAAGCAGGTCGCCCGACGAGCCGATACGGATTTCGATCAACAGTTCCGGATCTTGCGCATTCATGCGTGCAATCAGCGTAGGAAGCTCCGGGCCTGCGACATGGTCACTGATGCCGATGGTCAAGCGCTGCCGTGCTCCGGCGAGCACAGAAATCGCACGGTCGTGTACCTCCAAGAGTGCGCGGGCGTGTTCGAGGAACGCTATGCCCTGCGCCGAAAGCTCCACATACCGAGGCGTCCTCTCGACGAGCCGCAATCCGAGCCTGTCTTCGAGCCGCTTGAGCTTCAGGCTGACCGCGGCCTGCGTCGTCCCCATGACTTCAGCCGCGAGCGTGAAACTTCCAAGTTCGGCGATGCGGATGAAGGCTTGGACGGCATCCAGGTCGAGGGGACGTTCAGTCATTTTGAAATCTTATCATTGAAATATCTATACATAAGATATTGTAATATATAACATGGAATCAGGACAACACGCAAAGGAGCAACGATGCCGCTCGTCCACATCTCCCTACGCGCCGGGAAGCCAGAAGCCTATCGGCAAGCAATCTTCGACAGCCTCTACCGCGCAATGCACGAAACGTTCAACGTACCTGAAGACGACCAGTTCATGACGATCAGGGAACACGACATTGCGAATTTTCGTTACAGCGCGTCTTATCTCAATGTCGCCCGGAGCGACGATCTCGTATTCATCCAGATTACCGCGAACAACACCCGTACCGTGGAGCAGAAGAAAGCGCTGTTTCGGCGGATCGCGGATCTGCTCGGCGAAAGCCCTGGTATTCGGCCAGAGGATGTGTTCGTAAGCATTGTCGAGGTCGCAAAGGAGAACTGGTCCCTCGGCCACGGCCTTGCACAATACGCTTGAGTCCGCACTCGCAACGAGTCGGGAGCCTAAGGTCGAGCGCACCAATCCTGTGCTGCGACGACGCCTAACCCCTCGGCGTGCCGGTTACCTCGAACGTTAGGCATCAGAAAACTGGCCGCGGCGGTCCGCTCTCCTCCTGTCCACGTTCCGGGTTGACTCCGTTGGACTTGTGGAGCAGCATCGAGACGTATGCGCCAGTCCTCAAATACACGCCTCAAATCTTAAACTCAGCGGGAGAGAGCGAGATGAATTTAGGTCTCTTCGGAGCAGTCGCACTTGTTGTCAGCGCAGGTCTTTACGGCCCGGCCGCAGCTCAGTCCAACGACAACTGCAGTGACGCGTTGGTTCGGGCCACCTACAACAGGATTGACTCCTCAAGTAGCGACTGGCGCATCGCGCGCTACGTTTCAGAGAAGGATTACGATGAGATCAAGAAGAATGCAGGGATAAATGCCGTCATCTACGGCGTTCCGGTTGGAGCCAGCTACGACGACTTCCAAAAGCGCATTCGCGAGCGAACCGACACATACAACGAGTCGCTCACGCAGACTCAGTTCACCAACATTCTTTGGACTGGGCTTGATCCGAGTTCAGGAAGTCTCTACACGGAGTGCATTAAGTCAAAGATATTCTCGCAACGAGGTCTAAGGCTGGCCGTTAGGTCGGCGACACCGACTGAAGTTGCAATTTGGATTTCTTGGTCACCCAGAGGCGATGACAAAAGCCCTCGACCTGAATGGTCATTCAGCGGGGACGGTGCGGATCGCTTGCCCAAGTCGTTAGCCGCAGGTGAGCGCATCGTCGTACTCCCAAGGCCGCAGGCTCAAAAAACCCTCGCGGTCAATTTCAAGGGCTATTCCGATTCGCTCATTATTGAGCCGTTTCCTGTTGCCGCGCCGACGATCCGGATGCCTACATATGTTGAAACGACAGAGACGTACGACTCGGAGGAAATCGTCGGTTGGGGGACCAATTTTAGCGCACCCAACATTCTTTGTACCCCTGAAAAGCCAGCGGGTTGGACAATCGTCAAAGTGACGCATTTCCTTAAGAGCGGGCGCGAACGAGGGAGTTGCGGGAGTTACACTACTTGCACAGGCTCTGGAATCGACAGCGCTACGCGAGCATGCCGTGCAGTCACAGTTCAGGGACATACAAACAACAAGTACAGCGGCTACGGCACAGCCACTTCTCACCTGCAGGTCACATGGAAGCGCCCGGTGCCATGATCAAGCTTCTGACTACACTGATTCTTGCCGTTCCAGGTCTTGTGCACGCTGGCACAACAACTCTGAGATGCGGGAAGGAAAACGCTGTTTGCTATATAGCGGCGTTCTTGAAGGATACAAAGCAGGTTCGAAATTTCACCCTCAAGGGTGGTGATGTCTATGAATACTCCGGCGTCAAAGCCGGAGACCAATTTTGCATAGATACCCGGGCGCCTAAGGAAGGTCTGCAAAACCTCAGGGCCCATCGCCCGATGTGAGACAGTGACGTCATGAAGCAAATGAGCCTGGGCGAGAGGGGATACGAGCGCAAGACGAAGAGGACGCGCAAGCGCGAGTTTCTCGACGAGATGAACCTGGTGGTGCCTTGGGCCGAGCTGGTGTCGCTGATCGCGCCGCACGCGCCGGCACCGGGCGCCAAGGGCGGACGCCCGCCGTTTGCCGTCGAGACCATGCTGCGCATTCACTTCATCCAGCAGTGGTTCAACCTGTCGGACCCGGCGATGGAAGAAGCGCTGTACGACATGGCGCTGTTTCGCGAGTTCGTGGGCCTGGATGCAGGCGAAGACAACCTGCCCGACGAGAGCACCATTCTTCGGTTCCGTCACCTGCTTGAAGCCCACAACCTGAGCCTTCAGATCCTGGCCACCGTCAACGCCACGCTGGCGGCCAAGGGCCTGCTCTTGAAGAGCGGCACGGTGGTCGATGCCACGCTGATCGCAGCGCCGAGCTCGACCAAGAACAGCAGCGGTGAGCGTGACCCCGAGATGCACCAGACCAGGAAGGGCAACCAATGGCACTTCGGGATGAAGGCGCATATTGGTGTCGATGCCGACTCGGGCCTGGTGCACACGGTGGTGGGCACGGCGGCCAACGTCAACGACGTGACGCAGGCGCACGCGCTGGTGCACGGTGAAGAAGCCGATGTCTTTGCTGACTCGGGTTACCAGGGCGTGGGTAAGCGAGAAGAGACACAAGGCATCGCGGTCAACTGGCACGTGGCCATGCGCCCGGGCAAGCGCAAGGTGCTGGACAAGAGCACGCCCATGGGCGCGATCATGGACAAGTTGGAGCAGACCAAGGCACGTATCCGGGCCAAGGTCGAACACCCGTTCCGGGTGATCAAGCGCCAGTTCGGGCATGTAAAGGTGCGCTACCGGGGGCTGGCCAAGAACACGGCGCAGTTGCATACGCTGTTCGCGCTGTCCAACCTCTGGATGGTGCGGCGCGCGTTGCTGCAGGAAATGCGGGCATGAGTGCGCCTGCAAACAGCCAAAGGCTGCATACGAGGGCGAAATCGCCTCTCAAACCGCCGATAGAAGCCCAAAACTACCGCCATCTGAAATCGGATGCTTCAACTCACGCTGCGGCGGGTGTTGTGCAGACCTTCCCTAACAATCCCGATACCTGTCCGCGTATCACGCTGTCCGAATCTGACGTGAAGCCTTAGCTTAGTCCACGTTCCGTTGGGTCGCGTGTGTGAACCTTGCGAAAAGGTCTCGCCACGCCGTGGGACAAGCAGCACGCAAGTTGAGCGCTGATGCCTAACCCCTCGTTCGAGCCGACGCCCTACGGCAAGCAGCGTAAGGCCGGGCTGAGGTACTCCGTACATTATCTCAGCCCGGCCTTACGCCGCTTGCCTTCGGTCGCGGCTCAACTCGAACGTTAGGCGACACAGAGCCAGCACCTCGCGAATTGGGCTTGTGCCCTTGGAGCCAAGCGGCGGGCGTCTCTTCGCGCATCTCGAACGGAGGACACCATGGGACTCTTGACCTTCAGTATCAACGTC
>CAZFOT010000125.1:0-10156 GCA_964520365.1 uncultured Hydrogenophaga sp.
CTTCTCTCGCTCCCTCTCCCGCTTGCGGGAGAGGGTCGGGGTGAGGGCTGCGGCGCGGGTGGCTTCAGGCCTTGACGCGGCTGAGCATCAGTTCGGTGTTGGCCTTGCGGTCGGCGTTGACTTTTTGCACCGTGGGCCGTTCGCCGACGAGCTTGAGGTAGTCGCGCATCGGCAGGTCGGCCAGGTAGTCGCGGCCGTAGATGATCCGGGTGGCGCCGCTCACCAGCGGCAGGTGCACGGCGGCGGCGCAGTCGGCCAGGGTGAACGCGTCGCCTGCGACGTAGGGAGAGAACCGGGCCAGCTTCGCGAACGCGGCGATGTTCTTCTCCAGTTGCTGGCCCACTTTCTCCTTTGCGCCGTCGCTGACCTTGCCGCCGAAGAAGGCTTCGGGGTAGAGGTTGCGCGCCACCAGTTCCAGGTGCAGCTCCAGGTAGCGCACCAGCTCGCGCACCTTGGCCGCGGCGAAGGTGTCGGGCGGGATCAGCGGGTGCTGGGGAAAAGCGTCCTCGAGGTATTCGAGGATCACGGTGGATTCCGACAGCGGGCCGGCGTCGGTCTTGAGGTAGGGCACCTTGCCCAGCGGGCTGGCGGCCTTGTCGGTCTCGCCGATCCAGGCCAGTTCTTCCTCGAACGCCACGCCCTTTTCGAGCAGGGCGAGCTTGACCTTGTTGTAGTAGTTGCTGGCCGAGAAGCCGCAAAGCGTGATCATGGTTGTCTCCATCGGGCGGTTGTGGTGCGCTGATGGTAGTGGGCAGGGCGTGGCGTCCGGCGTCCCGCAGTTGACGATGCGCTGGTAAACTGCCTGTCCATGTTCCCGAACCGCCGTGCCCGACACTTCGCCGCCTGGCTGGCCACGCTGGCCATGCTGTTCGGCGCGCTGTCGCCTGCGGTGGCGCAGGTGGTCGTGGCCTCGCACGGGACGCCCGGCTGGATTCAGGTGTGTGGTGCCAGCGGCGTGCTCTGGGTGCAGATCGACACCGAAGGGGTGCTGAACCCGGCCGATGCCGGCGAACCCCTGGGCGATGGCGCCCGGCACTGCCCCTGGTGTAAGCTGCAGGGCGCGGCCGGCCTGCCGCCGGCGCCGCTGCCTGCTTTCCTCGTCTCGACGGCCAGTGCCCCGCCGCTGGCCGTGCCGCGTTCGGCGCCGGCCCGCGCCGACTGGCCTGCCGCTCGGTCGCGCGCTCCGCCGCTGGCCTGAGTTCCACGCGCGCCTGGCGTGCCCGTCGATCGTCCCCGCGCGGGACGGTGTGCCTCCATCCGCTTTCCCAAGGCGTCCTTGCCTGCCGCGACCGGTCCCCGGTCGTCCGGCTGGACGCACCGCCTTCCCACTTCCAACTTCCACACTCAGGAGACCTCCGTGAAACGACTGCTCATCGCGACCCTGCTCGCCGTCACCGCCAACGCCTGGGCACAAGCCTCTTCGACCGTCACCGTCAAGAACGCCTGGGTGCGCGCCACCGTGGCGCAGCAATCGGCCACCGGCGCCTTCATGCAGCTCACCGCCGAAAGCGACATCCGCGTGGTGCAAGCCAGCTCCCCCATCGCCGGGGTGGTGGAGATCCACGAGATGGCGATGGAGAACGACGTGATGAAGATGCGCGCCGTGCCCGCGCTGGAGCTGCCCGCCGGCAAGACCGTGGAGCTCAAGCCTGGCGGCTACCACGTGATGCTCATGGACCTCAAGGGACCGGTCAGAGAGGGCGACCTGGTGTCGGTCTCGCTGGTGCTGGAGAACAAGGCCGGCCAGCGCGAGACG
Source organism: uncultured Hydrogenophaga sp. (assembly GCA_964520365.1). GTDB lineage: Bacteria > Pseudomonadota > Gammaproteobacteria > Burkholderiales > Burkholderiaceae_C > Hydrogenophaga. The sequence goes on from CAZFOT010000125.1 coordinate 1,757, forward strand.
CTGGAGATCAAGGCGCCGGCGCGCGCGCTCAATGCCAAGGCGGCCAAGGGGGAGGGCCATGGCGCGGGGCATCACAAGCATTGAGATGAAACATCCCCCTGCGCCGCTTTGCGGCTTCCCCCCTCTCTGGCGCGTCTTCGGCGCTTGGAGGGGGACGGCACCTCTGGGCCGGCGGAGCCGGACCCTTGGTGCCCCTGGAAGGGGGCACTTCATGCGGTGCGGGTCGCGCTCGGCGCGGTGAACGGCTGATGCATACCTCGCAGGCCAGCCGCAACCCCTGGCGGGCATTCAGCCGCGCCCTCACGCCTTGGGTACTGGCGCTGATGCTGCTGGTCGCGCTGGCGCCCGCGGTGTCGCGCGCCATGGGCGTGGCGGGGCTGGCGCCGGGTGCCGGCCCGCCGTCCGGTGCCGCGTTTGCCGGCTGGGTCGAGGTCTGCGGCCCCGGCGGCGTGCGCTGGGTGGTGCTCGATCCGTCGGCCGCGCACGGCGGGCCGGGCGGACCCGACACCCCTGCGCCGGCCGGCGGCCCCGTGGCCGACCTGGCGCATTGCGCGCTTTGCGGCCTGGGCCTGGACCGCGTCCTGCCGCCGCACGGCCACGCGCCACAGGCACCCGAGCCTGTGGCACTGCCTTTTGCGCCGCCCCATCCGGTGCCGGCGCCACGGCCGTGGCCCCACGCCCGGCCCCGGGCCACCGGCCCTCCCTTCCTGTCCTGATCGCTCCGCGCTGAGCTGCGCCGCGAACGCCCTGCCATGCCGGGGCGTTCGCCTGCGCCCGCGCGCGCCTGGCCGGCCCCGAAGCGGGCCTTTCACACCCCCATTCGCCGTTTTCGATCATGACTTTCCCGTTCCTGCATCCTTCCAGATCCGTTTTTCCGTTTTCACCCCTGCGGCTCGCCCTGGCCGCCGCCCTGGCGCCGCTGGCCAGCCCGCTTGCGCTGGCGCAGGCGGCCCCGGACCCAGCGGCCGCGCCCGCCAGCCTGGCCCCGGTCGAGGTGAGAGGTTCGGCCGAGCGGCCCAACGGCCGGCTGCTGCTGGACGCGCCCGCCGAGACCGGCAGCCGCCTGGGCCTGACGCCGCGCCAGACGCCGGCCACGCTCACCGTGGTGGACCGTGCCACCATCGATGCGCGCGGCGCCCAAAACACCCAGGAGGCGCTGCGCGCCGTGCCCGGCGTGACCGCCCATGACGCGCCCGGCAACATCGGCGTGCAGTACCGCGGATTCGGCAGCGGATCGCTCTCGCAGCTCTTCAACGGCATCCACGTGCAGTATTCGATCGCGGCGCGCCCGGTCGATAGCTGGATCTACGACCGGGTGGAGGTCGTCGGCGGGCCATCGAGCTTCCTCCATGGCGCCGGCGCCGTGGGTGGCACCATCAATGTCATCAGCAAGCTGCCCGTCCGCTACAGCCTGAGCGAGGCGCAGGTGCGCCTGGGCAGCGACAGGCTCCGGGAGGTGTCCGCGGGGCTGAACCGCCGCATCGCGGGCGACGGCGGTGGTCGCGGTGACCACTACCTGCGCCTGGACATCAACCACCGCGAAGGCGGCGCCTGGACCGAGGGCACGGACCGGGAAGCCACGCAGCTCGCCGCTTCGCTGCTGTCGGACCTGGGCGGCGGGACGAGCCACACCCTGGCCTACGAATTCCAGGACGAGCAGGTGGACCGTCCCTACTGGGGGACACCGCTGCTCAATCCGGTCCAGGGCACGCTGCGCATCGACGAACGCACACGCTTCAAGAACTACAACAGCGCCGACGGCCTCTACGCGCAGCGTGTGCACTGGCTGCGCTCCATCACCGACTGGCGGATCAGCGACAGCGTCCAGTTGAAGAACACGCTGTATGCCTACGACGCGCTGCGCGACTATCGCAACGTGGAAACCTATGTCTTCGACAGCACGAACACGGCGGTGGTGCGCTCGAACACGCTGCTGCAGCGCCACGACCAACGCCTGGTGGGCAACCGGATCGACGCCACCCACAAGGGACAGCTCGCGGGCCGGCGCAGCGACTGGGCATTCGGCCTGGACGTGAGCCGCAACCGGCAGACGCGCTTCCCGAACAGCCTCTCCGCCACGGTGAGCACGGTGGACCCCTACGCGTTCGAGACCGAGCGCTTCTTCTCGATTCCCGGCATGCGGCCCGGTTTCCGGCCCGACCGCGACAACGAGGTGCGCACCGTGGCCGCGTACGCCGAGAACCGCACGGCGCTCGCGCCCAGCCTGAACCTGGTGACGGCGCTGCGCCACGAGCGCATCGAACTGAACCTCACCAACCGCCGGGAGATCACGGCGGCCAACCCGGCCACGTATTCGCGCACTTACAGCCCCACCACGGGGCGCGTCGGTCTGGTGTGGGACTTCACGCCCGAAGCCAGCCTGTATGCCCAGTACGCCACCGCGGCCGATCCGCCCGCCGGCATCCTGACCACCGCGACCTTTGCCAACGTGCGCGACAACAGCGAACTGACCACCGGCCGCCAGGTCGAGGTCGGCAGCAAGCTGGACTTCTGGCAGGGCAAGGGCACGGCCACCCTGGCGCTCTTTCACATCACGCGCCGGAACATCGCCACGCAGGACCCGAACGACAGCAGCCTCACCGTGCTGGTGGGTGAGCAGTCGTCCCGGGGCATCGAAGCCAGCGTGGGCCTGCAGCCCACTTCGCTCTGGTCCGTCCAGGGCAACCTCAGCCACGTGGATGCGCGGTACGAGAACTTCCGCCAGGGGGGTGTTTCCCTGGCCGGCAAGACGCCGGCGAACACCCCGCGCACGGTGCTCAACCTGTGGACCTCCTACGCTTTTGCACCGCAGTGGCAGGCCAGCGTGGGCCTGCGGCGCGTCGGCGCCGTGCATGCCGACGCGGCCAACACGCTGCGCGTGCCCGGCTACACCCTGGTCGATCTCGGCCTGAGCTACCAGGTCAACCGCCGCACCCAACTGACCGCGCGCCTGCGCAACGCGGCCGATCGGGTGTACGTGGCCCATGCGGGCAGCGCCATGGTCTATCTGGGTGCGCCGCGCACGGCCGACCTGTCGCTGCGCGTGGCGTTCTGAGGGCGCCACCATGCGCCTGCATCCCAAGCGCTGGCTCTATCTGGCCCACCGGTGGCTGGGCATCGTGCTGTGCGCCTTCTTCGCCATGTGGTTCGTCTCGGGCGTGGTGATGATGTACGTGGGCTATCCCAAGCTCACGCAGGCCGAGCGCCTGCGGCATCTGCCGCCGCTGGGCGATGGTGCTGCATTGCTGGCACCGCATCGGGCGTTGGAGGCGGCGGGCCTGCATGGGCCGCTGAAGGACCTGCGCCTGTCGGCGGCCCGCGGCGGCACGCCGGTGTACCTGGCGGTGCCCGAAGCGGCTGGATCTGGCACCGTGGTCATCGACGCCGCCACCGGCCGGCGCCTGCAGGGCGTGGACGCGCCGCTCGCGCTCGCCAGCGCCGCGGCCTTCGCCGGCCAGGCGGCGCCCGCTGCCGGCATGCGCTACCTCGGCACGGTCCAGGAAGACGCCTTCACCCACTCGCGTGCGCTGGACGCCCACCGGCCGCTGCACCGGGTGGACCTCGGCGATGCGCCGGGCACGCGGCTGTACATCTCCAGCCTCACCGGCGAGGTGGTGCGCGACGCCACCCGCGCCGAACGCGGCTGGAACTACGCGGGCGCCTGGATCCACTGGCTCTACCCGTTTCGCGGAAACCGCTTCGACCGCTACTGGAGCGGCATCGTGAACGGCCTTGCCATCGCGGGCATCGCCGTCACGGTGCTCGGCACGGTGGTGGGCGTGCTGCGCTGGCGCTTTCGGCAACCCTACCGCCGCGGATCGCGTTCGCCTTACCCGGGGCGCATGATGCGCTGGCATCACGTTTCGGGCCTGCTGTTCGCGCTGGTCACCTTCACCTGGATCTTCAGCGGCCTGATGTCCATGAACCCCTGGCGCGTGTTCGACGCCGGCGCGGCACCGTTGCGCCTGGCGGCCTTGCAGGGTGCCGAACTGCGTCTGGCACCCGATCACGCCGCGCCCGCAGCCCTGCTGGCTCGCGCGGGCGGAGCGGTTCGGGAACTGCGCTGGTCGCCGGTGCTGGGCACGCTGATCGTGCAGGCGGCAGGACCGGTGGGGCGGCCGCTGGTCCTGGACGTAGGCACTGCCTTGCCCCGGCCGGTGGACGAAGGCGCGCTGCGGAATGCCGCCGCCGGCCTGCTGGATGCCCCCATCGAACGCATCGAGCGGCTGACCGCGCACGACTTCCACTACCACGAGCGGGCGGCCCACACCATGACCGGCGGCAACGAGCGCCCCTTGCCGGTTCTGCGCGTGGTGTTCCAGGATCCCCAGGCCAGTTGGGTGCACCTCGACCCGCACACCGGCGCCGTGCTGGGGCGCAGCGACGTGGGCCGGCGCGCCAGCCGCTGGCTGTTCGCCCTGCTGCACAGTTGGGACTGGCTGCCGCTGTTGGAACGCCGCCCGCTGTGGGACCTGGTGCTGATCGTGTTGAGCGCGGGCGGCGCGCTGTTGAGCGTGACCGGCATCGTGATCGGCTGGCGCAGAGCGGTTAGATGACACCCCCCTGCGCCGCTGACGCGGCTTCCCCCCTCTCTGGCGCGCCTTCGGCGCTTGGAGGGGGGACGGCATCTCGGGCCGGCGGAGCCGGACCCTTGATGCCCCTGGCTTTGGACACCCAACGCTCTCGTTGCGGCGTTGCTCCCTCTCCCGCCCGCGGGAGAGGGTCGGGGTGAGGGCTGCGCCGGTTGCGGGTTTCGCCGCTACGATGCGGTCCAAGGAGACATCGACATGAAATGGTTTCGACGCATCGGGCTGGGTGCCCTGAGTCTGGTGCTGGCGCTGGCCGCCGCGCTGGCGGTGTACGTCTACCGGGCCCTGCCCGCGCTCGACGGCGAGTTCACCGTGGCGGGCCTGGCCGAACCGGTGCGGGTCTCGCGCGACGACGCCGACGTGACCCACATCGAAGCCGCCAGCGAGCGCGACGCCTGGTTCGCGCTGGGCTACGTGCATGCGCAGGAACGCGGCTGGCAACTGGCGTTCAACCGCCGCGTCATGCACGGCCAGCTCTCGGAGATCCTCGGCGAAGCCACGCTGGAGACCGACAAGCTGCTGCGCACGCTGGGCGTGGTCGAAGCCGCGCAGCGCCAACTGGCCGCGCTGCCGGCCGAGGCGCAGGAGGCGGTGCAGGCCTATGCCGACGGCATCAACGCCTTCCACGCCACCAGTGCGCAGGCGCTGCCGCCCGAATTCCACGTGCTGGGCACGCGCCCCGGCGGTGACTCCGGCGTGGCCTGGACCGCGGCCGACAGCGTGGGCTGGGCCATCATGATGGCGCTCGACCTGGGCGGCAACATGGGCAATGAGTTCGCCCGCCTGAGCGCGCTGCAGGTGCTCGACACCAACGCCCTGTGGCAACTGCTGCCGCCGTACCCGGGCGAACGCCCGGTGGCCCGCGCCGACCTGGCCCGCCTGTACGCCGACCTGGGCGTGTACCGCGCGAGCACCACGCAATCGCAGGCCCCTGGCGAACCCGGCCCGGCCGCATCGGGCAACGTGCTTACCGCCGCGCTGCAGCGCGACCTCGCCACCTGGGCGAACGACTTCAGCAACAACCTGGGCACGGTCGATGGCAAGGGCAGCAACAACTGGGTCATCGCCGGCGAGCGCACCGCCAGCGGCAAGCCCATTCTGGCCAACGACCCGCACCTGGGGCTGAGCGCGCCGGCCATCTGGTACTTCGCGCGCCTGAAGGCGCCGGGCCTGGACGTGGCCGGCGCCAGCGTGCCCGGCCTGCCCTTCATCCTGCTGGGCCGCACGCGCCAGGTGGCCTGGGGTTTCACCAACACCGCGCCCGACGTGCAGGACTTCTACCTGGAGCGCATCGACCCCGCGCAACCCCAGCGCTACCAGACGCCCGACGGCTGGGCCGACTTCACCACGCGCCAGGAAACCTTCCGCGTCAAGGGCAAACCCGACGTCGTGCACACCGTGCGCCACACGCGCCACGGCCCGGTGCTCAGCGACGCGCAGGCCGCGCACCAGCAGCTCATCGACACCAGCCGCTACGTGCTGGCGCTGCGCTGGACCGGGCTCGACACCGACAACCGCGCCGTCATGGCCGGCTTGCGCAGCAACCGTGCGCAGTCGGTGGCCGACCTCGTCGCCGCCTTCGAGGACTTCCATGCGCCGATGCAGAACGTCGTCATGGCCGACACCGCCGGGCGCGTGGCCTACAAGGCCACCGGCCGCGTGCCGCTGCGCCACCCCGACAACGACATCATGGGCGTGGCGCCCGCGCCCGGCTGGGACGCCCGCTACGACTGGCAGGACTGGCTGCCGTACGCCGACACGCCCCAGGCCGGGCACGAAGCCATCGCCGCCGCCGGCTGGCTGGCCACCGCCAACCAGCGCATCCACGGCGCCGATTACCCGCACTTCATCACCCAGGACTGGGAAATCCCCTACCGCAAGGACCGTATCGACGCGCTGCTGGCCGGGCGCGACAAGCACGACCTCGATGCCCAGGTGCCGATCCAGGCCGACGTGCTCTCCGAGTCGGCGCGCGCGCTGTTGCCGCACCTGCTGGGCGCGCCGGTGAGCCACCCGCTGGGTGCCGCGGCGCAGGCGGCACTGACCGAATTCGATGGCGATCTGCGGGCCGAGAGCGCCGGCGCGCTGGTGTTCGCCGTGTGGACCGACGAATTCACGCGCGGCGTGATCGGTGGCCGCCTGGGCGAAGAGCGCCTGATGGGCATGTACGGCCGGCGCGTGTTCCGCCCGGCCATCGAAGGCATCCTGGCGCGCAACGACGCCGACTGGTGCGGTGCCGCCGGTTGCGTCGCCGCCAGCGGCCAGGCGCTGGACCGCGCACTGGCGCGCATCCAGGCCTGGCAGGGCGGCGACGTGTCGGCCTGGCAATGGGGCACCGCCCATCCCGCGCTCTCGGCCCACAAGCCGTTCAGCAACGTGGGCCCGCTGGCCAAGCTGTTCGACGTGCGTGTGCCCACCGGCGGCGACCGCTTCACCGTCAACATGGGCCACTTCCACGCCCACCACGCCAAGGACCCCTTCGCCAACCGCCATGGCCCTTCGCTGCGCGCGCTGTACGATCTGGCCGACCTGGAGAACTCGCGTTTCATCTACCAGACCGGCCAGAGCGGCCTGGTGTTCTCGGACCGCTACCGCGACATGAGCGCGGAGTGGGCGGCGGTGCGGTACCGGCCGCTGCGCATGGACCCGCCGGCGTTCGCGCACCGGGTGGTGCTCAAACCCTGAGTCAGGCGTAGCCTGCCGCCATCGCCTCCAGCGGCACCGCCTTCATCCTGCCGGCCTGCCCGGCGCTGCCGAAGGCCTCGAAGCGCTGCTTGCAGATGCCGCGCGCGGCCTTCTTGGCCGCCAGCAGCGCCTTGCGCGGGTCGAACTCGCTGCGTTCGTTGGCGAAGGTCTGCCGCATGGCGCCGGTCATGGCCAGCCGGATGTCGGTGTCGATGTTGACCTTGCGCACGCCGCTCTGGATGCCGCGGCGGATTTCCTCCACCGGCACGCCGTAGGTTTCCTTGATGTCGCCGCCGTGCTCGCGGATGATGGCCAGCCACTCCTGCGGCACGCTGGAACTGCCGTGCATCACGAGGTGGGTATCGGGCACCCTGGCGTGGATGGCCGCGATGCGGTCGATGGCGAGGATGTCGCCGGTGGGCTGGCGCGTGAACTTGTAGGCGCCGTGGCTGGTGCCGATGGCGATGGCCAGCGCGTCCACCCCGGTGCGCTCGACGAAGTCGGCCGCCTGATCAGGATCGGTCAGCATCATGTCGTGCGTGAGCGTGCCCACGGCGCCCACACCGTCTTCCTCGCCGGCCTCGCCGGTTTCCAGCGAGCCCAGGCAGCCCAGCTCGCCTTCCACCGAGACACCCACCGCGTGGGCCAGCTCGCAGACGCGGCGCGTGACCGCGAGGTTGTAGTCGTAGCTGGCGGGTGTCTTGCCGTCCTCGCGCAGCGAGCCGTCCATCATCACGCTGGTGAAGCCGGAGCGGATGGACTGCATGCACACCGCCGGCGTGGCGCCATGGTCCTGGTGCAGCACCACGGGCAGGTCGGGGTGCGCTTCCACCGCCGCCAGCACCATGTGGCGCAGGTAGGCCTCGCCCGCGTACTTGCGCGCTCCGGCCGAGGCCTGCAGGATCACCGGGCTGTCGGTTTCCTGGGCGGCCTCCATGATGGCCAGGATCTGTTCGAGGTTGTTGACGTTGAAGGCCGGCACGCCGTAGCCGTGTTCGGCCGCGTGATCCAGGACCTGGCGAAGTGAAACAAGGGCCATGAGGACTCCGATCGACGATGAAGGGGTTTGCAGTCCGCGCTCAGCCGAACCCGGACGTGTATTCCATGCCGTGACGCCAGGCGATGA
>CAZFOT010000126.1:0-10143 GCA_964520365.1 uncultured Hydrogenophaga sp.
GCCAGCGTGCGCCGGTTCAGGCGCGTGACCGGGCGCGGCTGCGCGCGCAACGCCATCGCCTCGGGCGCCGCCTTACCCGCCGAAGGCGCGGCAAGACCGGGGGTTTCGTCCTGGCCCATGCTCAGTTCCTCCCGCCCCTGCCGATGAGGCCATCCGTGCGCTCGATGCGCACCACGTCGCCCTTGTCTGCCCCCAGGCGCAGCTCGGCCGCGCCAAAGAGGCGATCCACGATCAGGTAAGGCGAGCGGAAGCGGTAGTTCACCAGTTGCCCATCGCCCTGCGCACCGATCACGAACAGCGGCGGCAGCTCGCCCTGAGCGATGCCGGCCGGGAACTGGATGTAGACCTTCTGGCCATCGTCGAAGGCGCGCAGCGGCTTCCACGGCGGGTTGCTGCCCGAGACCGCGTAGCGAAAGCGCAGGCTCTCCAGCGACAGGCCGGAAGCCACCGGCGCGCCGGCCTGTGCCGCCCTCGCCTGGCGCTGCAAGGCCAGCATGCGGTCCTTCGGGTAGTCCCAGGACACCGAGGCCATCCAGGCCTTCTCGGTCGAGGTCAGCTCGATCAGGTAGGTGCGCCGGCTGGTGGTGATGACCAGGTTGGTCTTCAGGCCCGAGCGGATCGGCTTGACCAGAACGCTCACGCGCAGAGAATCCCCCGCACCGCTGGACGTGTCGCCCACAATCCACCGCACGGTATCGCCCGCAGCCACAGTCACCAGTTCCTCGCCCGGCTGCAGCGAGATTACCGTCACGCGACCCGGTGCCGCATAAACCTGGTACAGCGCGCCATCGGTGAAAGGCCACACCTGGATCGCATTCACGTAGCCCTCGCGCGTGGGTGCGATGCGCGCCTCGGCATTCGCGCGCGACACGCGCAGTTTCTCGTCGGTGGGCTCCTGCTCCGCAGAAGCTGCCGAGACCGCCAGGGCCGGCTCCAGCTCGGGCAGCGGCTTCATCTGCGCCGGCATCGGCAGCACCTCGGGAACAGCCACCACCTCCACCGGCATGGGTGGCTCGGGCAGCGGCTGCGCCTGAACGGCCACCGGTTCGTCGAGCGAGATCACCGGCGGCGGCTCGCCCCGCGTGGCGCAACCAGCCGCCAGGATCGCGGCCAGCAGCGCCGTAGATACGGCAAAACGGATTCGTGCATTCATGGCTTGGCTCCTTGCGAGGCATCGAGTTCACGGCTCCACGACAGCCCGTTGACGTAGATGCCCAGGGGGTTCTTGCGCAGGCGCTCCTCGGTGCGCGGCGGCTGCAGCACGATGGACAGCACGGCGGTCCAGTGCTCCAGCCCGGCGGCCGCGCCGTTGACGTAGCGCCGCTCGGTCCAGCGCACCTGGAACGACGAATCACTGGCGCGCACGATGCTGTTGACCTGCACCGTCACCGACTCCTGCCCCACGCGCGAGAACGGGTCGTTCGCGCGCGCGTGGTCGTTCAAGGTGGCCGCGCCCCGATCGGTCGTGTAGTCGTAGGCGTCGAGCCAGTTCTGGCGGACCACGATGGGGTCGATGGATAGGGACCGCACCAGCGTGATGAAGCGCGCCAGGTGGTGCGCGGTCTGCGCGTCGCTGGGCCGGTACGGCGTGGCCGCCTCGCCCACGGCGCGTACCTGGCCTGCCCGATCCACCTCGATCACGTAGGGCGTGACGATGGACTGCGCCGAGCGCCACACCAGGCCTGCGCCCATCAGCAGCGCAAGCGACACGCAGCCAAAGGCCATCAGCCGCCAGTTCCTGGCCTGCACCCGGGCCGAGCCGATGCGCTCGTCCCAGGCCTGCGCAGCAGCCTGGTAAGGGGTGACGGGCGCCGGGGTATCGGCGTACCGCACCTGGGGTCGTTTGAATCGCATGGAGGGTGTCCTTTCAGATGGCTCAGGTGCTGGATTCGTCGCGCAGGCTGGGGCCGGACCCGCCGCCGCCGTGGTCACCCGAGCGCAGCACGTGCGCGGTGGTCGTGGCCGCATGCGCCACCTGCTGGCGCCGGCGCATGTGCTGCGCCCAGGCGGGCTCCGTTGCGGCAGGCGACGAACCGCTGGCCTCGGCCAAAGCGCCGGATGGCGATGCCGCCGCAGGCTGCGCGGCCTCGGCCACAAAGCCGCTCACGCGCTCCTTCACGGCCTTGGCGCCAGCGGCCACGCGCTGGCCGGCGGCGCTGGCCCCGGTCCTGGCGACGTTCGCCACGCCGGCACCTACTGCACTGATTGCCCGAACCGGGCCGCCGGCCGATGCGCCGGCACCAGCCTGATAGGCCGCCTTCGCGCCACTGGCCAGGGACGAAGCCGAGCGGGCCGCAGCGGCACCGCCGCCAATGGCCGAACGCGCGGCGCCCGGTGCCATGCGGGCACCGGCGGCGACGGCCGCACCCGCGCCCGCCACGGCAGCGCCTCCCGCGACGGCAAGGCCTGCTGCACCGATGGCCGTGCCCGCCGCTGCTCCAGCGCCAAGCTGCGGCGCCCCGGACACCAGCCCGGTGGCGATGCCCGGCCCGAAGATGCCCAGACCCAGCAAGGCGAGCGCCGCAAGCATGATGACCAGCGCATGGTCGATGCTCGGATCGGCGCCAAGCGGCACGGTGAACTGGCTGAACAGGCCCGTGCCGATGCCCACGATCACGGCCAGCACCAGCACCTTGATGCCCGAGGCCACCACGTTGCCCAGCACCTTCTCGGCCAGGAACGATGTCTTGTTCCACAGCGCGAAGGGAACGAGCACGAAGCCCGCCAGCGTGGTCAGCTTGAACTCGATCAGCGTCACGAAGAGCTGCACGGCCAGGATGAAGAAGCACACGATCAGCACCAGCCAGGCCAGGAACAGCACGGCAATGGTGTCCAGGTGCGCGAACACCTCCGGGAAACCCGTCAGGTCGCCGATCTGCTCCATGATGGGTCGCCCGGCATCGATACCCACCTGCGCCAGGCGCCCGGGCTGCAGCAACTGCCCCTGCGACAGGCCCGAGCCCGAGGCGGTCAGGCCCAGGCCCGCAAAGGAGTTGAAGACGATGCCCGCCAGCCGGTTGAAGTTGCCCAGGATGTAGGCGAAGGCGCCCACGTACAGCACTTTCTTGATGAGGCGCGCCATCACGTCATCGCCCTGACCCGAGGCGTGACCCATCGCCCAGAACAGGCCCGCCAGCGTCATGTCGATCGCCACCAGCGTGGCGGTCAGAAACGCCACCTCCCCGCCCAGAAGGCCGAAGCCCGAGTCGATGTAGCGCGAGAAGACGTCCAGGAAGCGGTCAATGACCGAGACGTCGTTCATGGCGTGGCGTCCCGGGGTTCCGGCGGCACAGCAGGCGGTGGCACCGGCTTCACCGGATCGTTCGCGTAGGGCGATGGCGCGGCCCGCATGAAGCGCTGGCGCGTGGCTTCGGCCACCGCGTTGCACTGCGCGTCACCGACCTTGGCGTGGTCGGCCTTGCACGCGGCGCGCAGCTCACGCAGCCGTTGCGGATTCGCTACCAGCGACTCCACCGATTCGATGGTGGACTCTGGCTCAGGCTTGCCGCAAGCGGCCAGGATCACGGCAACAGAGAGCAAAAGGAACCTGTTCATGGGCTTCTCCTCACGGGTTGCCATAGAAATTCACGCTGTGGGGCGTGTACGGCGTGCCCTCGCCCATGAAGCGCCGGCGCACTTCGCGCGCCCGCTCATGCACCGCCACCTGCCGCGCCTGCTCCAGCGCGGCGGCGCGGTCCTGCGTGAGCTGCAGTTGCTGCGCCTGGATGGCCTGCCGGGCCTGCAGGGCCAGCAACTGGTTCGTCGCCTGCGCGGCCTGCAAGGCGCCCTCGGCCGACTGGCTGCGCTCGACCAGGTCGCTCAGCGCCCGCTCGTCCGCCGCGAAGTTCTGCACCGCCTGCGCCTGCACCTGGGTCGAAGTCCGCAGGGCCTCCAGCGCGTTCGTCCAGCGCTGGCGGGCATCGGCCACCATCTGCGCCTGGCTGACCGAGGCCCCGAAGGGTGAGGCGTACAGGCGCTGGAACTGGCTTTCCATCTGCCGCACGTTGAAGGCCAGGCCCTGCGCCTGACCGATCAACTGCTGGGTCTGGGCCAGCGTGGCGCGCAGTTCATTGACCACGCTGAAATCCAGGCTGGTCAGGTTCCTGGCCTGGTTCATCAGCATCTGGGCCTCGTTCTGCAACTGGCGGATCTGGTTGTTGATCTGGCGCAGCGTGTTGGCCGCGGTCATGATGTTCTGCGCCAGATTGGTCGGATCGATCACAACCCACTGCGCATGCGCCGGAGCGGCCGCGCCCAGCGCGATCGCTCCGGCGGCGGCCAAGGCCGCCAAACGGGTCTTGAACGGGGTGTTGAACGGGGGCTTGAACACAATCCTGAAGCTCATGGCGATTTCTCCTGCGTGGTTGAGGAAGGTTGAGGAAACGAAGCGATGAGGTCGGCCGCCCAGTCCAGGCCGCAGTGCCGCAGCCACTGGCGGGCAAAGCATCCAGCGTCGTGTCTGGCGCCGTGCTCTGCGATGAGCCGGTCCATCTCGCGCTGCTGCTCGGGCCGCGAGGCGCCCGCGAAGGCCAACGCCACCGGCCCCAGGCCCAGCTCGAAAACCCGATTGCCCAGGCGCGACTGGTAGTAGTAGTCGCGCTTCGGGGTGGCCGTGGCCACGATGCCGATCTGCCGGGCGTTCAGCCCGAAGCCCTCGTAGATCGAGCGGATCTGTGGCTCGGTGGCCTGCGGGTTGGGCAGGAAGATGCGGCTGGCGCAGCTTTCCACGATGGCCGGCGCGATGCTGGAGTTCTGGATATCCGCCAGGCTCTGCGTGGCGAAGACCACCGACACATTCTTCTTGCGCAGCGTCTTGAGCCACTGGCGGATGCGCGCGGCGAACATTGGGTCGTCCAGGAACAGCCAGGACTCGTCGAGGATCAGCAGCGTGGGTGCCCCGTCCAGCCGCTCCTCGAAGCGCGCGAACAGGTAGCCGAGCACCGCCTTGACGGCCGCCTTGCTCGGCATCAGCTCCTCCATCTCGAAGGCCTGCACGCTCGCACTGCCCAGCCGGTCGTGGTCGGCGTCCAGCAGCTTGCCGTGTGCACCGCCGAGCACGTAGGGCGCGAGTGCCTGGCGCAGCGCGTTCGACTGCAGTAGCACGGACAGGCCCGTCATCGTGCGCTGCTCCACGGGCGCGCCCGCCAGGCTGCCGAGGGCCGACCAGACCGCTTCGCGCTCGGGCGGGCCGACTTCCACGCCTTCTTGCACCAGCCTGCCCTCGATCCACTCGGCCGCCCAGGTGCGCCAGCCTGCCCGGTCGATGCGCGCCAGCGGCTGGAAGGCCATGTCGCCCCCGTCTTCCGCCCCCAGCCCCAGGTCGTAGTGCTCGCCGCCCAGCCCGAGAATCGTGGCGCGGATCGAACGCCCCATGTCGAACGCGAAGATGCGCGAGCCCGGATAGCGACGGAACTGCAAGGCCATCGTCGCCAGCAGCACCGACTTGCCCATGCCGATGGGGCCGACCACCAACGTGTTGCCCACGTCGCCGATGTGCGTCACCAGCCGGAACGGGGTGGCGCCATCGGTGCGCGTCACAATCAGCGGTGGCCCATCCAGATGCTTGTTGCGCTCCTGCCCGGCCCACACGGCGGACACCGGCATCAGGTGCGCCAGATTCAGCGTCGAGACGATGGGCTGGCGCACGTTGGCGTAGGCATTGCCCGGAATGGACGACAGCCAGGCATCCACTGCGTTTAGGGTCTCGGGGATGGTCACGAAGCCGCGCCCCTGGATCGCCCGCTCGGCCTGGCGCAGCTTCTCGTCGGCCGCGCCAGCATCGGCGTCCATCACCACCACGGTGGCGGTGACGTAGCCGAAGGCCACCGCATCGCTGCCCAGGTCTTGCAGGGCGGCATCGGCGTCGGCGGCCTTGTTGCTGGCGTCGGTATCAACCAGCGGGGCTTCCTGGTTGAAGATCGTCTCGCGCAGCAGCGCCACGATGTTCTTGCGCTTGGCGAACCACTGCCGGCGCAGGCGCACCAGTTCCTTCTCGGCCTCGGCCTTCTCCATGCAAAGAAACCGGGTGCACCAGCGGTAGGCGAAGCCCAGGCGATTCAGGTCGTCCAGAATCCCGGGCCAGGTCGAGGTCGGGAAGCCGCGCACCGTCAGCACGCGCAGGTGCTGCTCGCCCAGCATGGGCGCCAGGCCACCGACCAGCGGCCGGTCGGCCAGCAGCGTGTCCAGGCACATCGGTAACTCGGGCACGGCCACCGGGTGGCGGCGCTGCGAGATGCAGCCGTGCAGGTAGGTGAGCGTGGCGGCGTCATCGAGCCAGCCGATCTCCGGCATCACGCCGTCGAGCAGATCCAACAGGCGCGCGGACTCGGCGACGAAGGCTTCCAGCCGCTCGCGCCAATCGACGCCCTCCACCCGGCGGTTCTCGTAGAGCAGGCGCCCGGCGCGCGCACGCGCCTCCTCGGGCGGCAGGTACACCAGGGTCAGGTGGTAGGCGCTCTCGAAGTGGCTGGCGGCCTCCTCGAAGCTGGCGCGCCGTTCTTCATCGACCAGCCAGGACAGGGCCTCGGGGAACGTCGATTCGGGATAGTCCGCCGCCTCGCGCCGCTCGGCTTCCACGAACAGCGCCCAGCCCGAGCCGAGGCGGCGCAGCGCGTTGTTCAGCCGCGCCGAGGTGGCGACCAGCTCACCCTGCGTCGCGCTGTCCAGGTCCGGCCCCCGAAAGCGCGCCGTGCGCTGGAACGAACCATCCTTGTTCAACACCACGCCCGGTGCGACAAGACCAGCCCAGGGCAGCCAGTCGGCCAGCAGCGCGGGGCGCTGGCGGTATTCGGCGAGGCTCAGCATCGCGTCGTCCTCTCCTCACACGTCCAGCAGCGGCCGGTGCTTGATGTGCCGCGCGAACACGGCCATGAACTGCGCGTCCATGCGTGCGCCCCAGACCGCGAGCGCGTGACCCACGATCCAGAGCAGGACGCCTGGAATCCACAATTGCAGGCCCAGCCCGACGGCGGCGGCCAGCGTGCCGTTGGCGATCGCCACCGTGCGCGGTGCGCCGCCCAGCAGGATGGGCTCGGTCAGAGACCGATGCAGCGGCACCTCAAACCCCGAGACCATGCCGGGCATGTCGCCACCCGCACTCATGCCAGCACCGCCCCACCCGAGAAGCTGAAGAAGCTGAGGAAAAAGGACGAGGCCGCGAACGCGATCGACAGGCCGAACACGATCTGGATCAGCTTGCGAAAGCCCCCCGAGGTGTCGCCGAAGGCCAGCGCCAGGCCCGTGGCGATGATGATGATCACCGCGACGATGCGCGCCACCGGCCCCTGGATGGATTCCAGGATCGATTGCAGCGGCGCCTCCCAGGGCATGCTGGAGCCGGCCGCGTAGGCAGGCATCACGGTGGCCAGCAGCAGCGCGCCCAGCACGGTGGCAGGCAGGTACGGCGAAACGGATTTGCGGAAAGTCGCACGATGGGATGAAGTCACGTCGGATCTCCTGTGGTGGATGACGGGGGTTGAGAAAGCGAGGCCGGGGGGATGTCGGGAAACGGCGGCCCCAGCGAAGCGTCGAGCTGGTAGCCGTGGTGGTCATGCCCGATGACGCGGGCGATCTCGCGCACGCGCCGGGCGCGGCCCCGTCCGGAGATGAACACGATCACGTTCACGGCCTCGGCAATCAGCGCGCGCGGCACGGTGACGCTGACCTCCTGCACGAGCTGTTCGAGCCGCACCAGCGCGCCCTGGGCCGAGCCGGCATGCACGGTGGCGATGCCGCCCGGGTGCCCGGTGCCCCAGGCCTTGAGCAGGTCCAGGGCTTCGGCGCCGCGCACCTCGCCCACCACGATGCGGTCAGGCCGAAGCCGCAAGGTGGCGCGCACCAGGTCGGCCATCGTGCTGACACCGGGCTCGGTGCGCATGGCGATGTGGTCGTCGCTGCGGCATTGCAGCTCCACGGTGTCTTCGAGGATCAGCACGCGGTCGCCCGTCGATGCGATCTCGTCGAGCAGCGCATTGGCGAGCGTGGTCTTGCCGGTGCTGGTGCCGCCGACCACCACGATGTTCTGGCGCTCGCGCACGGCCGCGCGCAGGAAATCCACCTGCGCCTCGGTCATCACGCCATCGGCCACATAGTCGGCCAGGGTCATGATGCGCAGCGCGCGCTTGCGGATGGCAAAAGACGGTGCCCGCGTGATGGGCGGGAGCACGCCCATGAAGCGCTCCCCGGTCTCCGGCAACTCGGCCGACAGCAGCGGGGCACCAGGATGGACCTCGGCACGCACGTGCGCGGCCACCAGCCGGATGATTCGCTCTGCGATCGGCGCCGGCAGCTTGTGGCCGGTGGGCGTGCGGCCGCTGCCCAGGCGGTCCACCCACAGCGAGCCGTCCGGGTTCAGCAGCACCTCGACCACCTCCGGGTCTTCCAGCGCGGCGGCGATCTGCGGCCCCATGGCCGTGCGCAGCATGCGGATGCGCCGTTCGGCGGGCTCGGCGCCCGGCAATTCGTCGCTTCGCTTCATGTGGCGCCCTCCCCTGTCCCGCTCTCAGAGGGACCGATTTCCTCATGAACTTCCCGCACCAGGCTGCGCCCGCGCTGGATGTGCCGGGCCAGTTGCTCGATGAACTGGGCATAGCGGGCACGGCCCTGGGCGCGCAGGGCTTCCTGCTGCTGCTCGGGTACCGGCAGCGCCAGGGTCAGGTAGTGGCGCACGAACAGCGCCACGGTCTCGATGAGGATCGTCTGGTCGCGCTCCAGCCGGTCGAACTGGCGCGAGAGCCGGTCCAGGCGTTTGGCCATGGCGGCCTCGCGCTGGTCCATCGCGTCCGGTGAAAGGAACGAGGCCAGCGCCGCCGCGATCACCGAGGACTTGGACACGCCCCGGTGCACGGCCACGTCCTCCAGACGCTTCGCGTGTTCGGGTTCGATGAAGATGTTCAGACGGGCCCGGGTCATAGCGTGATCCCGTCATCAGGGTCCAGCGCGGCCAGCCGGGCGGTGCGCATCAGGTCGCGGTCGAGCTGGCGATCCAGATCGCGCGGCAGCAGCGGCGCGCCGTCATCGTCGCGCTCGTCATCCAGCAGGATCAGGTCACCGGCATCCGGCTCCCGAGCCGGATCGATCGCCACCTCCAGCTCGGGCTTGAGCTGGGGGCCGCCTTCATCGGCCAGGCCGGCGACATTGCTACCCATGGCGTTCGGCACAGACGCGGGGACCGTCAAGCCACTCCAGTCATCGGTGCGGCCGGCTGGCTTGTCCGCATAGGCACCAGCGCCGAGGATGGGCGGCGCCAGCACGCGCCGCGTGAAGTTGCGATCCTGGTAGTAGCGCAGCTTCTTCGCACGGATCGGCGGATGGCCAGAGACCATCACTACCGCATCGTCGGGCGGCAGTTGCATCACCTCGCCGGGCGTGAGCAGCGGTCGCGCCGTCTCCTGGCGCGAGACCATCAGGTGGCCCAGCCACGGCGCCAGCCGGTGGCCCGCGTAGTTGCGCTGGGCGCGCAGTTCGGTGGCCGTGCCCAGCGAATCCGAAATGCGCTTGGCCGTGCGCTCGTCGTTCGTGGCGAAGGCGATGCGCACGTGGCAGTTGTCCAGAATCGAGTGGTTCGGGCCGTAGGCCTTGTCGATCTGGTTCAGGCTCTGCGCGATCAGGACAGCGCGCAGGCCATAGCCCGCCATGAAGGCCAGCGCGGACTCGAAGAAGTCCAGCCGGCCCAGGGCCGGGAACTCGTCGAGCATCAGCAGCAGCTTGTGCCTGCGCTCGATGCCGTCCGAGCCGTCGAGCGATTCGGTGAGACGCCGGCCGATCTGGTTGAGGATCAGGCGGATCAGCGGCTTGGTCCGCGAGATGTCAGAAGGCGGAACGACCAGGTACAGCGAGACCGGGTGCTCGGCGGAAATGAGATCGGCGATGCGCCAGTCGCAGCGCGAAGTGACTTCGGCCACCGTCGGGTCGCGGTACAGGCCCAGGAAGCTCATGGCCGTGGACAGCACGCCCGAGCGCTCGTTCTCGCTCTTGTTGAGGACTTCGCGAGCGGCTGAGGCGACGACGGGGTGGGGAGATTCGCCCAGGTGGTGCGTCGTCATCATCCGGTGCAGCGTCGCCTCGAAGGGGCATGCCGGATCGGACAGGAAGTTGGCGACGCCGCGCAGGGTCTTGTCTTCCTCCGCGTACAGCACGTGCAGG
>CAZFOT010000127.1:0-10089 GCA_964520365.1 uncultured Hydrogenophaga sp.
CTTCTGGACCGCGAGGTCCAGAAGAACAACGACAACCCGGTTTACTACGTGCAGTACGCCCACGCGCGCATCTGCTCGGTGCTGGCGGCCTGGCAGGAAAAGGACGGTGGACATGTCGAGGACCTGAAGGACGCGGACCTGGCACCGCTGGAGAGCCCGGCGGCCCAGTCGCTGATGCTGCTGCTGGCCCGCTACCCCGGCATGCTGGCCGATGCCGCGCGCGATTTCGCGCCGCACGACGTCACGTTCTACCTGCGCGAGCTCGCGGCCTGCTATCACAGCTACTACGATGCCGAGCGCATCCTGGTGGACGACGAAACGCTCAGGAAGGCGCGCCTGGCGCTGGTCGCGGCCACCGCGCAGGTGTTGCACAATGGCCTGAATGTGTTGGGCGTGAGCGCGCCGAAGAAGATGTGAAGTGAAAGCAAGACAAATGACATCCCGATCCCTGTCCCGCCGCCTTCAGCGCGGAGGCACTTTGCTGGGCTTCGTGGTGGGGCTGCTGGTCGGTCTCGGCGCAGCCCTGGCGGTTGCGGTGTACGTGACCAAGGTGCCCATCCCCTTCGTGGACCGGGGCGTTTCCCGCAGCGCGGGCCAGGACCTCATCGAGGCCGAGCGCAACCGCGGCTGGAACCCCAACGCCGCGCTCGGCGGGCGCGCGGGCAGCCAGCCCGTGGCCGTCCCGCCTGCGGACCCGGCCGGTGCCATCGTGGTGCCTCCCGCCGACGGCCGGGCACTGCCGGGCGCCGGCGCGTCGCCGGCCGCGGCCGGCGATCCGCTGGGCGATCTGGTGCAGTCGCGGCTGGGCGGGCCGGCGCCCGCTTCACCTCCGGCAGAGGTTGCCGCCGCATCCGGTGCTGCGAGCGGCGCGTCCGCCTATTTCGTGCAGGCGGGCGCCTTCCGCAACCCCGACGACGCCCAGGCCCAGCGAGCCCGCCTGGCCATGCTGGGCATCGACGCCACCGTGACCGAGCGCGAGCAGGCTGGCCGCACGGTCTACCGCGTGCGCGTCGGGCCGTTCGCGGACCGTGCCCTGGCCGACATCACCCGGGAACAACTGACCGTCAACGGGGTGGATGCGGCGCTGGTGCGCGTCGATCGCTGAACCGGTCCTCTCCGGGGAGGACGGGGGCGGGGCGCCGGGAACTTCCAGCCTGGCCAAAGCCCCAAGTGCGGTAACCATCAGGAGTCTGAAAACATGCAACGTCGAAATTTTTCCCGAGCCCTGCTGGCCGGTGGTGGACTGGCTGCCGCTGGCACGCTCGGCTGGGGCACGGCCCACGCCCAGGCCGCCGCGCTGAAGGAGGGCAAGGACTACCTCCGCCTGGCGCGCCCCGCGCCGGTCGATGCGCCGGCCGGCCAGGTCGAGCTGGTCGAGTTCTTCGCCTACACCTGCGTCCATTGCTACAACTTCGAGCCCCACATCGCCGAGTGGCTCAAGAACAAGCCGGCCCACGTCACCCTGCGCCGCACGCCGGTGGCGTTCAGCGATGCCTTCGTGCCGCTGCAGCGCCTGTACTACACGCTCGAAGCCATGGGCCAGGTCGAAGCATTGCACGAAAAAGTGTTCCGCGCGATCCATGTCGACAAGCAGCGGCTGACCACGCCCGAGACCATCACCAACTGGGTCGAGAAACAGGGGGTTGACCGGGCGAAGTTCACCGAGTTCTACAACTCCTTCGCGGTGGCGGGCAAGGCCCGCCGCGCCACGCAATTGCAAGAGGCCTACCAAGTGGAAGGCACGCCGGCGCTGGGCGTGGCCGGCCGGTTCTACGTTCCGGGCCAGGGTGCCCGCACGCTGGCCGTGGCCAATGCCCTCATTGCCGAGGTGCGCAAGGGCTGAACGGCAACCAGCCCGATCCCGGCGAACCCCGCGTTGCGGGGTTTTCTGCTTCTGGCGGAGTGGATTCCCGGATTCACGCCGTTACAATGAATGCAAGTTTCGTGCCCTAAGACGCCGCCCCTCCCCTATGCCGACACCATTCCTGATCCGAACCGTTTCCGCGCTGGCCGTCAGTCTGTTCTGCGTGGGTGCCGTCCATGCCGAGGCGGCCGACAAGGACAAGCCCATGAACATCGAGGCCGACGCGTTGCGGTACGACGAGGCCAAGCAGACCAGCGTGTTCACCGGCAACGTGGTGCTGACCAAGGGCACCATCGTCATGCGCGGGCGGCAGATCGAGGTGCAGCAGGACGCCCAGGGCAACCAGGTGGGCGTGCTCACCGGCACCGCCGCCACGCCCGGTTTCTTCCGCCAGAAGCGCGAGGGCCTGGATGAGTGGATCGAAGGGGAGGGCGTGCGCATCGAATACGACAGCAAGTCGGAAGTCGTCCGTTTCACCGGCAGCGCGGTGCTGCGCCGCTACCGGGGCCCCCAGATCAACGACGAGGCGCGCGGCAGCCTGATCGTCTATAACAGCGCGACCGAGGTGTTCACCGTCAAGGGCGACGAGGCCGGCCGCAACGCGGCCAATCCGTCGGGCCGGGTGCGCGCCATGCTCACCCCGATCCCGAGCGAAGGCGCCGCGCCCGCGACGCCGCCCGCCGACCCGGCCACGCTGCGCCCCAGCGGCCAGATTCAAGAGAAAAGCCAGTGACGAGGGATGCGGCCGCCCGGCCGCCAGGGTCGGCTGACCGCAGCACGCTGGAAGCCCGGGCATTGCAAAAGGCCTATGGCAGCCGCAGGGTGGTCAAGGATGTTTCCCTGGCGGTGGACAAAGGCGAGGTGGTGGGCCTGCTCGGACCCAACGGCGCCGGCAAGACCACGTCCTTCTACATGATCGTCGGCCTGCTGCGCGTCGACGGCGGCCAGATCCTGCTCGACGGGCAGTCCATCGAGCGCCTGCCCATTCACCGGCGCGCCCGCCTGGGGCTGGGGTACCTGCCGCAGGAGGCTTCCATCTTCCGCAAGCTCAGCGTGGCCGACAACGTGCGCGCCGTGCTCGAACTGCAGACGGACGGCGAGGGCAACCCGCTTGCCGAGGCGGAAGTCAACAGCCGGCTCGAGTCGCTGCTGAAGGAACTGCATGTCGATCACCTGCGCGATTCGCCCGCGCCCGCGCTCTCCGGCGGCGAACGCCGCCGCGTGGAGATCGCGCGCGCGCTGGCCACCAGCCCGCGCTTCATCCTGCTCGACGAGCCGTTCGCCGGCATTGACCCGATTGCCGTGATCGAGATCCAGCGCATCGTGAGTTTTCTCAAGGCGCGCGGCATCGGCGTGCTGATCACCGACCACAACGTGCGCGAAACGCTGGGCATCTGCGACCGCGCCTACATCATCAATGACGGCCACGTGCTCACCAGCGGCACGCCGGCCGAGATCGTGGAAAACGCCGACGTGCGCCGGGTGTACCTCGGCGAGCACTTCAGGATGTGAGGCGCATGGCTCCGAGGTCGCACCCATGCGCTGTCCGCGGCGCCCGCAAGGGGCGGGCCTTGCGGCGGGTGTCCGTGCGCGGCGGTTCCGTCCGCGCCATTCCCTGAGCAGGCGGGCGCATGAAGCAAGGCCTTTCCCTGCGCGTCTCGCAGCATCTGGCGCTCACGCCCCAGCTGCAGCAGTCGATCCGCCTGTTGCAGCTGTCCACGCTGGAGATGGCGCAGGAAGTCGAGCAGATGCTCGACGAAAACCCCTTTCTGGAGCGCACCGAGGAGGTCGCCGAGCGCGAGGCGTTCGGCCTGGAGCAGGCCGACGTGCCCGTGAGCGCCGGCGAGCAGATCGCCGAAGCGGCCCAGCCGTCCGACGAGCCGCCGGTGGCAGGGCCGGCCGAATTCGAACGCTCCGCGCCGGATCGCGACAGCGCCGCAGGTGGTGATGCCGCCGATGGCGACGCGATCGAGAGCCGGCTCGATGGCGCCTCGCCGCTGGAGGAAAGCTGGGAGGGCGACGGCACGGTCGACATCGCGCCCGACGATGGCGAGTGGGGTGGCGAAGCGCCGGCGCGCCACAGCGGCTCGTCCGACGGCGACGAGACCGCGTCGGCCGCCGACCTGGCGCGCGCCAGCGTCAGCCTTCAGGACCACCTGCACGATCAGGCCCGCTGCCTGCGCCTGAACGAGGAAGATCGCGCCGCCCTGTACTTCCTGATCGAATCGCTCAGCGACGACGGCTACCTGGAAGAGAGCCTGTCCGACCTGGCCAGCGCCTGGCTGCACATGAGCGCGCCGGACAGTGAGCCCAGCCTGGAGGACCGCGAGGCGCTGGAGCAGCGCCTGGCCACGGCGCTGCACTGGCTGCAGCACATGGAGCCGGCGGGCGTGGGTGCGCGCGACCTGGGCGAGTGCCTGCGCCTGCAGATCCTGGAGCTGCGCAACACGCCCGAGGCGCGCGCGGCGCTGGCCATCTGCGGCCAGCCGCTGGAGCTGATGGCCAAGCGCGACATCAAGCGGCTTGGCATCGTCTGCGGCCTGGACGAAGCCATGGTCCGTGCCGCGATGGCGCTGATCGCCAGGCTCGAACCCAAGCCGGGGCGCCAGTTCGTCGATCTGGAGCGCAACCTGGTGGTGCCCGACGTGATCGTCACCCGCGCCGGGCGCGGCTTCAAGGTCACCCTCAACCCCGACGTGATGCCGCGCCTGCGCGTGCACGACGTCTACGCCAACGCCATGCGGCAGAACCGCGGCGGGCGCGATGGCGGCGGCGAGGCCGGCCACGCGGCCATGCAGCAGCGGCTGCAGGAAGCGCGCTGGTTCATCAAGAACATCCAGCAGCGCTTCGACACCATCCTGCGCGTCTCCAGCGCCATCGTCGAGCGCCAGCGCAACTTCTTCATGCACGGCGAACTGGCCATGCGCCCGCTGGTGCTGCGCGAGATCGCCGACGAGCTCGGCCTGCACGAGTCCACCATCAGCCGCGTGACCACCGCCAAGTACATGGCCACGCCCTTCGGCACCTACGAGCTCAAATACTTCTTCGGCTCGTCGCTGGGCACCGAGACCGGCGGCAACGCATCGAGCACGGCGGTGCGCGCCCTGCTCAAGCAGTTCATCGCCTCGGAGACCTCTTCCAAGCCGCTGTCGGACAACCAGCTCTCCGACCTGCTGCGCGAACAGGGCATCGAGTGTGCCCGCCGCACCGTGGCCAAGTACCGCGAGGCCCTGCGCATCGCACCGGCCAACCTGCGCAAGAACCTCTGAGGAGGTCGGGCGTCGGGCTTCCGGCGTGAACTCTCCCTCGTCCCCCTCCCTCGCTCAACGCTCGACCGCCATGAACCAGCTCCAGCTCTTCCTCCCTTGCGCCGCCGGTGTGGAGGACATGCTCAGCGCCGAAGTGCGGCGCGTCACCGGCGAGGCGGTGCAGCACAAGGCGCGCGGCGGCGTGGGCGTGCAGGCGTCGTGGCGCGACGCCTTGCGCCTGAACCTGCACAGCCGCCTCGCCCAGCGCGTGCTGGTGCGGCTCTGGCACGGCGAATACCGCAACGAGCAGGACCTGTACAGCGCCGCGGGCGGCGTGGCCTGGGAGATCTGGTTCACGCCGGCACAGACCATCAAGGTCGAGATCACCGCCCAGCACAGCCCGCTCACCAGCCTGAACTTCGCCGCGCTCAAGATCAAGGACGCCATCTGCGACCGCTTCCGCGCCAAACGCGGCGAGCGTCCCAGCGTGGACACCACCTGGCCCGACGTGCGCATCCACGCCCACCTCACCACCGACACCGTCACGCTCTACATCGACACCTCGGGCGAGTCGCTGTTCAAGCGCGGCTGGCGCGAGGACAAGGGCGACGCGCCGCTGAAGGAGACACTGGCCGCGGCCATGATCGCGGCCACCGGCTGGGACGCCTGCGCCGACCAGCCGCTGGACGGTGTCGCCCCGCTGTACGACCCCTGCTGCGGCAGCGGCACCGTGGTGATCGAGGCGGCGCAGATCGCCTTGCGCATGGCGCCCGGGCAGTTGCGCCGCTTCGGATTCGAGAAGCTGCTGCCGTTCCAACCCCACGTGTGGCAGGCCATCAAGGACGATGCGCTGAAGCAGCGGCGCGAGTGGCCGGCCGGCCATGCCCCGATCGTGTTCGGCAGCGACGTGTCCTTCCGCATGGTCGATTTCGCGCAACGCAACGCCGAGCGCGCGGGCGTGGCCCACGCCATCGAGCTGCGCGGCGGCGACGCCCTGCAGCGCACGCCGCCCAGCGACAAGCCCGGTGTGATGCTGCTCAACCCGCCGTACGGCGAGCGCATCGCTGCCGCCGGCGTGGCGGGTGAGAATGCCGGCGCGCGCGCCCAGCGCCGCGCCGCGCCACGCACCTTCACCGTGGGCCAGGACCGCGGAGGCCGCGAGAGCGCGCAGATGGCCGATGGCGGCGACGGCAGCGATTTCTTCAACCAGCTCGCCGCGCACTGGAAGACCCACTACGCGGGCTGGAGCGCCTGGCTGCTCACGCCCGACCTCAAGCTGCCGGGCAAGATGCGCTTGAAGGAATCGCGCCGCGTGCCGCTGTGGAACGGTCCGATCGAATGCCGCCTGTTCCGCTTCGACCTCACCGCGCGCAAGCCGCGTCCCGCCCCGGAGGCCTGAGCGTGCCCGGCGCCATCGGCGTGCTGGTGCTCGACACCAACATCGCGCTCGACCTGTTCGTCTTCCAGGACCCGGCCACTGCGGCGCTGCACGCCGCGCTGGAGCGCGCGCCCGGGGCTTGGCTGGCCACCGCCGCCATGCGCGAGGAACTCGCGCGCGTGCTCGCCTACCCGCAGATCGCGCGCCGCCTGAGCACGCAGGGCCAGCCGGCGCGGGACGTGCTCGACGCCTTCGATCGCCACGCCCGCCTCGTGCCCGACGCGCCCAAGGCGGCCTATACCTGCAAGGACACCGACGACCAGAAGTTCATCGACCTTGCCGTCGCCCACTGCGCCACGCTGGTGAGCAAGGACGATGCCGTGCTCTGCATGGCCCGGCGCCTGGCGCGCGCCGGTGTGCACGTTTGTCGCGAGTGGAGCCCAAGCCATGTCGATTGAAACGCGCCTGCTGTCGCTCGCCATCGGCGCTCTGTTCTGCGCCAGCGCCTGGGCCATTCCTCGCTGCGAGCTCAACGGCGAGAGTGTCAACCCCAGCAACGGCCACACGACGGCGGGCAAGAGCGGCGTGATGCGCTGCACCGACGAGGACGGCCAGGTGCGCCTGCGCGAGCAGACCTTGCGCGACGGCCGGTTCGTCGGCCCGGTGGTGATGGTGCTGGCCGATGGCGAGCGGCGCGAATACAGCGTCAACGAACGCGGCAACCGCCACGGCCCGGCGCGCACCTTCGACGCCAGAGGCACGTTGCGCAAGCAAGAGAACCTGGAAGACGGCAGCGCTGCGGGCGTGCAGAAGACCTTTGCCGAGGCCGGCCACCTGCAGGCGCTGCGCTTTGCCGCCGAGCGCCGCACCGTGCTCACCATCGGCTACCTGGCCGACGGCACGCTCAGCGAGTTGCGCTGCGCGCCGACGAGCCTGCTGCCGCAGGATCGCGAGGTCTGCGGCCACGCCGGGCGTGCCAGCGAGGTCACTCTGTACCGAGAGCCGGGCAAGCCGTCCGGCACGGTGAGCTATCTCGATGGGCAGATGCAGCGCCAGACCGTGCTGGACCGGGAGGGCAGGCTCGTGCGCAGCGAAGAACTCAAGGACGGCCGGCGCGTCAAGCGTGTGTTCTACCCCTCGGGACAGCCGCGCTCGGAGACCGACTTCATCGAGCGCGATCCCAACAGCGCCGGAGGTCGCGAAGGCATGACGCGCGAATGGGCCGAGAGCGGGCAGCTCACGCAGCTCATCACCTGGGCCGGCGGTCACGAGCAGCGCATCGAGCAGTGGTACCTGAACGGCAAGCCCAAGCTGCGCCAGCAGATCCGCCGCGAAGGCCGCCACGAGGAGCGCACCACCGAGAGCTTCTGGGACAACGGCCAGCCCGCCGCCGCCAACACCGAGCGCAACGGCCGCCTGTGGGGTTGGCAGAAGTACTTCAGCGAAGAAGGCGTGCTGCAGCGCGAGGACGAACACGGCGAGCGCGGCCTGCTGTTGCGCCGCAAGCGCTACGATGCGCAGGGCGTGCTGGAGCGCGAGGAGCGCTTTCTGGAAGACGGCTCGCGCATCTGAGACCATCGTGGTTTCGACAACACGAGGAGAGCGTTCATGGCCATTCGCGTGGTGCGGCTGGGCAGCGACAGGGCAGCGGGTGAGGGCATCCGCATCGGCACCGTGCGAAGGCCGCCGCGTGGCGTACCCAAGAGCGATTTTGCGTCGGGCAACTGGTACGACGTGTGGTACCCCAACCTAGCGCCCAGCGTGGAGACCATGAAGCTCGGGCAGGAAGCGCGCATGCCCGCGCAGTGGCTCGGTTTCACGCGCAAGTACCGCGCCGAGATGGCCACGCCCGAGAACAGCCGCAGCATCGAACTGCTCGCAAAGCTCTCCTACCAGACGGACTTCTCCGTGGGCTGCTACTGCGAGCACGAGGCCCGCTGCCACCGCTCCATCCTGCGCGAGCTGCTGCTGGAAAAGGGCGCACTGATGGCGCCCGTTCCATGAGCGTGCGGGTTGTCCGCATTGCCCCACTGTCCCACTGACCCACCGAGAAGGCGTACCGATGGTTCCACTGAATGACTGGCTGCTGTTTTCGGGTGCCGCCCTGCTGATGGTGCTGACGCCCGGCCCCAACATGATCTACCTGATCTCCCGGTCCATCTGCCAGGGCCGCAAGGCGGGCGTCATCTCCTTGCTCGGTGTCGTTGCCGGCTTCCTCGTTCACATGCTGGCCGCGGCCATCGGTCTCACCGCCTTGTTCATGGCGGTGCCTCTGGCGTACGAGGTGCTCAAGTGGGCGGGCGCTGCCTACCTGCTGTACCTGGCCTGGCAAGCGGTGAAGCCAGGTGCCCGATCGCCCTTCGAAGCCAGGCAGCTTCCGGAAGACCCGCCTTCGAAGCTGTTCCTCATGGGCTTTCTCACCAACCTCCTCAACCCGAAGATCGCCGTCTTCTATCTCTCGATCTTTCCCCAGTTCGTCTTGCCGGAGCATGGATCGGTCTTCATGCAGAGCCTGGTGCTGGGGTTCACCCAGATCGGCGTGAGCTTCACCGTGAACCTGGCGATCGCCCTGTCGGCCGCCAGGCTGGCGATGTGGTTCGTGCGCAACCCGCGCTGGATGGCGGCGCAAAGGTACATCATGGGTTTCGTGCTCGCCGGCCTGGCCGTTCGCCTGGCGATGGAGCAGCGCAAGGGCACCTGAGGGCGGCCTTCATACCATGCTGAAGCACTGCGCGCTCGCGCGGTCCCAATAGGTGGTGAAGACGGCGTGCTGTCCTTCCGGGCCCGGCAGCAGCGATCCGGCCGCGACCTCGGGCAGCAGGTTGGCCAGCAGGCGCACTTCGTTCTGGTTCACGCGGCGCACGATGTGGTGGGCGCTGATTTCGCCCGGATGCTGCAGGCCGGCAGCCTGCACCAGTTCCTTGAGGGCTTCCAGCGTCTGCTGGTGAAAGTTGTAGACCCGGGTGGCCTTGTCGGGCACCACCAGCGCCTGCTGGCGCACCGGGTCCTGCGTGGTCACGCCGGTGGGGCAGCGGCCGGTGTGGCAGCTCTGGGCCTGGATGCAGCCGAGCGCGAACATGAAGCCGCGCGCGCTGTTGCACCAGTCGGCGCCCACGGCCATGGTCTTTGCCATGTCGAAGGCGCAGATGATCTTGCCCGCCGCGCCGATCTTGATGCGCTCGCGCAGGTTCACGCCGACCAGGGTGTTGTGCACCAGGCGCAGGCCTTCCTGCAGCGGCGCGCCCACGTGGTCGGTGAACTCCAGCGGCGCCGCGCCGGTGCCGCCTTCGGCGCCATCGACCACGATGAAGTCGGGCGTGATGCCGGTTTCGAGCATGGCCTTGGCGATGGCGAACCACTCCCAGGGGTGGCCGATGCACAGCTTGAAGCCGGTGGGCTTGCCGCCCGAGAGTTCGCGCAGGCGGGCGATGAACTGCATCAGTTCAATGGGGCTGGAAAAGGCGCTGTGGGCGGCTGGCGACACGCAGTCCGTGCCCACGGCCACGCCGCGCGCGGCGGCGATCTCGGGCGTGACCTTGGCGCCGGGCAGCACGCCGCCGTGGCCGGGCTTGGCGCCCTGGCTGAGCTTGAGCTCGATC
>CAZFOT010000128.1:0-10077 GCA_964520365.1 uncultured Hydrogenophaga sp.
GCAGGAAGTGGGCGGTGGAAGCCAGGGCATCCACCGTGCTGTCCATCAGGTCGGCCTTGCCGTCGCCGTCGAAGTCCACCGCCAGCCGCTCGAAGGTGCTGGGCATGAACTGGGTGTGGCCGAAGGCGCCAGCCCACGAACCCACGAAGCGTTCTGGCGCGATGTGCCCGGCCTGCAGGATGCGCAGGGCCGCGAAGAACTCGGTGCGGAAGTAGGTCTGGCGCCGGCCGAAGCACGAGAGCGTGCCCAGCGACTGCACCAGCGGCGATTTGCCGAAGGTCTGGCCGAAGTTGCTCTCCACGCCCCACACGGCGACCACGGTGGCCGGGTCCACGCCGTAGCGGTCCTGCACCCGGGCCAGCGTGTCGGCATGTTGGGCGAGCAGCGCACGGCCTTCGGCCACGCGTTCCTCATCGACCAGGCCGGCCAGGTAGTCCCAGATGGCGGTGCGGAACTCGGGCTGGAAGTTGAGCTTGTCGATCACGCTCATGTCGGGCGCCAGGCCCTGCGTGTGGCGGCTGAAGGTGGCGTCCTGCACGCCGGCGGCGCGGGCCGGGGCGCGCAGCGTGTTCAGGCAGTTGTCGAACTCGGCGTTCTGGGCCCAGGCGGGCAGGGTGAGCAGGGCGGTACAGAGCAGGGCGGGAAGTCGAAGCGTCATCGGGGTTCGGGTATGGGGGCTCAACAAAGTTCAGGCACTGATGCAGTTTTCACCGTGCCGGAGCGCGATCCGTAACGCATGAAGCAGCGCATTCCAGAGGCACCGCGGAACCGGCTCTGCCGGGCCGCTGGTGCCGCCCCCTTGAGGGGGTCGCGCGAAGCGCGGCGGGGGTGCTTCATGCCACCCATGTGCTGCCGTGCTCCGGCACCAGCGCCTGCCAGCGCAACTCGTGCTCGATGCGGAACCGCAGGCGGTCCGAGGCCTGCGGGTCGCCGTGCACCACGAACACGCGGCGCGGCGCGCCGGGCAGGGCGCGCAGCCAGGCCAGCAACTGGCCGGCGTCGGCATGGGCCGAGGCGGAGGCCATCTGCACGATCTCGGCGCGCACCGGGACGTCCTTGCCGTGGATGCGCAACTGGGTGGCGGCGTTCGCCAGGCTGGCGCCGCGCGTGCCGGGCGCCTGGTAGCCGGTGAGCAGCACCATGTTGCGGTGGTCGCCCAGGTACCTGGACAGGTGGTGCAGCACCCGCCCGCCGGTGGCCATGCCGCTGGCCGAGATGATCACCTTGGGGCCGTGCTGCAATGCGATGGCCTTGGACTCGTCGGGCGTGCGCGTCATGGTGGCCACCGTGGCCATGTCTCGGCACTGCGCGGCGTTCAGGCGGTGTTCGCCCAGGTGGCGGGCGAACAGCTCGGTGCTGTGGATGGCCATGGGGCTGTCCAGGTAGATCGGCAGGCCGCGCGGCAGGGTGCCCGCCGCCTTGAGTTCGGCGATGGCGTGCAGCAGCGCTTGCGCCCGGCCCACCGCGAAGGCCGGGATCACCGCCGTGCCGCCGCGCGCGGCCACCCGCTGCAAGGCCGGGCCGAGTTCGGCCAGCACGTCCTCATCCGGGTGGTCGCGGTCGCCATAGGTGGACTCGCACACCACCACGTCGGCCGCGGGCGGGTTCTCGGGCGCGAGCATGATGCTGTCGTCGGGCCGGCCCAGGTCGCCCGAGAACAGCAGGCGCCGCCCGCCCACCTCCAGCAGCAGGCTGGCCGCGCCCAGGATGTGGCCGGCGCCGGAGAAACGCGCCGTCCAGCCCGGCACCGGCGTGAAGGCCTGGTGCATGGGCACGGTGCGGAACAGCTTGAGGCTTTGCCGCGCGTCGTCCTCGGTGTAGAGCGGCAGGGCCGGCGCGTGCTTGGAGAAGCCGTGCCGGTTGGCGAAGCTGGCGTCTTCTTCCTGGATGTGGCCGCTGTCGGGCAGCAGGATCTGCGCGAGGTCGCGCGTGGCCGGCGTGGCCCACACCTTGCCGTGAAAGCCCTCCTTGGCCAGCAGCGGCAGGTAGCCACTGTGGTCCAGGTGGGCGTGGGTGAGGATGACGGCGCCGATGTGGTTGGGCAGCACCGGCAGCGGGTCGCGGTTGCGCAGCCGAAGCTGCTTGTAACCCTGGAACAGGCCGCAGTCCACCAGGACGCTGTGCCCGTCATGCTCCACCAGGTACTTGGAGCCGGTCACGGTGCCGGCGCCGCCAAGGAATCGGATGTTGACGCTCATGCGGGCAGTGTAGCCCTGCACTGCGCGCCCGGCCTTCGGCGGTGAATCAGGCTTCTACTTGCATGGCCGGCCGCGCCTGCACCCGGCCCAGCCAGGCCATGGCGTGCGGGTGTTTGCCAACCGGGGCGCCCAGGTAGGCGCTGTAGCCGACCACCGAGCCCACGCACAGGTCCACCATCGAATACGCATCGCCGAGCATCCAGGGGTGCCTGGCCAGGCGCTCGTCGAGCAGGGCCAGCAGGCCGTCCATGGCTTCGAGCGCGGCGCGGCCGTGGTCGTCGTCGGGTGTGCCCTTGTCGATGGCGGCCTGGCGGCGCATGACCTGTGCGCCGTAGGTCACGTAGGCCCAGGTGCACCAGGAAAACGCCTGGAGCTGTTCGGGCGTGCCCGGCTGGGGCCACAGGCCGCGTTCAACGCCATGGCGCTCGGCCAGCAGGAGCTGCATGGCCAGCGCCTCGAACATCGGTGCGCCGTCCACCGTGAGGGTGGGCACCTTGCCGTTGGGGTTGAGCGCGAGGAAGTCCGGGCGGCGCTGCTCGCCGGTGCGGATGTCGACCTTCACGCGGTCGTGCGGCAGGCCGAGTTCGGCCAGGGCGCAGGCGACGGGGGTGGCGCTGGACATGGGGTGCCAGTAGAGGACGAGGGACATGAGGGACTCCTGTGGTTGAACCGGCTCGGCACCGCGCCGAACACGTGTCCGCACTGTGCGCTCGATTGCGGACAGTATCGGCCCTCGATAAGGCGTACAGTGTATGCCATGCTGACGTCTTCCTCTCGCCTGCTGCGGGTGCTTTCGCTGCTGCAGGCCCGCAGCCACTGGGCCGGTGCCGAACTGGCCGAGCGGCTGGAAGTGCACCCGCGCACCCTGCGCCGCGACATCGACCGGCTGCGCCAGCTCGGCTACCCCATCCATGCCAGCAGCGGCGTGGCCGGCGGCTACGCCTTTCGCGCCGGGCAGGCGCTGCCGCCGCTGCTGCTGGACGACGACGAGGCGCTGGCGGTGGCCATCGCGCTGCATACCGCTGCGGCCGGCACGGTCAGTGGCATCGAAGAAGGCTCGCTGCGCGCGTTCGTGAAGCTGCAGCAGGTGATGCCGCTGCGCCTGCGCAAGCGCATCGACGCCCTGCGCGACGTGGTCCTGCCCATGGAAACGCTGCGGCCCACGGTGGATGCCGGCACCCTCGCCGGCATGGCCGTGGCCTGCCGCGACCAGTTGCGCCTGGCCTTTGCCTACCGCGACAGCCGCGGCCAGGCCACGCAGCGCGAGGTGGAACCCCAGGGGCTGGTGCACGTGGACGGCCGCTGGTATCTCGTGGCCTGGGACCCGGCCCGCGACGACTGGCGGACCTTCCGCCTCGACCGCATGGAAGGCGCCGCACGCGCGGGGGCGCATTTCGCGCCGCGCCCTGCGCCGGGCGGCGGCGACCTGCGCGCCTACGTGGCGCGGTCGCTCGCAGGCATGGCCGACGCCCCGGCCGCGCGCGTGGTGCTGCACCATCCGCTAGAGGCGATGGCGCGGCGCATCCCGCCGTCCGTGGCGTGGCTCGAAGCCATCGACGCCTCGCGCTGCCTGCTGCATGGCGTAGCGAACCAGTTCGAGTCGCTGGCCGTGTGGCTGGTGGCGATCGATGTGGAGTTCGAGGTGCTGGAGCCGCCCGCGCTGAGGGCGCTGCTGGAAAAAATGGGTGAGCGCGTGGCGCGCGGCTTGGTGCGCTCCGGCCCGGCCCAGGCGTGAAGGCCGATGTCAGCGAGAGGCGGCGGCCTCGGCTCTCCATGCGGCGTACCTGCGGTCAAAGCCCTGGGGACTGAATCCGACCATCACATGACTGCCCATCAGGATGTGCGGCACACCTCGGCCACCGATCCGCTTGAATTCGGCATGGTTTGCGCGGTCATGCTGAATGTCTTTTTGAACATAGGCGATCCGCCGGTCCTGCATGTGTTTCAGCGCTCTTCTGCAGTGAGGGCAGGTGGGTGTGGTGTAGATGACCACCGTGTTCGCGTTGGCGGCTTTTGTCTCGGGCGGAGCGGCAGGTGAAGAAGCAGCCTGGGGCGCGCTTCCTGTGGCTTGCCGGGCCGGGCGGCTCTGCACAGGCGTTTGTGGTTCTTGCGCTGCCGCGCTCGGGGCCGCCTGGTGGGTGTTGCCCGGCGAGCGGAACAGGTCATCGAGTTGGGCGTGCGCCGGGTGCGCGAGCAGGGCCGCGACAGCGGTCAAAGAAAACCAAATGCCGCGCCATTGAAATGCTTTCATATGTAACTCCCTCTGATTTCATGAGTTCAAGTAGCCAAATCGTACCAAATCACGAGCAGCCAAGAATGGTGTGAAGCATGCCTGCTGATGGGCTTTGTGGCCGCGCAAGACTTCTTGTCAAGGTCACAGCGCGTCGGGTGGGGTGGCCCCTTCCACATCATCTGCATTCTTCTTCAGGCTGATGCCCGCGCGCGGCGCGCACCTACCCCACCGTTGTCGACCGGTGGCTGCCCGCGAGAAGGATTTCAACCCACCGCATCACAGTGACAACACCATCCTAGGGTTCTCCCTAGATTAATCTAGTCCTCTAGATGACTATAGTTCGAGGTATGAACCAGCCTCTTCGCCTCCTGTCTTCCGAACCCGGTCTCAGCCGTTATGCCTCGCTTGCCCAGGCGCTGCGTGCCCGCGTGGTCGCTGGGGAATGGCCACCGGGCTCTGCCTTGCCTGCCGAAAGCCAACTGGCCAGTGAGCACGGCGTGGCCTTGGGCACCATGCGCCGCGCGCTGGAACTGCTGGTGGAGCAGGGTTTCATCGAGCGCATTCATGGCAAGGGCACTTTCGTGCGGCAAGGGCTCACGGGTGCCTCCATGCTGCGCTTCTTCCGGTTTGACAGCGGCACCGGCGAAGTGCCCGAGTCTCGCATCCTGCAGCGCCGGCAGGTGAACGCACCGGCTTCGGTTTCGCGGGCGCTGGGCATTGGCGCCGGGGAAACGGTGCTGCGGTTGCACCGCCTGCGCCTCATGGGTAGCCAGCCGCGGCTGTTTGAAGAACTCTGGTTGCCGCTGGATCTGTTTGGTCCGCTGGCCAACGACGACCTCTCCGCCTGGGATGACCTGCTCTACCCCATGTTTGCGCGCAGGGTGCAGGTGCACGTGCACCGCGCGCTGGACGACATCGGTTTTGCCCAGCTCAGCGCCATGCAGGCGCAGCACCTGGGGCTGCCCGCCGGTCACCCGTGTGCGCAGGTGCAGCGCTCGGCCTTTGATCTCACCGGGCGTTGCGTCGAAGTGCGCACCACCACTGGCGATGCCCACGCCTTTCACTACACCGTCACCATCACCTGAAGGGGTCCCCATGTCTGTCATTCACACCAGCGCCGGCGCGCGGCTTTCACGCCGCCGCCTCATCACCGCAGCCGGCGCTGCCATGGCCGCTCCCTGGATCGGCGCGCACGCACAGACCAGGATCGCTGATGGCAAGCCGATCATGCTGGTGGTGTCGTACCCGCCCGGAGGCGGTGCCGACCTCATGGCGCGCATCCTGGCGCCCCGCATGGAAGCGGCGCTGGGTCAGCCTGTGGTGGTGGAAAACAGGGCCGGCGCCAGCGGGCAGATCGCAGCCGGCTTTGTGGCACGTGCCACGGCCGACGGCAGCACGCTGCTGCTCGACGCGTCTTCCTTTGCCGTGAACCCTTCGCTGTATCCCCGGCTGCCGTACGACACGGCCACCGCCTTCACCCCGCTGGCGGTGCTGGCCACGTTTCCCAACGTGCTGGTGTGCAACCCGGCCTTTGAAGCCAACAGCGTGAAAGACGTGATCCGCCTGGCCAAGGCCGGGTCGCTCATCTACGCGTCGTCAGGCAACGGTTCGGCGCAGCACCTGGCCGGCGCGCTGTTTGAGCAACGCGCGGGCGTGACGCTTTCGCACATTCCGTTCCGTGGCGGCGGCCCCGCCATGAATAACGTGATGGGTGGGCATGTGCCGCTGTTCTTTGCCAACGTGGCCTCTGCGCTGGGCCACATCAAGGCCGGCAAGCTGCGCCCCTTGGGCGTGACCAGCAAGCTGCGCGTCCGTTCGCTGCCCGAAGTGCCCACCATGGCCGAAGCCGACGTGACGGGCTACGAAGTGCTGGAGTGGAACCCCGTTCTGGCGCCAGCAGGCATCAGCGCCGATGTGAAGACCGCGCTGGTCACCGCAATCCGCACGGCCCTGGACGATGCAGAAGTGCTCGGCCGCATCCGCCAGTTGGGCGGTGACCTGTTTGCCGACGCCAGCCAGCAGAGCGCTGGTCAGTTCATCACGGCGCAGCAGACCTTGTGGGCCAAGGTGATCAAGGAACGGAACATCACCGCCGGATGAGCGTGCCGCAACACCCCGCCACCTCCGCCAAGGACTGGGACTGTCATGTGCATGTGTTCGATGCGGCGAGCCCGGTGCAGGGCGGCCACTACCGGCCGGCGCAGCACGACCTGGCCGACATCGAAGCGCTGGCGCAAGCCCACGGGGTGAACCATCTGGTGCTGGTGCAGCCCAGTGTGTACGGCACTGACAACACCGTGCTGCTGCAGGCGCTGGCGCGCGCACCTGGGCGCCACCGTGGCGTGGTGGTGATCGACCGCGACATCACCGACGCCGAGCTCGACCGCATGCACACCCTGGGCGTGCGCGGTGTGCGTTTCAACCTCGTCTCTCCAGTGGGCAATGGCCACGAAGGCCTGGGAGCGCTGGCCCCGCGTCTGCGCGAGCGCGGTTGGCATGTGCAGTGGTATGCCGGAGCCAACCAACTGGCCACCATCGCGGCGTTGCACGAGGGCACGGGCCTCATCGCCGTGCTCGACCACCTGGCCGGCCTGGACACGACCGTTTCCCCGGACGACCCGGCCTGGGCAGCGCTGCGCCTGCTGGCGTCACAGGGCGCCTGGGTCAAGCTGTCGGGCTGGTACCGCCTGCAAGCCGCAGCACCTTACGAGGCGCTGCGCGACCACATCCTGCGCGTGGCCTCGGAGATGCAGGAGCGCCTGGTGTGGGGTTCCGACTGGCCGCACACCGCTTTTTCGCCCGACGTCTTGCCGGCCTACAACAGCGTGTGGCAGCCGGTGGTGGACGTCTTGGGCCTCGCGCGCGCGGCGCAGGTGCGTGCAGCGGGTGTGGCGCTCTACACCTGATTGCAGGTTCCGAAGCATTTGCAGAACCTGCGGGTCCTGTCCTTGTGCGTCTTCGCACCGACAGGCGCGCTCTCGCAGATCTCAGGTTGCTTTTCGAACGGATGGGCGCCCTCGCCGGGCAGACTTGCCAGGAGGGCGGCATCCCGTTGCGGTGAGGCTGCGCACGAGCCCGGCACTCTCCCGCCGATTGCCTGTGATCCGGCAGGTGGCCCGGTGCGCGCAGCGGCGCGAATAGAAAAAAGGGGCGATGGTCACTCCACCGCCCCTTCCTGTTTTGCCGCGCCCGCCGCTCAGCTGAAAAAGCTCTTCGCCTTCTCGAACCAGCCCTTGTCGTTCGGGCTGTGCTTGTGGCCGCCTTTCTTGAACGACTCGTCGAGTTCCTTCAGCAGCTTGCGCTGGTGCTCGGTGAGCTTGACCGGGGTTTCCACCGCCACGTGGCAGTACAGGTCGCCGGGGTAGCTGCTGCGCACGCCCTTGATGCCCTTGCCGCGCAGGCGGAAGGTCTTGCCGCTCTGGGTGCCTTCGGGCAGGTCGATGGTGGCCTTGCCCTGCAGCGTGGGCACGTCGATCTCGCCGCCCAGGGACGCGGTGGTCATGGGCACGGGCACCTGGCAGTGCAGGTCGTCGCCCTCGCGCTCGAAGATGTCGTGCTTGCGCAGGCGGATCTCGATGTAGAGGTCGCCCGAAGGCCCGCCGTTCTGGCCGGGTTCGCCGTTGCCGGTGCTGCGGATGCGCTGGCCATCGTCGATGCCGGCGGGGATCTTGATCTCCAGCGTCTTCTGCTTCTTGATCTTGCCCTGGCCGTGGCAACTGGTGCAGGGCTCGGGGATGATCTTGCCACTGCCGTGGCAGTGCGGGCAGGTCTGCTGCACGCTGAAGAAGCCCTGGCGCATCTGCACCACGCCCTGGCCATGGCAGGTCGAGCAGGTCTTGACGCTGGTGCCGGGCTTGGCGCCCGTGCCCTTGCAGGTCTCGCAGTCGTCCCAGCTGGGGATGCGGATCTGGCTTTCCTTGCCGGCGGCGGCTTCTTCCAGCGAGATCTCCATGGCGTAGGACAGGTCCTGGCCACGGTAGACCTGGCGGCCGCCGCGCTGGCCGCCGCGCGCGCCACCGAAGATGTCGCCGAAGATGTCGCCAAAGGCATCGCCGAAGCCGGCAAAGCCTTCGGCACCGGGGCCGCCGCGCATGTTGGGGTCCACGCCGGCATGGCCGTGCTGGTCGTAGGCCGCGCGCTTTTGCGGGTCCGACAGCATTTCGTAGGCCTCCTTGGCCTCCTTGAACCGTTCTTCGGCGGCCTTGGCCGCATCGCCCTGGTTGCGGTCCGGGTGGTGCTTCATCGCCAGCTTGCGATACGCCTTCTTGATTTCGTCGTCCGAAGCGTTCTTGGGAACGCCCAGCACTTCGTAAAAGTCGCGTTTTGCCATGGGGAAATGCGGTTCCTGTTGAGTGCGAACGCCGCGTCAGGTTGCCCTGACGCGGCGATGGGTTGAAAGCCTGTGGAGCGGCGATCAGCCTTTCTTCACTTCTTTCACTTCGGCATCCACGATGTCGTCGTCGGCGCCGGCCTTGCTGTTGCCACCGGCTGCGGAGGCGTCGCCCTCGGGGGCATCACCGGCCGCGGCAGCGGCTTCGGCCTGGGACGCCGCGTAGACCTTCTCGCCCAGCTTCTGGCTGGCGGTCATCAGGGCTTCGGTCTTGGCTTCGATGGCGGCCTTGTCGTCGCCGTTGAGCGCTTCCTCGACATCCTTGATGGCGGTCTCGATCGCTTCCTTCTCGGTGGCATCGAGCTTGTCGCCGTGCTCGCCCAGGCTCTTCTTCACGCTGTGCACCATGGCTTCGCCCTGGTTGCGGGCCTGCACCAGCTCGACCTTCTTCTTGTCGTCGGCGGCGTTGAGCTCGGCGTCCTTCACCATCTGCTGGATTTCTTCCTCGCTCAGGCCGGAGTTGGCCTTGATGGTGATCTTGTTTTCCTTGCCGGTGCCCTTGTCCTTGGCGCCCACGTGCAGGATGCCGTTGGCGTCGATGTCGAACGACACCTCGATCTGCGGCATGCCGCGCGGCGAAGCGGGGATGCCTTCGAGGTTGAATTCACCCAGCAGCTTGTTGCCCGAGGCGATCTCGCGCTCGCCCTGGAACACCTTGATGGTCACGGCCGGCTGGTTGTCGTCGGCGGTCGAGAAGGTCTGCGCGAACTTCGTCGGGATCGTGGTGTTCTTCTTGATCATCTTCGTCATCACGCCGCCCAGGGTCTCGATGCCCAGGGAGAGCGGCGTCACGTCGAGCAGCAGCACGTCCTTGCGGTCGCCGGAGAGCACCTGGCCCTGGATGGCGGCGCCGACGGCCACGGCTTCGTCCGGGTTCACGTCCTTGCGCGGCTCCTTGCCGAAGAACTCCTTGACCTTCTCCTGCACCTTGGGCATGCGGGTCATGCCGCCGACCAGGATCACGTCGTTGATGTCGGAGGCGCTGATGCCCGCGTCCTTGATGGCGGTGCGGCAGGGCGCGATGGTGCGCTCGATCAGTTCCTCCACCAGGGCTTCGAGCTTGGCGCGCGTGAGCTTGATGTTCAGGTGCTTCGGACCCGAGGCGTCGGCCGTGATGTAGGGCAGGTTCAGGTCGGTCGCGGCCGAGCTGGAGAGCTCGATCTTGGCCTTCTCGGCGGCTTCCTTCAGGCGCTGCAGGGCCAGCACGTCCTTGGTCAGGTCGACGCCCTGTTCCTTCTTGAACTCGGTGACGATGT
>CAZFOT010000129.1:0-10072 GCA_964520365.1 uncultured Hydrogenophaga sp.
CCTCCGCGATGACGACACGCGGCTTCAAGGACGAGGAGGCCCGTCTCACGGCCAATCTCATCGCCGATGTGCTCGACAACCCGCGCGATGCGACCAACATCGAGGCCGTGCGTGCCAAGGTGAACGCCCTGACCGCCCGCTTCCCCGTCTACCGGTGAAATGCCCTTTCTGCGGCCATCTGGAAACGCAGGTCGTTGAAACCCGCGTTTCCGAAGACGCGGATTTCATCCGCAGGCGGCGGCAGTGCGGGCACTGCGAAAAGCGCTTCACCACCTACGAGCGGCCAGACGTGAGTTTCCCCGCCGTGGTGAAAAAAGACGGGCGCCGCGTGGACTACGTCCCTGACAAGCTGCGCGCCTCGTTCAGCCTGGCATTGCGCAAGCGGCCCGTCAGCACCGAGCAGGTCGACGCGGCCATCGAGCGCATCGAGGAAAAGCTCCTGAATCTGGGCGCGCGCGAGGTTCCCGCCACCCGGCTGGGCGAGATGGTGATGCGCGAACTCAAGAAGCTCGACAAGGTAGCCTACATCCGCTTCGCCAGCGTCTACCGGAGCTTCGAGGACATCGATGAGTTCAGGGCTTTGGTGGATGAGGTGAGGCGCTGAGCTGGCGCCCCCCTCAAACCATTGAGGTGGCTCTCCATGGGCAAAAATGCATAGAGATGAATGCTTTTTGCCGCTCGGTAGCCGCAAAGCCGCCGCACGTCAGACACACTCCGGCAAAGGCCCTGCCGTTCGATACATTTGGTATCGGAGTACCCCTTTGATGCACCCTTTCAACCGTCCGATTCACCATGCCCGCAGGGGCCGTTACAGCTCATCGGGATTTACCTTGATCGAGTTGATGGTGGTGGTCGCCCTTGTGGCCGTTCTGGCGGCTTTGGCCTCACCAAGCTGGATACAGATGCAGGTACGCAATACCGTTCGCACCGCCGTGAACGATTTCACGAGTTCGCTGCACCTGGCCCGCGCGGAAGCCGTTCGCCTCAACATACCCGTCACCGTCTGCCCCAGCAGCGATGGTGCCACCTGCACCGCCACCGAATTGCAGGCAGGCTGGATCGTCAGAACGGGAACCCCCGCCGATGCGAATCAACGGATCCTGCAGGACATCATTCCCCGCAACAACATCCAGATGGATGCCACGGTGCCTGCAGCGCGCAACTTCACGTTCCTGCCCAACGGCAGGCCTGCCAGCAACTTCAACGGCTCCACGATCGAGGCCTGTCCCACCAGGCCCGACATGGACCATCTCGTCCGCCGGATCACCATCAACCGGACCGGACGAATCACTCTTGACTCACCCAATGCCTGCGCCCTCTGATCCCACCATCGCCATGGCACACGCACACATTCACCGGCGAAAGCAGCGGGGCGCCTCGCTCATCGAGGTGCTGATCACCATGCTGGTGGTGGCCCTTGGCCTGATGGGCATCGCCGGCATGCTTCTGGCCTCCACCCGGTACCAGCAAACATCCACCCACCGGGCCGAAGCCATTCACCAAGCCAACTTCATCATTGAAAAAATGCGGGTGAACAATGCCACCACGACGCTGGCCAACCTGGCTGCTGCGCAAGCCACACCGGAGACCGCCTACCTGGCCGAGGACGCGTACGCAAGTGCCGGGACGCTGCACAGCAACCCCAACTGCGGCCTTGACGGACAACCCAACTGCTCGGCCGCGCAGGCTGCCCAGCGGGATCTGCGCGAATGGAGGGAATCTCTCAGCGACAATTTGCCCGGTGGCCGAGGGGCCATTTTCCCCGTCGAAGCCGGAGGCAACACCGAGCCCAACGCGCGCCGCGTGGTGGTCATGTGGCGCGAAAAAGCCGAATCGGAAACCGATAGCGACGTCGCGCTGGGTGTCAACCGGGAAGACGAGACTTGCCCCGCGCCCCGGGTGGCCGGTATTCGCTGTCTCAACTTGTGGGTAACGCCATGACCCAGCCCCTCCACCTTCGGCGCGAGCAGCGTCGCCACCGCCAGCAAGGCTTGTCGCTGGTCGAAATACTGGTCAGCCTGACGATAGGGCTGATCATTCTCGCAGCCATCGGTCTGGTCTATGTCAACAGCAGCAACCTCCTGCGCCAGCGGGAGGATCAGACGCAGCTCAATGATCCCGCGCGCGTGATCATGCAAACCGTCCGGCAGGACCTGATGCAGGCCGGCTACGTCGATATCTTCGATCTTGTCACCCTGCCCACTGGCGGCAGTCGGACTCAAGGCTCCACGCTGTTCAGCTCCAACGCGAGCCCGGAGGAACAGGCCCGACGGCGCAACCTGTACATCCGGGACACGTCCGCAGGCACCATTGCGTCACCGCTCGAACAATTTTTTGAAGGACTGGCGCCAGTGTTCGGTTGCGATGGCGCCATGCAGAACACACCCAACGCCATCGTCGTCGCAGGCCCCCCGCTGATTCCTGCATGCGGCGCAGCCAATGCCACTCAGAACTCACTGAGAATCGCCTATCAGGCGGTCCCCGTGACACCTGCCAATGCCACCAACAGCCTGGTTCCTGCAGACCCTACTCTGGGCATTGGCCTGGATTGCCTTCAGCAGAATCCGCCCGCTGGGGTGTCGCTGGTGATCAACGAGTACTTCATTCAGGCCAATGCCGATGGTGTCAATACGTTGAGGTGCCGGGGGTCGGGAGCTGCCCCAGCGCAGGAGCTGGCCCAGGGTGTCGAAGAGTTCGTTCTCCGATACCAGGTGGCAGCCCCAGCGGCGGCCGGTGTGGTCGCTGCGGCGGGTAGCGTGCAAGAGCGCTACCTCAGTGCCTCGGATGTGTCCAACGGTGCCGTCAATCCTCAAGGATGGGCCGGCGTGACCGCGGTGGAGATCTGCCTGGTATCGGCCACCGCAGGCCCAGCCGCCGCCGGCACAACGGTGCTACAGCCGGACCGCCCAACCTGTGCACGCGCGGCAAGCGGGCAGTTTGATGACAACGAACCTCGCGCTGCCGGCGACACACGCCTATGGAAGCGCTTCACCACCGTGGTTTCTTTGCGCAACGCCGTCTATGCAACACCGCTTTGACCCCTGCTGTCCTTCGGATCACCACGCGCAGCGCGGATTCGTGCTGGTAACCGCCCTGATCTTCCTGATCGTGCTGTCGGTGCTGGGCGTGATGGCCATGCGCGGCTCCTTCATGGAGGAAAAGATGTCAGCCAATGACCGGGAGCGCGCCATTGCCCGCGAATATGCGGAACTGGCGCTTCGGGATGCCGAACGCGACATCCTGGGCCTCCGGTTCGACGGAACCTATTGCGTGGCCGCGCCCTGCAGCACGCTAAGACCCGCCGGTACCCGTCCTGTCAATGCCGCCGACGCTGGCAACTTCTGGGTTGCGGCCAACCCCGCCGTCGATGACGCAGCGCTCGATGACGGCGGGCGCACGGTAGGCGTCGAGAGTCAAGGCGTCTACACCGCGTTCAGCGCCGATGCTTGCGGCAGACCGGTGTGGGAAGGGGCCAACTGGGAAGACGGCATCACGACCCGCACCTGTGGCGGCACCATCGCCAACCCCGTGCCCACCGTTCCTTATGGCACGTTCACCGACGCGCCATTCGACGCACCCAACGGGGTGGTTCCTCCGCGGTACCTCATCGAGATGTTCAAGGCCGGCGATCTCCAAGGATTCAGTGCTGGCAACAAGCTGTTCTTTCGCATCACGGCGGTCGGATTCGGACAGACTGTCAGCCCATTTGGCGGCCGCACCAGCGTGACGCTGCAGACGGTTTTTTCACCACTTTGAATTGCAACGTATATCCAGGGGAAACAAGTCATGCGTACAAACCAATGGATAGCGGCGCTGGGGCTGGCCTTCGCGACCATGCACCACGCGGCGGCGTTCGATCCCGTCCAGCAGCCACCCGAAACGTCCACCGTACCCGGCAACCTGCTGTTCGCCCTGTCGGTCGAATTTCCCACGGGCCTGCAGGCGTCCTACAACGTGGGCACCTACACCGCATCACTGGTCTACGACGGATATTTCGACAATCGCAAGTGCTATTCCTATTCCACATCCAACGAACTGTTTACACCGGCCAGCCAGCAGAACACGGATGCCAACAAAACCTGCCCGGGAACGAATGAGTGGAGTGGCAACGTCCTGAACTGGCTCACCATGACCAACCTGGACCAGTTCCGTTCGGTCATGACGGGAGGCACCCGCGATACCGTGTCCGCCCTGTCCACCACACAGGGCGGATCGCAGAACGGCGATTCCGCAAGCGGGACCATTCTCATCCGCTCCTTCACCGACCGGAACAGCTATCACGTGAACAAGACGCTGCCGAATACGGCAGCGGTCCCGACAGCCCGCCGGGGGCAGGTGGTGCGCAATGGAGGGTATGGGACCAAGTTTCTGGCCATCCCGGCAAACGGTTCGTTTTCCGACATGAACGCCACCCAGCAGCGCGCCACCTGCGCGAACAGCACGGTTCCCGCAGGAGGTGCATGCTTCAACATCCGGCTGGAGGTTTGCCGCACCGTGACCGGCGTCGGCATGGAAAGCAATTGCGTCGGCTATGCGAGCTCCTCCAAACCCGAAGGGCTGGTTCAGCAGTACGCCAACACGCTGCGCTACGGCGCGTTCGGCTACCTGAACCAGACCGGCAACGACCGGGATGGTGGCGTGCTGCGCGCCGCCATGAAGAGCGTGGGCCACAACCAGGCACTGGGGGACGGCTCCATCGCGGCCAATCCGAACAAGGAGTGGAACGAAGACACGGGCGTACAGGCCGTCAACCCGGACCCCACTGATGCCACCGCCAGCAGCGTGAGCCGCTCTGGCGTCATCAACTACCTGAATCAGTTCGGCTATGCGGCCGGCTACAAAGGCAACGACCCGGTGAGCGAGTTGTACCATGCCGCCCTGCTCTATCTGCGTGGCCTGGCGCCGCCGGCCAGTCATTCGAACAACCTGACCGACGCCCTCAAGGACGGTTTTCCGGTCATCACGGGCAACAACCTCCGCCGAAACAACAGCCGAGACCCGCTGATCAATACCTGCCAACGCAACTTCCTGCTGACCATCGGCGACATCTACACGCACGAGGACGGCAACATCAACGACCCGGAATTAAACGTCTCATCACTCTGGAACAGCGTCACCACCCTTGAAGGCACCGCCTCGTGGACAGGCGGAGCGGGTGGAGGTCAGCCCTACATCGCCGGCCTGGCGTACTGGGCGCACACGAACGACATCCGGGGCAATGCAGCCAACCCCAACGGGCCACAAACCGTCAGCAGCTACTTCGTCGACGTGCTGGAAAATTACAACGGCCATGGGGCAGGCACCCACGAAGAGCGCACGCTGGCTGCCAGCCGAACCCGCACGCAATACTGGCTGGCCGCCAAGTACGGTGGCTACAACAAGGACCTGGCCGCAGCCGCCGGCGACCGCCTGAATCCGAACGCCGACCGGTCGTCCTGGGACGGCGATGCCTCGGGCACCAATGGCTACAACGTGCCGGACAACTGGTACGCGGGCAACTCCCCCACCGCGTTGCGCACAGGCCTCACCACGGCCTTCGCCAACATTGCGAACGAAGCCGGTGCAGCATCCTCGTCCAGCGCGGCCACCACGTCCAGCCGGCAGACCAGCAGCAGCCAGATCATCTACGCCGGTTACGACGGCAGAGACTGGGGTGGAAGCGTGCGCGCCTGCCTGACCACGCAGACGGCCGAACAGTGCGCGGCCACCCCCCAGTGGGAGGCGTCCAACTGGTTCAATCCCGACGTGACGACCGATGCCGATCAACTGTTGACCCACACCAATCGCAAGATTTTCACTTCGTGGCGCG
Organism: uncultured Hydrogenophaga sp.; assembly: GCA_964520365.1. GTDB lineage: Bacteria > Pseudomonadota > Gammaproteobacteria > Burkholderiales > Burkholderiaceae_C > Hydrogenophaga. The sequence continues at coordinate 5,810 of CAZFOT010000129.1, forward strand.
ACGCCGCCAGTTTTTCCACCCAACGGTTCCAGTGGAATGCGCTCAATTCGGACCAGCAAGACATTCTGGACAGCACCGATGACCAAGGAGAAGCTCGGCTGGACTACCTGCGCGGAGACCGCGCCCAGGAAAACACTCTCTTCAGGCAGCGGCCACGTGGCTTGATGGGCGATATCGTGCATTCGGGCGTGACCTACCTGTCAGGGGCAAGCCCCGCCCTGTCTGGCCCCAACTATCCAAATCATGCAGCCTACCGTGCCACGACGCGAGATCGCCCCTCGGTTGTCTACGTGGGCGCGAACGACGGCATGCTGCACGCCTTCTCCGGCAGCACCGGCCGCGAACTGTTTGCCTACGTGCCTGGTTCGGTGTTCCAGAACTTGCCGGCCCTGTCGGCCATGAACTTCCAGCACCGCTATTTCGTGGACAGCACCCCCATGGTGGGCGACGTGCAGCGCAGCAACGGCAACTGGGCGACCTATCTGGTGGGTGGCCTGGGCGCGGGTGGCCAAGGCTACTATGCGCTTGACATCACCAACCAGTCTGGCTTTGCCTCCGCCGATGAGGGCGCCTTGTCGGCCCTGCCGATCTGGGAGTTCACGAGTGCGCAAGACAACGATCTGGGCTACACCTTCAACGAGCCAGCCACCAATCCTCTCACCGGCGCCCACATGCAGATTGCCAAAGTGGCGGATGCCACGGTGGAGACCGGCGTCTGGCGCGTCATCGTTGGCAATGGCTACGGCTCTGCCAACGAGCAGGCTGTGCTGTTCATGCTGAACGCCAACACCGGCGCAGCCGCCACCAAGCTGACAGCACATGGCGGCCCGGAAAACGGTCTGTCCACCCCTACCCCCGTGGACACCGATCGCGATGGATTGATCGACACCATTTATGCAGGCGACTTGTTGGGCAATATGCACAAGTTCCAGTTCTCGCACCTGGTGAGTGGCCAGTACGTCGTGGCCCGACCAACCGACAGCGGCGCGGTCTGGCGCTACATCGGACGGGTCTTTGCGGGTAGCGTCAGCGCGCCGGAGCCTATCGTCACAGCGCCGTCCGTGGCCCCCTCCTGCTCAGGCGCCGGATGGCACGTCGCGTTCGGCAGCGGCAAACTCAACGAGGCAGACGACTATGCTGACGACAGCCAACGGTCTTTCATCACGCTCGAGGATTCTGGCAACTCCTCCCTCACGGTACCGCTGGCCAGTCTGGCCGAAATCACGTACAGCCAGCAAACCCTGGCGAACGGACGTTCCGGCCGCACCTGGAGCACGCCGAACCTGACAGGACTCAGAGGCTGGCGCATGCATTTCACAGGCGGTGAACGCATCCTGGGCAATTCGACCTTGCCTCCCGATACCGGCGCGGTGTTGTTCGCAACCACCCGCCCCTCGGGCGACATCTGCACACCGGGCAACACCGGCCACATCATGGCCGTGAACATGTGTTCAGGTGCATCGAACAGCCTGATCGTTGGCAACGAAACCACTGGTGGGCTGGCCATCAACTCCACGGGTGAAATCAAACTCAGTCCCACCTATGTCGATCCGGAAAACAATCCGACCGTGGTCTGCAACCAGTCAGATTGCCAACCTTCGGCCGCTGGAAGGCCTCCACAACTCCAGAATTTCTCGGCGCCCCGAGGCCGATATTCCTGGCGTGAAATCCTCAGAAAATGATGAACAAGACCTCTCTGCTCCGCAGCGCTCGGGGCTTCACCCTGATCGAGTTGATGATCGTCGTGGCCGTCATTGCGCTGCTTGCAGCCATTGCGGTCCCCAGCTACGCCGAGTACATTCGGCGCAGCCACCGGGCCGAGGCCAAGAACTTCTTGATGGGGATCGCGCAACGGTTGGAGCAGAACTACACACTCTCTGGTAGTTACAACGAAAACCAGGCAGGTAACGCAATCGCACAGGCCTTCATCAACAGCACCGGCATGGCCCAGGTTCCTGCCGGAGGCGCGGCGCGCTACAACATCACCTTTGCAGCAGGCCAGCCGCAGGCAGGCACCTTCACGCTGATCGCCACCCCGACCGGCGCTCAGACCGGAGATACTTGCGGCGTGCTCATGATCAACCAGCAGAACATCCGCGGTGCCGGTGGCGTCTTGAACAACCGGGCCCAATTGACCCTGGACTGTTGGGGGCGTTGATTGCCGCCGAACTCTCACCTCGAAACCGCACTGAACCAGGCCAGACAGGCGCTGCAACTGTCCAACCCAAACCCCCGTGTGGGCTGCGTGCTGGTATCAGCAGCAGACATGACAGTGGGTCATACGCAGCATGCGGGCGGACCACACGCCGAGGTCGTAGCTCTTCGCGCAGCCAAGGCCAAAGGTATGGCGTTGAAGGGAGCAACTGCGTATGTAACGCTGGAGCCCTGCGCCCACCACGGACGAACACCGCCTTGCTGTGATGCCTTGATTGCTGCCGGTATCTCCGAGGTGGTGATAGCCACACTGGACCCCAACCCCTTGGTGGCAGGACAAGGCGTTGAGCGCCTGCGTGCAGCCGGTGTGGAAGTGGAAATCCTATCCCAGGACAGCGAGCCCGCCCGAGCCTCGCGCGAACTCAACATCGGTTTCTTCAGCCGCATGATCCGCCAGACACCCTGGGTCCGCATGAAGGCCGCCGCGTCGCTGGATGGCACCACCGCGCTGAGCAACGGCGCCAGCCAGTGGATCACCGGTGAGGCTTCCCGCGCCGACGGCCACGCCTGGCGCGCCCGCGCATGCGCCGTGCTCACGGGCATCGGCACCGTGCTGGAAGACGACCCGATGCTCGATGTGCGCCTGGTGCCGGCCAGCCGGCAGCCTCACCTGGTCATCGTCGACAGCCGGCTGGAAACGCCGCTGGGTGCCCGCCTGTTCCAGCCGCCTGCCGGGGGGCTTGCGCGCCAGATCACGATCTACTGCGCGAACGCCGACCCGGCTCGCCAGCAGGCGCTGGAAGCCCTGGGCGCCACGGTGGTGACCATGCCCGGCGCGGGCAACAAGGTCGACCTTGCCGCCATGTTGAGCGATCTGGCGCGCCGCGAGGTCAACGAGCTTCACGTCGAGGCCGGCCACAAGCTCAACGGCTCCCTCTTGCGCGAGGGACTGGTCGATGAACTGCTGCTGTACATGGCGCCTCGTTTGCTGGGGTCGGGAGCGGGCATCTCGAATTTCGGCCCGCTGGACCGACTGGAAGACGGCTTGACCCTGGCCTTCCACGAAGTCACCCGCATGGAAGACGATCTGCGCGTGCTCGCTCGCGTTCGAGGGCGGGACGGATTTCTGCACGATTGAACCCACCGGCCAGGATCGGGGGACAAACCCTGCGAAAATAGCCGGATGTTTACCGGCATCATCACCGGCGTGGGGCGCATCGCCGCCCTCCACGCTCTGGGTAGTTCTTTGGACCATGGCAAGCGGCTCGTCATCGAGGCGCCGCCAGGCTACCTCGACGACGTCGGCCTGGGCGACAGCATTGCGCTCGATGGCGCCTGCATGACGGTCACGTCGCTGGACCTCGCCCAGCAGCGGTTCACGATCGACATTTCCGCCGAATCGCTGGCACGCACCACGGGCCTGGCCGATGTGGGCCATCGCATCAACCTGGAGAAAGCCTTGCGCGCCAGCGACCGCCTGGGCGGGCACATCGTTTCCGGGCATGTGGACGGCATTGGCCGGGTGACGCGTTTTGCGCGGGTCGGCGAGAGCTGGGAACTGCGGGTGATGGCGCCAAGCCCGCTGGGCAAATACCTGGCTTACAAGGGCTCGATCACCGTCAATGGCGTGAGCCTGACCGTCAACCAGGTCGAAGACCGCAGCGAAGGCTGCGAATTCAGCATCAACCTCATCCCGCACACGGTGGAAAACACCGCCCTGGGCCAGTTGGCCGAAGGCCATTCGGTCAACCTCGAAATCGACACCGTCGCGCGCTACGTGGAGCGCATGCTCGGCGCGGGCACCACCCCACAACCCTCCAAGGAAACCGAATGAGCGCCAACGACAGCCTGACACCCGTGCAGGTATCGCCCGTTGAAGACATCGTGGCCGACATGCGCGCCGGGCGCATCGTGATCCTGGTGGATGAAGAAGACCGCGAGAACGAAGGCGACCTGGTGCTCGCGGCCGACCACGTCACGCCCGAGGCGATCAACTTCATGGCCCGGTTCGGCCGCGGGCTGATCTGCCTGACGCTCACGCGGGAGCGCTGCGAGCGCCTGAACCTGCCGCCCATGGTGCCGCGCAACGGCACCAAGATGGGCACGGCC
>CAZFOT010000130.1:0-10053 GCA_964520365.1 uncultured Hydrogenophaga sp.
GCCAGCGCGAAGCTGTTGGGCGGGATGATGCAGCTCTCGCCCTGGAAGTCCACGAAGCTCTTCTCGTCGAAGTGCTTGGGGTCGACCACGGTGCTGTGGATGTTGGTGAAAACCTTGAATTCGGGCGCGCAGCGGATGTCGTAGCCGTAGCTGCTGGTGCCGTAGCTGATCACCTTGCGGCCCTCGACCTCGCGCACCTGGCCTGGCTCGAAGGGGTCGATCAGGCCGTGCTGCTCGGCCATGCGCCGAATCCACTTGTCGCTTTTGATGCTCATGGAGCGCCATTGTAGGCAGTACCAGGATCTGCCCTTGCCCGGGCGATCCGGTCGCGATCTGGCAGGTGCCGGCGGATAACCCTCAGATTTTTCCGGATTTTCAGTAACTCCTGAAAATTCAAGCTGAAACGAATACAGTCGCGCCCATGTCGCTGCAAGACCAACTTCCCCCCCTGAACCGCGAATTCGTGGCCCATTTCGGTGAAATGGGCGGCCGCTGGGGCATCAACCGCACCGTGGGGCAGATCTATGCCCTGCTCTTCATCTCTTCGCGCGCGCTCAACGCCGACGAGATCGCCGAGACGCTGGCGTTCTCGCGCTCCAACGTGAGCATGGGCCTGAAGGAACTGCAGGCCTGGCGCCTGGTGCGCCTGCGCCACCAGCCCGGCGACCGGCGCGAGTATTTCGAGGCGCCGCCCGACGTGTGGGAGATCTTCCGCGTGCTGGCCGAGGAGCGCAGCCGGCGCGAAGTGGAGCCCACGCTCTCCATGCTGCGCACCGCCCTGCTCGAGCAGCCCACGACCGACGCCGAGCGCCACGCACAAGCCCGCATGCGCGAAATGCACGACCTCATCGACCGCCTGATGACCTGGTTCGACGACGTGCAGAAGCTCGCGCCCGAGACCGCCATGCAGCTCATGGGCATGGGCACCAAGGTCACGCGCGTGCTGGAACTCAAGGACCGGCTGACCGGCAAGGCGCCCAGACGCCCGGACCCCGCGCAGGACGCCGCCGCCTGATCCCCCCGCCCCACCGGAAAACCCCATGGACGCCCTGATCCTCTCCCGCATCCAGTTCGCGGCCAACATCAGCTTTCACATCCTGTTCCCGACCATCACCATCGCGCTGTGCTGGTTCCTGCTGTTCTTCCGGCTGCGGTTCCTCAAGACACGCGATCCGGCGTGGGAAGAGGCCTACTACTTCTGGACCAAGGTGTTCGCGCTGACCTTCGCGCTGGGCGTGGTCTCGGGCATCGTGATGAGCTTCCAGTTCGGCACCAACTGGCCGGGCTTCATGGAGAAGACCGGCAACATCTCGGGCCCGCTGCTGGGCTACGAGGTGCTCACCGCGTTTTTCCTGGAAGCCAGCTTCCTGGGCATCATGCTGTTCGGCCGCGGCCGTGTGTCCGAACGCGTGCACCTCATCGCCACCTTCCTGGTGGCCTTCGGCACCACCATGTCGGCGTTCTGGATCCTGAGCCTGAACTCGTGGATGCAGACGCCCGCGGGCTTCGAGATCGTCGATGGCCAGTTCATCCCGACCGACTGGTTCGCGGTGGTGTTCAACCCCTCGTTCCCCTACCGCTTCGCGCACAAGCTGCTGGCCTCCACGCTCACCGCGTCGTTCCTGATCGCGGGCCTGTGCGCCTGGCAGCTCATCAAGGGCAGCGCCACCGGCGGCACGCACAAGGCGCTGCGAACGGCCGTGATCGCCGCGTCCGTGGCCATGCCTCTGCAGTTCCTGGCCGGCGACCTGCACGGCCTGAACACGCTGGAACACCAGCCCGCCAAGATCGCGGCCCTGGAGGGCATCTGGCACACCGAGAAGAGCGCGCCGCTCACGCTGCTCGGCTGGCCCGACGAAGCCGCGGGCACCACGCACTACGCGGTGAAGATTCCCCAGATGGGGAGCCTGATCCTGGCGCACGACAGGAACGCCGAGATCAAGGGCCTCGACGAGTTTCCCGGCGCGCACCCGCCGGTGGCGCCGATCTTCTGGGCCTTTCGCGTGATGGTGGGCGTGGGCACGCTGATGCTGGTGGTGGCCTGGACCACGGCCTGGCTCCTGTGGCGCCGGCGCGGTGAAACAACGGCCACCGGCAGGACCGCCCTGCTGCCCAGGCCCGCGCTCTGGGTGCTCACGGGCATGACCTTCTCGGGCTGGCTGGCCACGCTCTCGGGCTGGTACGTCACCGAAATCGGCCGCCAGCCCTTCATCGTCTACGGCCACCTGCGCACCGCCGACGTGGCCACCAGCCTGCCCTCGCCCATGATCGCGGCCACGCTCACGGCCTACCTGATCGTCTACGGCCTGCTGCTGGTCACCTACGTCGGGGTGCTCAAGTACATGGCGGAGCACCCGGTGAAACACGCCCCCGAGACGCCCACCGGCGCGGAACTCGGCAAGGCCGGCGTCTGAACAGAGGAGACACTTCATGACCTGGGCTGAAATCCTCCCGCTGATCTTTCTCGCCGTGATGGGTCTGGCCTTGCTGGCCTACGTGGTGCTCGACGGCTACGACCTGGGCGTAGGCCTGCTGCTGCCGCTGGCCGGGAACAAGGAACAGAAGGACACCATGATCGCCAGCATCGGCCCGTTCTGGGACGCCAACGAGACCTGGCTGGTGCTGGGCGTGGGCGTGCTGCTGGTGGCGTTCCCGATGGCGCACGGCCTGGTGCTGCAGGCGCTGTACCTGCCGGTGGCCGCCATGCTGATCGGCCTGATCCTGCGCGGCGTGGCGTTCGACTTCCGGGTGAAGGCGCCCACGAAGTACCTGCCGTTCTGGAACCGCGCCTTCTTCGCCGGTTCGCTGCTGGCCAGCGCGGCGCAGGGCTGGATGCTGGGCAGCTACATCACGGGTTTCGAGAAGGGCTGGCTGGGCCTGGCGTTCAGCCTGGCCATCGCACTCACGCTGCCAGCGGCCTATGTCCTGCTCGGCGCGGGCTGGCTGATCATGAAGACCGAGGGCGATCTGCAGGCGCATGCGGTGCGGTGGGCGCGGCGCGTGCTGTGGCCCATGGGCTTCGCGCTGGTGGCGATCTCGGCCGCCACGCCGCTGGTGAACCCGGGCGTGGTGGCCAAGTGGTTCAGCGTGCCCGAGGTGTTCGGCCTGATGCCGATCCCGCTGAGCTGCGCGATCGCCTTCTTCGCCGTGCGCTGGGTGGTGACGCATCCCGACGTGGTGAAGGCGGGCTACGGCTGGGTGGTGTTCGCATCGACCGTGCTCATCTTCGTGCTGGCCTTCCTCGGCCTGGCCTACAGCATCTTCCCGGACATCGTGATCGGCCGCATGACGGTGTGGGAGGCGGCGATCGCCACCGAATCGCTCACGGTGATCTTCATCGGCGTGGCGATCACGCTGCCGGTGATCATCGTCTACACGGCCTACATGTACCGCGTCTTTTGGGGGAAAGCGCGAGCGCTTACTTATAGCTGACTCCCCCCTGCGCCGCTTTGCGGCTCGGTGTCACCGCCAGAGGCGGTGCCTCTTCGGGCACGTCCAAGCCTGCGCAGGCAGGCTCGGAGCCGCGGCCCTCAGCCCCCTCCCTGGCGCGCCCTTCGGGCGCTTGGAGGGGGGACGGCATCTCGGGCCGGCGGAGCCGGACCCTTGATGCCCCTGGCTTTGGAGTTCCACACACGCGCTGCTGTCTTGCCCCCTCGCCCCTCTGGGGAGAGGGCTGGGGTGAGGGGCAACCGCGGCGCTACCCCTGCCCCGCGATCACGGTGCGCTCGACCACGCGGTCATCCCCGAGCACGATCAGCGCGAACAGCAACTCGTCCAGGCTGTTGGCCTGATCGGTCTTGCGCGCCAGCAGCGGCGTGGCCTTCGGATTCAGCACCACGAAGTCGGCTTCGTTCCCCGGCTGCAGGTTGCCCACCACACCCCCAAGGCCCAAGGCCTGCGCCGCGCCCGCGGTGTGCTGCCACCAGAGCTGGCCGGGCGTGAGGCTCAGGCCCGCCTTGGTGTGGCCCTCGCGCCCCACGCAGTAGGCTGCCAGCATGGTGTGGAACGGCGAGAAGCTGGTGCCGCCGCCCACGTCGCTCGCCAGCCCGTGGCCCATGCCCGCCGCATCGGCGGCGGCGAAGTCGAAGAAGCCGCTGCCCAGGAACAGGTTGCTGGTCGGGCTCACGGCGGCCACCGCGCCGGTTTGCGCCATCAGCGCCCGGTCCTGCGCGTCCAGATGGATGCAGTGCGCGTACACCGCGCGTTCGCGCAGCAGGCCGAAATCGCCGTACACACCCAGATAGCTGCGCGATTCGGGAAACAGCTCGGCCGCCCAGCGCACCTCGTCGCGGTTCTCCGCCACATGCGACTGGATCCACACGTCGGGATACCGCGCGGCCAGTTCGCCCGCGCCGCGCAGTTGCGCCGGCGTGCTGGTGGGCGCGAAGCGCGGCGTGATCGCGTAGCCCAGCCGGTCCACGCCGTGCCAGCGCCGGATCAGCGATTCGGTGTCGATCAGGCTCTGCTCGGTCTCGTCGCGCACGCCGTCGGGGCTGTGGCGGTCCTGCAGCACCTTGCCCGTGATGAAGCGCAGGCCGCGCGCGCGGGCTTGCTCGAACACCGCGTCGACCGAGGCCGGGTGCGAGGTGGCGAAGGCGAGCGCCGTGGTCACGCCGTGGCGCAGGAGTTCGTCGACGAAGAAGGCGGCCACCTCGCCGGCGTGGGCCGGATTGTGGAAGCGCGATTCGTGGGGAAAGGTGTAGTCCCGCAGCCAGGGCAGCAGGCCGTCGGCGGGCGCGCCGATCACGTCGGTCTGCGGATAGTGCAGGTGCATGTCGATGAAGCCCGGCGCGATCAGCTTGCCGCGCAGGTCCTCCACCGCCACATCCGGAAAGCGCGGCGCCAGCGAACCATGGTCGCCCACGGCCTGCACCGCGTCCACGGCGGCGCCCGAAGGACCGACGATCAGCAGGCCGTCGGGTTCGAAGACCGGGCTTCGATCGTCGGCAAAACGGAGAATGGCGGCACGGTAGCCTCGCGATGGGGAAGACATGGACCAGAGCTTAACCGGCGAACGCGGCCTGGCCATACGGGTTCGTGCATACGCCGCATTGCAGGTCGCGCCGCCGCTCAACGCGCCAGCTTGCCCACCACGCCTTCGACCAGCCAGTTCATGTTCAGGATGTCGGCGTCGCCGAGCGCGGTGTTGGCCGCGATGGCGACGCGGCCTTCGTTGTCCTTGATGGCGGCCCTGGCCGCGAACGGCTGCAACCGGCCCGCGGCCATGTCGGCCTGGCGGGCCAGCACCTCGTCGCGCACCGCCTGCGGCACCTTGCTGCCGAAGCCATCGACGCGGATCATGCCTTCCTTCACCCCGCCCCAGACGCTGCCGCTTTTCCACGAACCATCGAGCACGGCCTTGACGCGGGCGGTGTAGTAGTCGGACCAGACGTGGGTGACCGCCGCGATCTGCGCGTCCGGAGCCACCTTGCGCATGTCGGAGTGGTAGGCCACGGCCAGCCGGCCACGCTCCTGCGCGGCCGCCATCACGGCGGTGGAGCCGGTGTGGAAGGCCAGCACCTCGGCGCCCTGGTTCATCAGCGTCATGGCCGCGTCGCGCTCGCGCGGCGGGTTGAACCATTCGCCCAGGAACACCACCCGCAACTGGGCCGCCGGGTTGACCGAGCGCATGCCCAGCGTGAACGCGTTGATGCCCTGGATCACTTCGGGGATCGGGAACCCGGCCACGTAGCCGGCCTGCGTGGCCATGCGGCCCGCGGCCACGCCGGCCAGGTAGCGGCCCTCGTAGTAGCGGGCGTTGGCGGTGGCCACGTTGGGCGCGGTCTTGTAGCCGGTGATGGACTCGAACTTCACGTCCGGAAACTCGGCCGCCACCTTGAGCGTGGGCTCCATGTAGCCGAAGCTGGGCGTGAAAATGATGCGGTGGCCCTGCAGGGCCAGGTCGCGGATCACGCGCTCGGCATCGGCGCCTTCGGGCACGTTCTCGACGAAGCGCGTCTCGACCTTGCTGCCCAGCGCGGCCTGCACCGCGAGGCGCCCCTGCTCGTGCTGGCGCACCCAGCCGGCCTCGGTGAGCGGCGCCACGTAGACGAACGCGGCCTTGAGCGGCGCGCCCGCCGACGGGGCCTGTGCGTGGAGTGAAAAGGGAATGGAAAAACTGGCGGCCGCCAGCGCGCAGGCGCACCGGGCCACGAGGTTTTTGTACATGGTGTTCCTCTACATGGCTTCCGTGAATGAAAAAGCGAGCCGGGGAAGCACCGGGCTCGCTGGGGGTGATTTTACCTGCGTAGTTCGTAGGCGGTGCTCCGCCCACCCCCTTCCATCTTTTGCAGCGCGCCCAAGGCCACCAGTTGCTGGATGTCGCGCAACGCGGTGTCTGGCGAACACCTGGCGAGCTTGGCCCATTTGCCGCTGGTCAATCGGCCTTCGAAGCCATCGAGCACGCGATTCAACATGGCGACCTGGCGTTCATTCATCGGCGTCTGCGCCCAGTGTTGCCAGAATTTCGCTTTGAGCAACACGGAATCCAGCGTGACATGGGCGCTGTCCACCGCGCGCTTCAAGGCGGTGATCAACCACGCAAGCCATTCGGTCACGTCAAGATCGCCTCTCTGTGTGCGTTCGAGGACCTCGTAATAGGCCTTGCGCTCTCGCTGGATCTGGGCCGAGAGACTGTAGAAGCGCTGCGGACTGCCGTCGCCCCGTGCCAGGAACAGGTCGCCCACCGCGCGCGCGATGCGGCCATTGCCATCGTCGAACGGGTGCAGGGTCACGAACCACAGATGGGCCAGCCCGGCCTTGATGGCGGCGGGCTCACCCGTGGGCGCGTTGGCCCATGTCAGAAAGCCTTCCATTTCATCGTTCAGGCGCTGCGCCGGTGGCGCCTCGAAATGCACGCGCTGGCGCTGCACCGGCCCGGAGACCACCTGCATGGGGCCCGCCGCATCGTCACGCCAGCAACCCACGCGAACACGCGTGAGCGCACCGAAGCCGGTGGGAAACAGCGCCGCGTGCCAGCCGAAGAGGCGTTCGGCGCTGAGTGGCCGCTCACAGTTCGCGGTCGCATCCAGCACCATGTCGACCGCGCCGTCCACGTGGCGGTCGGCCGGCGCGAGCGCGCCGATGTCCACGCCCAGCCGGCGCGCGACGGACGATCGCACCGCATCGGCATCGAGCTGCTCGTCCTCGATGGCGCTGGTTTTGAGCACGTCGTCGGTCAGGGCCGACAGGCTGGCGCGGTCGCGCAGGGCCAGCCCCACATCGGCCATGCGCCCGAGCAGCAGCCCTTGGGCGTGGCTCACCTCGCTCATCGAGCCAGCCAGTGCGGGCAGGTCGTAGCGCAGCGCGGGCCAGTCCGGGGACTGCCAGATGTAGCGTGTCGCACGTCGATATTCGCCGCGTTCCATGCGGGCATTATGGCCGCATTCGCCGCAAAGCCCTTCCATTCACCGCAAAATATGCGGTGAATAAGCCACGTATTCGCCGCACACCCCTCAGGCGGCGATGGCCTCGTCCAGCGCAGCCATCAGCTCCGCCCGCCGCGCCGCGCTCACGAAGCTGGCCTCGAAGCTGTTGCGCGCCAGGGTGATGACGTGTTCGCGCGTGAGGTCCAGCGCTTTCACGGTCTGCACGAAGTTGGCGTTCATGTAGCCGCCGAAGTAGGCCGGGTCGTCGGAGTTGACGGTGGCGCACAGGCCGGCGTCGAGCAGGCGCTTCATGGGGTGGGCCTTCAGGTCATCGACCACGCAGAGCTTGAGGTTGGACAGCGGGCACACGGTGAGCGGCACGCGCCGGCGCGCCAGCTCGGCCACCAGGGCCGGGTCTTCGAGGCTGCGCACGCCGTGGTCGATGCGCGCCACGTGGAGGTCGTTCAGGGCCTCCCAGATGTATTCGGGCGGCCCTTCCTCGCCCGCGTGGGCGACCAGATGCAGCCCCAGTTCGCGGCAGCGGGCGAACACGCGCGCAAACTTGGACGGCGGGTGACCGACCTCGCTGGAGTCGAGCCCCACGCCGATGAAGCGCTCGCGGAAAGGCAACGCCGCATCCAGCGTGGCAAAGGCGTCTTCCTCGCTCAGGTGGCGCAGGAAGCACAGGATCAGCGCGGCGCTGATGCCGAGCTCGGCCCGCGCGCGCTCGCAGGCACTGGCCAGGCCCCGGACCACGGTGGCCATGGGTACGCCGCGCGCGGTGTGGGTCTGGGGGTCGAAGAAGAGTTCGGCGTGCACCACGTTGTCGGCGTGGGCGCGCTCGAAGTAGGCCCAGGCCATGTCGTGGAAGTCGGCCTCGTGCAACAGCACGCTGGCGCCCGCGTAGTAGATGTCAAGGAAGCTCTGCAGGTCGGTGAAGGCGTAGGCCTCGCGCAGCGCGTCCACGCTGGCGTAGGGCAGGCTCAGGCCGTTGCGCTGCGCGAGCGCGAAGATCAGTTCGGGTTCGAGCGAGCCCTCGATGTGGATGTGCAGTTCGGCCTTGGGGATGGCGGCGGCGAACTGGGCGGCGGTCATCGTGCTCATGGTCATGGTCTCCCTGATTCAGCAGGTGCCCAGCGCGATGTCCAGGCGTTTCAGGTAGCGGCGGTAGGCGCTGGAGACGCGATCGGCCGGCCCGTGCACCTCGGTGACGGGCGCGGTGCGGCCGGTCGGCAGCGCGCGCGGCGTCTGCGACTCGACCACCGGGCGGTCCTGCGCGAACACCGCGTCCTGGAAAACGATGAGGTCCTGGTCGCTCGACGCATCGCCTTGCGTGGCCATCACGAACCAGGCGGTGCAGCTTTCGTGGCCGTCGGGCCGGATGCACAGCGCGATCGCGTTGCTCACCGGGTCGCCCTCGGCAGCGTCCTTGCGCAGGATGGCGCCGAACGGGTGCTGCACGTCGTAGCGGTAGGCGATCCATGCGCCCTCGTCGGCGCCGGCATAGGCGCGCGGCTGCCAGGCGCGCGCGTCGCGCACCACCAGGCCGGCACCGCCCTCGCCCTCCTCGACCGCGCCGGTCTGCACCTGGGCGTGGCCGCGCTCACCCAGCCAGCCTTCGTGCACGAAGCCGAAGTGGCTCAGATCCAGGAAATTCTCCACCAGGCGCGGCGCGCTGGTGCTGAGTTCGTAAGGGCCGCACAGCACGGTGCGCCAGGCGGGATCGTCGCCCGGCGCGAACGCGGGCGGGTCCATCAGGCCCGGGGCCAGCGGCTGCGCGGGCGCTTGCAACCGCACCCACACCAGGCCGTGCCGCTCGCGCGCCTCGAACACGGTCGCGCAGTGCGCGGGCGGCGGCACGAAGTCGGGCGCGGCGGGCACGTGCTGGCAGCGCCCCGCGCCGCCGAACTGCCAGCCGTGGTACGGGCATTCCAGGCGCGGGCCGTGCAGGCCGATCAGCACCCGGCCCAGCGAGAGCCGCGCGCCACGGTGCGGGCAGCGGTCGGCCCAGGCGTGCACGCGGTGGTCGTCGTGCCCCTGCTCGCGCCAGAGCACCAGCGGCTGCCCCAGCAGCGAGCAGGCCACCGGCGCGTCGCGCACCTGGTGCGACGCGATCACGGGATGCCAGAGTTGCTGTTCGATCATCTTGCTTCCATCCTGCTGCACCGCGCGGGGCCCTCACCCCAGCCCTCTCCCAGAGGGAGAGGGAGCGACTTCCCCTCGGCCCCATGAAAAAAGCTGCCCGGAGGCAGCCTTCTTTCCAGGGCGCGGCGGATCCGGCTCCGCCGGTCCGCATGTGCCGCCCCCTTGAGGGGGTCGCGCGAAGCGCGGCAGGGGTGGGTCAATTGGGCACCTTGCCTTCGACGCCCTTGACGTAGAACTTCACGCCGCCCAGGAAGGCGTCGTCGGCCACCGCGTCGGCGGCCAGCACTTCCTTGCCGTCCTGGTCCACGATCGGGCCTTTCCAGATCGAGAAGCTGCCATCCTTCAGGCCGGTGCGCACCTCGTCCACCTTGGCCTTGGCTTCGGCGGGCACGTCCTCGGCCACCGAAACCATGTCGATCGCGCCTTCCTTCACGCCCCACCACACGCCGCCGGTGGACCAGGTGCCTTCCAGCGCGTCCTTGGTGGCCTTGAGGTAGTACGGCGCCCAGTTGATGATGGCCGAGCCCAGGTGGGCCTTGGG
>CAZFOT010000131.1:0-10051 GCA_964520365.1 uncultured Hydrogenophaga sp.
GGGCATCCGCCCCGACCTGATCAAGCGGCCCATCGAGAGTTGGGCCGAGTTGCTCAACCCCGAGTTCAAGGGCAAGGCGGCGATCCTGAACATCCCCTCGATCGGCATCATGGATGCCGCGATGGTGGTGGAGGCCAAGGGCATCCACAAGTACGCCGACAAGGGCAACATGAGCAAGGCCGAGATCGACCTGACGATCAAGACCCTGATCGAAGCCAAGAAGGCCGGCCAGTTCCGCGCGCTGTGGAAGGACTTCAACGAAAGCGTGAACCTCATGGCCTCGGGCGAGGTGGTGATCCAGTCGATGTGGAGCCCGGCCGTGACGGCTGTGCGCACCAAGGGCCTCGACTGCGTGTTCCAGCCGCTCAAGGAAGGCTATCGCGCCTGGGCCGCCGGCTTCGGCCTGCCTGCCACGCTCTCGGGCCGCAAGCTCGACGGCGCCTACGAGTTCATCAACTGGTTCCTCGACGGCTGGGCCGGCGCCTACCTGAACCGCCAGGGCTACTACAGCGCCGTGCTGGAGACCGCCAAGGCCAGGATGGAGGCCTATGAATGGGCCTACTGGATGGAAGGCAAGGCCGCCACCCAGGACATCAAGAGCCCCAACGGCGACGTGCTGGCCAAGGCCGGTTCGGTGCGCGACGGCGGCAGCTACGAGGCCCGCATGGGCGGCATCGCCTGCTGGAACGCGGTGATGGACGAGAACGAGTACATGGTCAGGAAGTGGAACGAGTTCGTGGCAGCCTGATCATGACCACCCCCACCACGAACCCCTTCAAGACCGTGCATGCCTGGTGGCAGGCCGCGCCGTTCACGCTGGTGTTCGTGGTGTTCTTCCTGATCCCGCTGGCGCTCACCGTCATGGTGAGCTTCTGGGACTTCAACGAGTACGAGCTCATCCCCGGCTTCACGCTGCGCAACTACGCCGCCATCTTCGAGGGCTGCTCCACGCTCATCGACCACGGCGATTTCTGCGTCTCGCTCTCCACCTACCTCTCCACGCTCAAGTTCTGCCTGCTGGTCTGGGGCATCACGCTGGTGGTGGGCTTCGCGGTGGCCTATTTCCTCGCCTTCCACGTGCGCTCGCCCGGCATGCAGACGCTGCTGTTCGTGCTGTGCACCGTGCCGTTCTGGACGTCCAACGTCATCCGCATGATTTCCTGGGTGCCGCTGCTGGGCCGCAACGGCCTGGTCAACCAGGGCCTGATGGGCCTGGGCCTGGTGAACGAGCCGGTGGACTGGCTGCTGTTCTCCGACTTCTCGGTGGTGCTGGCCTTCGTGCACCTCTACACCATGTTCATGATCGTGCCCATCTTCAACAGCATGATGCGCATCGACCGCAGCCTGCTCGAAGCCGCCAGCGACAGCGGCGCGAGCAGTTGGCAGACGCTGTGGAACGTGATCGTGCCACTGTGCAAGACCGGCATCATCATCGGCTCCATCTTCGTCATCACCATCGTCATGGGCGACTTCGTCACCATCGGCGTGATGGGCGGGCAGCAGATCGCCTCGGTCGGCAAGATCATCCAGGTGCAAACGGCCTACCTGCAGTTCCCGCTGGCCGCGGCCAACGCGGTGATCCTGCTGGCGGTGGTGCTCATGATCATCTGGGGCCTGACCCGGCTCGTGGACATCCGGAAGGAACTGTGAGCATGGCCGCCACTCGCATCGCCGAACCCCGCGCCCCCGGCTTCTGGCCACTGGCCATCGTCTTCGCGCTCTTCGTGCTGTTCATGTACGGCCCGATGTTCGTGATCTTCATCCTGAGCTTCCAGGGCCCCGAAGGCGGCCTCACCTTCCCGCTGCGCGGCTTCTCGCTGCACTGGTTCCACAAGCTCGCCGAGGGCCTGGGCACGGTGGACATCGGCGCGGCCTTCCTGCGCTCGCTGCTGCTCGGCGGCGTGGTGATGGGGTTCACGGTGGTGCTCTCGGTGCTCGCGGGCCTGGCGTTCCGCAAGCCGCTACGCGGCGGCAACGCGCTCTTCTACATGACGGTGGCCAGCCTGATCATGCCGTCCATCATCGTCTCGCTGGGCATCGGCCTGCAGTTCCGCTTGCTCGACGGCGGCCTGAAATGGCTGCTGGAAGCCGTGGGCGCCACCGGCACACTGGAGAACTACGGCACCGCGCTCGGTCTCATGACGTCCGCGCTCGGCGCCCACCTCACCTGGACGCTGCCGTTCGGCCTGCTCATCATGTTCGCGGTGTTCAACCGCTTCAACCCGGCCTACGAGGAAGCCGCGCGCGACCTCGGCGCCACGCCCTGGCAGGGCTTCCGCCACGTGGTGCTGCCGCTGATCGGTCCCTCGGTGGTGGGCATCGGCATGTTCGGCTTCACGCTGAGCTGGGACGAGATCGCGCGCACCTCGCAGGCCATCGGCGACGTGAACACGCTGCCGCTCGAACTGCAGGGCCTCACCGCCACCGTCACCACCCCCGCCATCTACGCGCTGGGCACCGTGACCACCGTGGTCTCGCTGCTGGTGATGGGCGTGGCCGTCTCGCTCGCGCTCTGGCTGGGCCGGCGGCAGAAGAAGGGGCGCGCGGCATGACCGGTGCGCCCGCCGGCACCGACGGCGCCATTTACGACCGTGTGGTCTCGGCCATCCTCGACCACCGCCTGCCACCCGGCACCAAGCTGGTGGAGGACCGGCTGGCCAGCGCGTTCGGCGTCTCGCGCACGCTCATCCGGCCGGTGCTGGTGCGCCTGGCCAACGAGCAGGTGGTCACGCTCACGCCCAACCGCGGCGCCACCGTCGCCCAGCCCAGCGAGCAGGAGGCGCGCGAGGTGTTCGAGGTGCGCCGGCTGATCGAGTCGAGTCTGGTCGAGCGCTTCGTGGCCTGTGCCGAGCGCGACGACATCCGCCTGCTCGCGCAATGCATCCGCGACGAGGAAGCCGCGCGCACCGCCGGCGACATGCGGCGCGCGATCCGCCTCTCCGGCGACTTCCACCTGCACATCGCCGAGCGGGCCGGGCAGCAGACCATGGGCCGCATCCTGCGCGAGATGGTCTCGCGCACCTCGCTGATCCTCATGACCTACAGCAGCAGCCACGCCCAGGCGCGGCGCGACGCCACCGCCTGCGGCTGCGAGGAGCACCGCGCGCTGCTGGCCGCGATCCGCCTGCGCGACGCCCGCGAGGCCTCGCGCCTGATGCGCGAGCACCTGGACCGGCTCGAAGCGCAACTGGAATTTGCGCCGCCCACGGGCCAGGCCCCCGACCTGGAACGCCTGTTCGCGCCCCTGGCCTGAGCGCGTATGCGTCCCATGCGGCAATTGCTGGTCATCAACCCCAACACCTCGGCCAGCGTCAGCGCGCTGCTGCAGACCCACGTGCAGCACGCCGTCGGCCTGCACGTGCGGGTGCACACCGTGACCGCGCGCTTCGGCTCGCCCTACATCGCCGACGAGGCCAGCTACGCGGTGGCCGCGCACGCTGCGCTCGACGCCTGGGCCCATGCCCTGGCCGGTACCGACGCCGCGCCCGACGCGGTGCTGATCGGCTGCTTCGGCGACCCCGGCCTGATGGCCCTGCGCGAGAGCAGCCCGGTGCCCGTGACCGGCCTGGCCGAGGCGGCGTTCGTCGAGGCCGCGCGCCACGGGCGCTACGCCATCGTCACCGGCGGCGAACGCTGGGGCCCCATGCTGCAGCGCCTGGCCCAGGCACTCGGCCATGCCCAGCAGCTCGCGGGCATCCACACCGTGGCGCCCACCGGCGCCCAGCTCGCCGCCGACCCCGTGGCCGCGCGCGCGCTGCTCACCCAGGCCTGCCGCGACGCCTCGCGCCAGTTGGGCGTGCAGGCCGTGATTCTCGGCGGCGCGGGCCTGGCCGGCCTGGCCGCCGCGGTGCAGGCCGACCTGCCGATCCCGGTGGTCGACAGCGTGGTGGCCGGCGCGCACTGGGCGCTTCGCAGCGCGCCGACGCCGCCTTCGCGCACCGTGCCCGGCTTCGACGTGGCGTGGCAAGGCCTCTCGCCCGAGATGGCGGCGCTCGGCAGCCATCCAGACTGACTTCGGCTGGCGCAAGACAGGCCGGACCCAGTGCGAGCGGAATTTGCACGCGACAGCGCGCGCCGCCGCCTTGTCGCAAAATGCCGCATGGTCCGCCCCACCCAACTTCTGCACCCGCCCCGCCCTCTCGCCGCCGTGCGGCCCGCCGCCACCGTGCTGCTGCTGCGCGACAGCACGGACCCGGCCCGCCCCGGCATCGAAGTGCTGATGACGCGCCGCTCGATGACGGCGAGCTTCGCGCCCGGCGCCTACGTGTTCCCCGGCGGCGGCATCGACGCCGCCGATGCGCAAGCCCACGGCATCGCCACCCGCCGCCCCACGCAGAGCGACCTGCACCTCACGCAGGCCATCGCCGCGATCCGCGAAAGCTTCGAGGAACTCGGCGTGCTGCTCGCGCACCGGGCAGACGGCGCGCCGGTGGACGACAGCGACATCGCCACGCTGGACCGCCAGGCCCCGTTCGCCGCGCAGTGCCAGGCCCGGGGCCTCACGCTGGACGGCGCGGGCGTGTTCGTGCTCGCGCACTGGATCACCGACCGCGACCTGCCGCGCCGCTTCGACGTGCCCTTCCTGGTGGCGCGCATGCCCGCCGGCCAGCAACCGGTGGCCGACGAGGCCGAGCAGTTCGAGCCCTGCTGGGTGCGCCCGGCCGACGCGCTGGAGCGCCACCAGGCCGGCGATTTCTTCATCATCTTCCCGACCATCCGCACGCTCGAACGCCTGCAGGCCTATGCCACCGTGCAGGCCGTGCTCGACGCCTGCGGCCAGTCGCGCGCCGGGCCGCCCCAAGTGCGACTGCACCCCCTTGGGGGGCCTGGCGAAGCCAGCGGTGGGGGCCAGTCCTTCGATGAACCGCTGTGGACCAGTTGCCCGCGCGCCGGCCTCACGCACGGCGCCGAGTCGCGCCACATGGAACACGAGCCGCCGTTCGGCGAACTCGCCCTGGTCTGCCCCGACGGCCAGATCGTGCACAGCCTGGACTGGCAGCACGAGCGGCCGGTGCAACTGCTGCGCAACGTGCAGCGCCTGACCGCGCCCAACCCCGGCTTCATGACCGGTCCGGGCACCAACAGCTACATCGTGGGCGACCCGGCCAGCGGCCACATCGTGATCGACCCGGGGCCGGACGACCCCGGCCACATCGACCGCCTGTGGCGCGCGGCCGGCGGGCGCATCCAGGCCATCGTCTGCACCCACTCGCACCCCGACCACTCGCCCGGCGCGCCGCGCCTGCAGGCGCTGTGCGTGGCCGCCGGGCTGGAGAAACCGCCCATCCTCGGCCTGCCGAGCGCGCCGACCTCGCGCGAGAACAGCCGCTTCACGCCCGAGCGGGTTCTGGCCGATGGCGAACAACTCGTGCTGCTGGGCCAGTCCGGCGAGGCCACCGTGCCACACACGCTGGAGGTGGTGCACACGCCCGGCCACGCGGCCAACCACCTGTGCCTGGCGCTGGTGGAGGACGGCCTGCTCTTCACCGGCGACCACATCCTCAACGGCAGCACCACCGTGATCGACCCGCC
Source organism: uncultured Hydrogenophaga sp. (assembly GCA_964520365.1). Taxonomy (GTDB): domain Bacteria; phylum Pseudomonadota; class Gammaproteobacteria; order Burkholderiales; family Burkholderiaceae_C; genus Hydrogenophaga. The sequence continues at coordinate 5,533 of CAZFOT010000131.1, forward strand.
CGACGGCAACATGGGCGCCTACCTCGACTCGCTCGACAAGCTCGACGCTCTCTGCGAGCGCCACGGCATCGAATTCCTGCTGCCCGCGCACGGCCACGTGCTGGGCGACCTGCGGCGCAGCGCCGACAACCCGAGCGCACCCGAACACGGCGGCGCGCGCGCCGCGATCGCCCACCTCAAGGCCCACCGGCTCGCGCGCGAAGCCAAGGTGGCGCGCGCCATGCAGGCCATGCCCGAAGGCTCGATGGACGACTGGGTGAAGATCGCCTACGACGACGTGCCCGACCGCCTGTGGCCGGTGGCCAAGCGCTCCATGCTGGCGCATGTGGAGCGGATTCAGAGTTTGGGCGGGTTCAATGTTTGAGGGCTGCGCAACGGTTCCGATTTCCGCATTCGACCCGGAGCGATCGCGCGATGGTGGGCCTCGAAGCCACCCTTGCGGTTGCGGTACTGGACCGGTGGGGTGGCGTCAAACGTGAACGCCAAGGCAGACTGGTGGCACGCTTCGAGCTTGGTCAGGTTTGTCGAATCTGTTATACCTGCTCGCCGACCCTTCGGCGCAAGCCAACAGGTTGATTTCAAACACTTTTCGGAGGTGGCATGCGACTTTGTTTAACGACCGCAATTGTGGGTATCCGGCGTTTTGCCGTTTAAATCAAAGTTAGCCGTCAATGAAGCATGGTCCGGGCTGGGTCATTTTTGAAGAGCATCATCCCTCTGGAGCAAGGCGATTGCTGTCAGTGCTCTCGCCACGTCGAACCCAGCAGTTTGTGGTCCAGTTCATGCAGCAACTGTATGTTGATAAGTTCGCAACAATTGAGGATCGGCTTGCTTTCAAGAAATCCTCAAGCAGCTATCCGCTTGACCCTATGCAGGACCGCTTCTATCCAATAATCCACTTGGGCCACAATCCGTTCTTCGTAGGCATCCGCGCACTCAACCTTCGGCTGACAGGCAACGTCCTAGCGTTCACCTACAAGATTGCCGCCGACACATCAGACCCATTCCGCCCAGTCTATGAGCCGCGCGCTCAATCAATCGCAGTTGACGGCTAACTCATTGTTAGGCATCGTACTCGAGGCCGATCGGAAGCTCATGCGCACACTCCCCCTTCTTCTCGCCTTCGTAGCATGTCCGACCCTGGCCGAAGAAATTCGGCTACCCTTGGCGACAGACCCAGCCGCTTCTCGAAGTTCAAGGACATTTCAGGATAGGCAAGGCGGCTTCTCAGTGGTGATTCCGGAAGGTTGGGCTCGCAGTACAGATGTGCGAATCCCTGGCGTCGCTTTCATCGCCCAAGCCACCGCGAAAGAGAGAGCAGCTAACTGCAATGTGCGGTCGGTATTCAACGAGCGCTTTCTCGGCATTTCCGGCGCCAAGTACTTTAAGAAGACATTCCCAGCCGATGACCCGTCGGAACTCTTGGCTACCTACAAGGCGTCTGGGCTGACTCCGACGATGCTTCGTGCCGGCCGAATCACCATCTCTGGAACGCAAGGAATGTTTGTTGAGATCGACTTTGCTCGTGGAATAACCAAGCTACGCACTTTCAATGTGCAGTTCCTGCAGAAGGGCCGTCTCTACACGTTGGGGTGCACCGACTTGCCCAACAGTTACTCCAATTCACTGCCGGAGTTTGGGTTGTTCATTTCGTCATTCCGCGCTGCCGAAAGCTGAACTGCGGTTGTCGAAAACGACGTCAACCCCTTCGTATATGGCTCCCCCCGAAGGGCAAGAAACTGACTGATGGTGTGGCTGTTGGGGAAGCGCCTGTAGTCGTATATCCGGCATCTGAGGTGGACTCTGTGGTGGTCCGTGCCAGCATGGAATCTGCGGGAGCGTTGCGCCAAACAATACAAGCGGCTGCGGGAGAGCCGGAAGAGTTATCGGCATCGGACACTCTGGGGTGTGCCCGGTTGGCCATGTGGGTCAATCAATCTCGTCGCAAGCGGCGTGGGTGAAGCAAAGCTCTTTTCTGGTGATGGCTACTCGGTGTGGCGGTTGAGTCAAGCGCTTGGTATTCTGCCGATACAACGCCGCAGCCATAGAAACCCGCTGCCGCTCCCTCTCGACGCACGAAGCAGAGAACCGGATGCCTCCGAAGCCGGTTTGTCGCACGGGAAAGAAAAGTGTGAAGCGCGCCGTTACGCCGGATTCTGTGCACCCCGGTTGCCCGGGGCGTGACCGCCATTCCTCTGGGCCGGGGGTCGCCCGCCCGGCTCGATGCCACCTACCCGCCAGCTCCGCGGAACCACATCGACGCTGGCCTATTTGGTGTTGCTGCGCGTAGAGATTGCCCGTTTCACCCGAACTGAATCGGCTCGTCTCTGTTGCTCTGATCCTCACCTTAGGGCCACCCGAGCGAACCCAGTTGGCTTGTCGGTGGAGAGGTGTTACCTCCTACGCTGTCCTGTGCAGTCCGGACGTTCCTCCAGTGCACCCTTTCGGGTCTTGCACCAGCGACGGCCTGGCGCGCTCCACCCGCGCATTATCCGCCCCATCCGGAACCACCGGGGTCGCTGCTTGACAGCGGCCCGGCAAAAAGTAGGATTCTTACTTTTCAGGAGTAAGAGTCGTGAAAATCACCAGCAAGGGCCAGGTCACCATTCCCCAGGCGGTGCGCGAGCAGGCGCGCCTGTACCCGCACAGCGAGGTGAGCTTCGAGGTGCTGCCCAACGGGGACGTGCTGCTGCGCGCCGTCCAGACCCCTGTCTCGCCCGCGCGCCAGGCGTTCGAGCGCGCGCGCGGCAGCGCCAACGCCAGCGCCTTCAAGCACATGGGCACCGACGCGTTCATGCGCTACCTGCGCGGCTGATGGCGGCGCGCCCACGCAAGGCTCCGCCGGTGGCCCGCGAACCGGACGCGCGCTACCTGCAAGCACCCGCCACGGCAACGGGCACCCTGGTCGACAGTTGCGTGCTGATCGACGTGCTGGCCGACGACCCGCAATGGGCCGACTGGTCGATCGCGCATCTGGAGCGCTGCGCGCAGCAAGGTCCGCTGTTCATCAATCCGCTGATCCTGGCCGAGATCAGCCCGCGCTTCGAGACCGCCGCCGACCTGGAAGCCACCCTGAGCGGCCTGCCCCTGCAACGCCAGGCCCTGCCCTGGGACGCGGCCTTTCTCGCCGGCCAGGCCTTCAAGCTCTACCGGCAGCAGCGCGGCGCCAAGACCTCGCCCATGCCCGACTTCTATATCGGCGCCCATGCCTGGGTGAGCCGGCTGCAACTGCTCACCCGCGATGCCGCGCGCTATCGCCGCTATTTCCCCAGGCTGGAACTGGTCTCCCCCTGAACAGAGCAACACCCACGCCGCGATGAGGCAACTGAACGACAATCGCGGTTTGCCCGGTTTGCTTGATCGATACAAGCCATACCCACGATGATCCGACTCTCCGAACTCAAGCTGCCGCTGGCCGACGTGCCGGCCGAACACCGGCGCGCCACCGACGCGCCCACCGAAACCGCGCACGACCGGCAGCCGCCGCCCCACCCGGTGGCGGCACTGACCGGGCTGGCCTCGGCCGCGCTGGGCATCGCGCCCGCGCAGATCGCCGATCTGCACGTCTTCAAGCGCAGCTTCGACGCGCGCAAGGCCGACCTGCTGGCGGTCTACACCGTGGACGTGACGCTGGCCAACCCGTCGGACGAAGCCGTCCTGCTCGCGCGGCACGCCGGCAAGCCCCACATCCAGCCCACGCCGGACATGGCCTGGCACCCGCCCGGCCACGCGCCCACCGGTTGGCCGGTGGACGAGGCCGAGCGACCTGTCGTGGTGGGACTGGGGCCCTGCGGCCTGTTCGCCGCGCTGGCGCTGGCGCAGATGGGCTTGAAGCCCATCGTGCTCGAGCGCGGCAAGCCGGTGCGCGAGCGCACCCGGGACACCTGGGGCCTGTGGCGCCGGCACGTGCTCAACCCCGAGAGCAACGTGCAGTACGGCGAAGGCGGCGCCGGGCTGTTTTCCGACGGCAAGCTCTACAGCCAGATCAAGGACCCGCGCTTCCTCGGCCGCAAGGTCATGCAGGAGTTCGTGGAGGCCGGCGCGCCGCCCGAGATCCTCTACGCCGCGCACCCGCACATCGGCACCTTCAAGCTGGTGCGCGTGGTCGAGGCCATGCGCGAGAAGATCGTCGCGCTCGGCGGCGAGATCCGCTTCCAGCACCAGGTCTGCGGGCTGGACCTTGTCCGCGAGGACGGCGCGCAGCGCGTCGCGTCGCTGCAGGTGCGCCGGCTCGACACCGGCGAGACCTTCACCCTGCCCACGCGGCGCGTGGTGCTCGCGCTGGGCCACAGCTCGCGCGACACCTTCGCCCACCTGTGGGACGCGGGCGTGTTCATGGAGGCCAAACCGTTTTCCATCGGTTTCCGCATCGAGCACCCGCAAGGCGTGATCGACCGCGCCCGCTGGGGCCGGCATGCCGGCCACCCGCTGCTGGGCGCGGCCGACTACAAGCTGGTGCACCACGCGAAGAACGGCCGCGCCGTCTACAGCTTCTGCATGTGCCCCGGTGGCACCGTGG
>CAZFOT010000132.1:0-9989 GCA_964520365.1 uncultured Hydrogenophaga sp.
GACCTGCGCGCCTCGGCCAGCCTGGTGATCGCCGGGCTGGTGGCGCAGGTCGGTGGCCATGACGGTGGCGCCGGAGAGCGACGGCACGCCTTCGACCACGGCCACCTTGCCGTCGGTCTGGATGCGGGCACCCAGGCGGACCAGTTCGTTGACGTGCATGAAGCGGTTCTCGAAGATCGTCTCGGTCACCTTGCTCGTGCCTTGCGAGATGCAGTTCAGCGCCATGAACTGCGCCTGCATGTCGGTCGGAAACCCCGGGTATTCGGTGGTCCGGAAGCTCTGAGCCTTCAAACGGCCGGATGCGCGCACCCGGATGAAATCACCGTCGGCATCCTTGCCGGCCTCCACCTCGGCGCCGGCTTCGCGCAGCTTGTCGATCACCGCGTCCAGATGATCGGCCCGGCCATGGCGCAACAGCACGTCGCCGCCCGTGGCAGCGACCGCGCAGAGGAAGGTGCCGGTCTCGATGCGATCGGCCACCACCTGGTGGGTGCAGCCGTGCAGGTGGTCCACGCCCTGGATGTGGATGCGGCTGGTGCCATGCCCCTCGATCCTGGCGCCCATGGCGATCAGCATTTCCGCCAGATCGGTGATCTCGGGCTCCTGGGCGGCGTTCTCCAGCAGGGTTTCGCCTTCGGCGAGCGCGGCCGCCATCAGGAAATTCTCCGTCCCGGTGACGGTGACCATGTCGGTCGCGATGCGAGTGCCCTGAAGCCGCGAACGGCCGGCAGCCAGGCGCGCCACCATGTAGCCATGTTCCACGTCGATCTCGGCGCCCATGGCTTGCAGGCCCTTGATGTGCTGGTCCACCGGCCGCGAACCGATCGCGCACCCGCCCGGGAGCGATACCCGGGCGCGCCCGAAGCGCGCCAGCAAGGGTCCGAGCACCAGCACCGACGCCCGCATGGTCTTCACCAGGTCGTAGGAGGCCTCGGGAAGAATGGGGTCGGCCGCCCGGAGCGTCAGTCCGCCGCGTTCGCCATGGGTTTGCGTGCGCACGCCCATGCTGTCGAGCAACTGCCGCATGGTGGCCACGTCACGCAGCCGGGGCACGTTGTTCAACGTCACCGGATCGGCGGTCAGGAGTGCCGCGCACAGTTCCGGCAAGGCGGCATTCTTGGCGCCCGAGATCGGCACCGTGCCGTTCAGCGGTCGTCCGCCGGTGATTCGCAATTTGTCCATGCTCAGGATTGGGCAGCGGCCCACTCGGCGGGTGTGTAGGTTTTCATCGACAGGGCGTGCACTTCATCGTTCTGGATGCGCGGCCCCAGCGTGGCGTAGACGCGCTGATGGCGGGCAATGGCGCGCATGCCCTCGAAGGCAGGCGAGACGATGACCGCGGACCAGTGCCGGCCATCGCCCGTGACGACGATGTGATCGCAAGGCAGGTGGGCGGCGATGAGGGATTGCAGGTCTTCGGAAGTCATGGCGGGTTCAGGAACGGATTTTGTAGCCGATGCGCAGCAGGTGCAGTGCAAGAGCGCTCACGGCGGCGAGCGCCGACCCGACGATCGCCAGGCTCATCCAGGGCGAGACGTCGCTGACGCCGAAGAAGCCGTAGCGAAAACCGTCGATCATGTAGAAAAACGGGTTGAGGTGGCTCACGCCTTGCCAGAAATCGGGCAGGGAGTGGATGGAGTAGAACACGCCCGAGAGAAAGGTCATGGGCACGATGATGAAATTCTGGAACGCCGCCATCTGGTCGAACTTGTCGGCCCACAGCCCGGCGATCAGCCCCAGGGCGCCCAGCAGGGCCGACCCCATCAGGGCAAAGGCCAGTATCCACAGGGGAAACTGGAACGGCGGACGGGCAAACCACCAGGTGACGGCCATGACGCCGCACCCCACGGCCAGGCCCCGCACCACGGACGAGCCCACGTAGGCCACGAACCAGGCGCGGTGGGACAAGGGCGTGAGCAGCAGGAACACCAGGTTGCCCATGATCTTGCTCTGTACCAGGGACGACGAACTGTTCGCGAACGCATTCTGCAGCACGCTCATCATCACGAGGCCAGGCAGCAGGAAGGCGGTGTAGCTGATCGAGTCGTACACCTGCACCCGGCCTTCGAGCACGTGCCCGAAGATCATCAGGTACAGGATGGCGGTGACCACGGGAGCGCCCACCGTCTGGAACCCCACTTTCCAGAACCGCAGCACCTCCTTGTAGAACAGGGTGCGCCAGCCGGTCATGCTGCGGCGCCCGGGTGAGGCAGGCGCACGTCTTCCCGGGCACCTTCCATCAGGTCCAGAAACACGTCCTCCAGATCGGCCTTGCGGATCTCGACGTCCTGCGCCATCAACCCCGACTCGCGCACGCGGGCGAGCAGCCGCTCCACCTCCAGCGCATCGTGCGCGGGCAGTTGCACCACCCGGCCGGTCACCCGCGACAGCAGCTTCAGGTCGTCGGGCAGCACCTCGTCGGTCTTGAAGCGCAGCACGTTGGACGACGCCCGCCGCAGCAGCTCGGACGTGGCCTCCAGCGCCACCACCCGGCCGTTCTTGAGCATCGCGATGCGCCCGCACAGCGCCTCGGCTTCTTCCAGGTAATGGGTGGTCAGCAGAACGGTGCTGCCCATGCGCCGGTTGAGGTCGGAGACGAACCGCCAGAGCGTCTGGCGCAGTTCGACGTCCACGCCCGCGGTGGGCTCGTCCAGCACGATCACGGGCGGCTTGTGGACCAGCGCCTGCGCGATCATCACCCGGCGCTTCATGCCGCCCGAGAGCTGGCGCATGTTGGCATCGGCCTTGTCGGCCAGTCCCAGGCCTTCGAGCAGTTCGTCGATCCAGGCGCCATTGTTCCGGATACCGAAGTAGCCCGACTGGATCGTCAAGGCTTCACGGACGTTGAAAAAGGGATCGAAGACCAGTTCCTGCGGCACCACGCCGAGTTGCCGGCGCGCGGCCCGGTACTCCCCCTGCACGTCCTTGCCGTGCACGCGCACATGGCCGGAACTGGCACGCGAAAGGCCGGCCAGGATGCTGATGAGGGTGGTTTTGCCCGCGCCGTTGGGACCCAGCAAGCCGAAGAACTCTCCTTGCCCGATGTCGAACGACACCGAGTCGAGCGCGTACAGATCGCCGCGCCGGGAAGGAAAGATCTTGGAGATGTTCTGAAAGGAAACAGCGGGCATTGCGGGCGCGACCACCAGGACCACCGGCCGCGCTCAGGCAGGCGGCAGGTGAAACCGGGCATTTTAAGCCGGCAGCAGCTCGCTCACACCGTAGAGGGCCACCAGCTCCTGCAGCTTGGGCGGGATGTTGACGAGCTTGAGTTGCCGCCCGCCTTCGGCCAGCAGGCGCCGCAGCTCCAGCAACGTGGCCACGGCGGAAGAGTCGAATACCCGCAGTGCCCGGGCGTCCACCGTCACCGTGGAGCCGGCTTGCCGCGCCAGTGCGCCCGCGAGCGTTTGAAGCACGCCCGAAGCCACCGGCAAGGTCACCTGCTCGGGCAGGGCCAGGATCGCGTCCTTTGACATGGCGTGGCCGCCCTCAGCCTGCCTTGCCGGCGTTGCTCTTGTTGCGCTGGGCCAGCGCCGCGATCAGGCCGTCGATGCCGCGCGCGTTGATCTCTTGCGAGAACTGGGTCCGGTAGGTTTCCACGAGCCAGATGCCCAGGACGTTGAGGTCGTAGATCTTCCAGCCCTCGGGGGTTTTTTCCATGCGGTAGTCCAGCTGGATCGGTTCCCCCCGGCCACGCACTTCGGACCGGACCACCACTTCCGTGTCTTCGGGACGGGCGCGCAGGGGCCGGAAGCTCATCGTCTGGTCCTTGACCTCGCCCAGGGCGCCCGAATAGGTGCGCACCAGCAGGGTCTTGAACTCGTCCTGGAGCTGTTTCTGCTGCTCGGGCGTTGCCTGGCGCCAGTGGCGCCCCACGGCCGAGGCGGTCATGCGCGAAAAATTGACGCTGGGCATGATCTTGCTGTCCACCAGCGCGACGATGCGGTTCACGTCGCCCGCCTGGATCGCCGGGTCGGCTTTCACGGCCGCCATGACCTCGCCGGAAACGCGCTTGACCAGCGCATCGGGTGCTTCATCCGACGCCAGGGACGGCAGCGACAGGAAAGCGCCGCCAGCGACGGCAACAAGGCCCAGGAGGTTTCTACGATGAAGCATGGAGTACCTTTCCGGGCAGCGTGCCCTTCAGATGGCAGCAAAGCTGCGGAACGGGTTGGAGATGGCGCTTGCGGATGGGTTCCGAATCAATCGTTGCCATTCGTATCCTCTTCGGCGTCGTCCTCGTCTTCGTCGTGGCGCAGTCCGATGCCATCGTCGATGAGGCGCTCGATCTGGTGCTGACGGCGTTGGAGATAGAAATCCCGCGTGAAACTGTAGGTGTCGAGCGCGGCGCCTTCGAGCATCGAGCTGGCGCGAAGCAGATTGGCGCGCGCTTCGACAACGCGCAGACCATAGAGCGAATTGCGCGTGGGCACGTGATTGATACCCATGACGAGGTCGCCGCGAGACTCCACGCTGAATCCGGCCGCATCCCGAACGGACGATGGCCCGAGCAAAGGCAGCACCAGGTACGGACCCGCCGGAATACCCCAGCGGCCCATGGTCTGGCCGAAATCGAGCCGGGTCCGGCCAATGCCCATTTCCGATGCGATGTCCAGGACGCCGCCCAATCCGAAAACGGTGTTGACGTTGAATCGCGCCAGGTTCTCGACAGCTTCCTGCGGACGAAGCTGGAGCGAAGCATTGATGAACGACCAGAAATCGCCCAGGTTGCCGAAGAAGTTGCTGACGCCGGTGCGGACGAGGTCCGGTGTCACCTCGGTGTAGGCCACCGCCACCGGGCGGATGACGGCGCCGTCGACGGCGTCGTTGAACTTCCAGATGCCCCGGTTGAAGGGCTCCAGGGGATCGCGCGGATTGGCATCCGGGCCGCTCGCGCAAGCGGCCAGCATCGCCAACAGGCCGGCGACGCCCAGCAGCCTCAAGCCCCTGTATCTTGTGTTTTCCCTGAGCAACATATTCGCTTTCCGGAGACCAGCGGTCCCATGCCGTTTATTGACCTTCACCCTCGCCATCCGCCGCCCGGTTGAACAGGAACTGTCCAATCAGGTTTTCGAGCACGACCGCCGACTGGGTCTGGGTGATCACGTCGCCGTGGGCAAGATTGCGCTCGTCGCCACCAGGTTCGATGCCGACGTATTGCTCGCCCAGCAAGCCGCTGGTCAGGATCTTCAGCGAGCTGTCGCGGGGAAAGGCATAGCGGGATTCCAGCGCCAGTTCGACGCTGGCCTGGAAGCTCACATCATCGAATGTGATGCGCTCTATCCGGCCCACCACCACGCCCGCGCTGCGCACGGCCGATTTGGGTTTGAGTCCACCCGCGTTGTCGAACCGGCCGACCACGGTGTAGGTCTTCTCGAAACTCAGGTTCAGCAGGTTGGCCGATTGCAGCGCCAGGAAGAGGATGGCGACGGCACCGATGAGCACGAACAGGCCCACCCAGACGTCGTTTTTGGATCGTTGCATTTGGATTTCCTTGATCTCAGATCGTGAACATCAGCGCGGTGAGGATGAAGTCCAGTCCCAGCACCGAAAGCGAGGCCACCACCACGGTGCGCGTGGTGGCGCGCGAGACGCCTTCGGGCGTCGGATGGGCCTCGAATCCCTGCAGCAGCGCGATGAAGGTGACCGCGACGCCGAACACGAGGCTCTTGAGCACGCCGTTGCCGAGGTCCGCCCAGACGTCCACGCCGCCCTGCATCTGGCCCCAGAACGCGCCGGCATCGACCCCGATCAGGACCACGCCGACCAACCAGCCCCCCAGGATGCCGACGGCGCTGAACACCGCGGCCAGCAGCGGCATGGTGATGACGCCGCCCCAGAAACGGGGTGCCAGCACGCGCCTGACGGGGTCCACCGCCATCATCTCCATGGCGCTGAGCTGCTCGCCGGCCTTCATGAGGCCGATCTCGGCCGTCAGGGAGGTGCCCGCGCGACCGGCAAACAGCAGCGCGGCAACCACCGGCCCCAGCTCCCTCAGCAGGCTGAGCGCCACCATCTGGCCGAGCGCCTCCGCGGCGCCGAAGCGCTGAAGGATGTAGTAGCCCTGCAGGCTGAGCACGAAGCCCACGAAAAGGCCGGAGACCGCGATGATGGCCAGCGAATAGTTGCCCAGGAAGTGAATCTGGTCCCGCACCAGGCCAAAGCGCCGCAGCGCCGCACCCGAAAGCAGCAGCAGGCGCACGAACAGGCGCAGCGCGAAGCCCATGTCGGCCAGTTGTTTGCGCACGGCAAAGCCGATATTGCGCGGGTGCAGCCAGGCCATCATGAAACAAGGCCTCCGAAATCCTCGGCCAGGCTGGCACCGGGGTAGTGAAAGCGCACCGGGCCATCGGGCAGAGCGTGCACGAACTGGTGCACCAGAGGGTCTTCGCTGTTCCGCACTTCGTCGGGTGTGCCTTGCGCGGCGATGCGTCCGTTGGCAAGCACGATCACCTGGTCAGCGATGTGGAAGGTCTCGTCCAGATCGTGGGACACCACGATGCTGGTGAGTCCCATGGCGTCGTTCAAGTCGCGGATCAGCCGCGCGGAGGTACCCAGCGATATCGGGTCGAGCCCGGCAAAGGGTTCGTCGTACATGACCAGTTCGGGGTCCAGCGCGATCGCCCTGGCCAGCGCCACGCGCCTGGCCATGCCGCCCGAGAGCTCGCTGGGCATCAGATCGCGCGCGCCGCGCAGGCCCACGGCGTTGAGCTTCATGAGCACGATGTCGCGCACCAGCGCCCCGGGAAGGTCCGTGTGTTCCCGCAGGGGGAAGGCCACGTTGTCGAAGACGCTGATGTCGGTGAACAGGGCACCGAACTGGAACAGCATGCCCATTCGCCGCCTTGCCGCATAAAGGGCCTTGGCGCCCATGAGGGTCACATCGTCGCCATCGAACAGCGTCTGACCCGACTGGGCTCTGATCTGGCCGCCGATCAGGCGCAGCACCGTGGTCTTTCCTCCGCCGGAGGCGCCCATCAGCGCCGTGACCTTGCCACGCGGCACCTGCAGGGACACGTTGTCGAGGATGGCGCGATCCCCATACCCGAAGGTGAGGTTGCGCAATTCAACGAGGGGCGAAGCGGGGTCTTTGTTCATGAAAGCAAAAACCGGAAGAATGGAACTTCCGGTTTTTGCCCAGATGATAAAGGATTCGGGAAAACCCGATCTCCTGGCCTTCAGACACCAACTCTTCACCGCGCCGGAGCACGACCCGCAGCGCACGAAGCAACCCAGTTCAGTGGGTGCCTCACTTCAGCGGGGCAGATCGGAGAATCCCATGAGAAACTCGTCCACCGCGCGCGCGGCCTGCCGACCCTCCCGGATGGCCCAGACGACCAGGGACTGCCCCCTTCGCATGTCGCCGGCGGCAAAGACCTTCGCCACATTGGTTGCATAGCCGCCCGAGAATTCCGTCGTGGCGCGGGCGTTGCCGCGGGCGTCCTTGTCGACGCCGAAGGCCTCCAGCACCGTGGCCGCCGGATGGACGAAACCCATCGCCAGCAACACGAGGTCGGCCCGGTATTCCTTCTCGGTGCCGGCCACTTCCACCAGCTTGCCGTCCCTCATTTCCACCTGCACGGTCTGCAGGCCCGTGACCTTGCCCTTGTCGCCGACGAACGCCTTGGTGGAAATGGCGAACTCGCGCGAACAGCCTTCCTCGTGGCTGGAACTGGTGCGCAGCTTCAGGGGCCAGTACGGCCACACCAGCGGCTTGTTTTCTTCCTCCGGCGGCTGAGGCATCACCTCGAACTGGGTCACGCTGAGCGCGCCGTGGCGGTTGCTGGTGCCCACGCAATCGCTGCCCGTGTCGCCGCCGCCGATCACGATCACGTGCTTGCCATCGGCGCGCAACTGCTTCTTGAGCTTGTCACCGGCATTGACCTTGTTCTGCTGGGGCAGGAACTCCATGGCGAAGTGGATTCCATCGAGATCGCGGCCAGTCACGGGGAGGTCGCGCGACTGCTCCGACCCGCCCGTGAGCAACACCGCATCGAACCGAGCCTTGAGCGCTTCGGCATCGATGGTTTCCCTGGCGTCGTTGGTCACCTTGCTGCCCGAGGGCAGGCCGCCCACCAGCACGCCGGTGCGGAACACCACGCCTTCGGCCTCCATCTGCGCCACGCGGCGGTCGATGTGGCTCTTCTCCATCTTGAAGTCGGGGATGCCGTAGCGCAGCAAGCCGCCGATGCGGTCGTTCTTCTCGAACACCGTGACCGCGTGCCCTGCCCTGGCAAGTTGCTGGGCCGCGGCCATGCCGGCCGGTCCGGAGCCGACCACCGCGACGGACTTGCCGGTCCTGTGCCGGGGCGGCTGCGGCGCGACCCAGCCCTCCAGCCAGGCCCGATCGATGATCGCGTGCTCGATGGACTTGATACCCACCGCATCGTCGTTCACGTTCAGCGTACAGGCGGCCTCGCAGGGCGCGGGGCAGATACGGCCGGTGAACTCGGGGAAGTTGTTCGTGCTGTGCAGCACCGTGATCGCGTTCTTCCAGTCGCCCTGGTACACCAGATCGTTGAAATCGGGAATGATGTTGTTGACCGGGCAGCCGTTGTTGCAGAACGGCGTGCCGCAGTCCATGCAGCGGGCCGCCTGCACCTTGGACTGGCTGTCGTCGAGCCCGACCACGAATTCCTTGTAGTGCTTCAAGCGCTCCGGAACGGGCTTGTAGCCCTCTTCCAGACGCCCGTATTCCATGAAGCCGGTGACTTTTCCCATGATGTGTGTCCTTCTTGCTTGACCGGTTCTTTATTTATTTGGCGGGTGCCGTGTCTTTCTTGGCCGTCCCCTGCGCCTTGACGGTGGCTGCCGCGGCCAGCTTGCGGGCATTGATTTCACCCAGGGCCCGCTTGTACTCGTTCGGGAACACCTTCACGAACTTTCCACGCGCCTCGGTCCAGTGGTCCAGCAACTCGCGGGCGCGCTTGCTGCCGGTCCAGCGGTTGTGCTCTTCCAGCAGCTTCTTCAGTTGCGCCTCGTCCGTCTGGTCACGGTGCCACACCGCCTTGTCGACGGTGGCGGTCTGCTCGGCCGCGCTGAGCACCTTTTCGAGGCTGACCATGGCGGTGTTGCACCGCTTGGCGAACTGCCCGTCCTCGTCGTAGACGTAGGCCACCCCACCGCTCATGCCGGCCGCGAAATTGCGGCCGGTCTTGCCGAGCACGGCCACGGTGCCGCCCGTCATGTACTCGCAACCGTGGTCGCCCGTGCCCTCCACCACGGCGGTGGCGCCAGACAGGCGCACGGCGAAGCGCTCGCCGGCCACGCCGCTGAAATAGGCTTCGCCCGTGGTCGCGCCGTACATCACGGTGTTGCCCACGATGATGTTGCGCGTGGCCTCTCCACGGAAGTCGATGCTGGGACGCACCACCACCCGGCCGCCCGACAAACCCTTGCCGGTGTAGTCATTGGCGTCGCCGATCAGGTACAGCGTGATGCCGCGCGTGAGGAAGGCGCCGAAGGACTGGCCACCGGTTCCCTCCAGCTGGATGCGGATGGTGTCGTCGGGCAGGCCCTCGGGATGCACTTTCGTCACGGCGCCGGAGAGCATGGCCCCCACCGAGCGGTTGACGTTGCGCGCCACCTCGATGAACTGCACGCGCTCGCCCTTTTCGATCGCCGCCTTGCACTTCTCGATCAGCACCTTGTCCAGGGCCTTCTCCAGCCCGTGCTCCTGCTCTTCGGTGTGCAGGCGCGGCACCTCGGGCGGCACCGCCGGCATGGCCAGCAGGCGGCTGAAGTCCAGGCCGCGCGCCTTCCAGTGCTCGATCCCTTGTCTCATGTCCAGCAGGTCGGCCCGGCCGATCAGGTCGTCGAACTTGCGGATGCCCAGCTGCGCCATGATCTGGCGCACTTCTTCCGCGATGAAGAAGAAGTAGTTCACCACGTGCTCGGGCTTGCCGCTGAACTTCTTGCGCAGCGCCGGGTCCTGTGTGGCCACGCCCACCGGGCAGGTGTTGAGGTGGCACTTGCGCATCATGATGCAG
>CAZFOT010000133.1:0-9929 GCA_964520365.1 uncultured Hydrogenophaga sp.
TGGAGGATGGCATGCAGCACTCCCACGAGTGGTACCGGGAGAAGATGACTCCCCCCGCGCCGCCTTCGGCGTCATCCGCCCAGGGGGGCGTCACCAACGGCCCGGCGAAGCCGGTTCCGCGGTGACCCTGGATCGCCGCCCACAACATCCTCAGCCGGCTCGAACCGAATCATGCAAGCACTCTGGATGCTGTTGGGCGCGTTCCTCTTTGCCACCATGGGCGTGGGCATCAAGTTCGCGTCGGACGACTTCAACAGTTTCGAGATCGTCGCCTACCGGGGCGTGATCGGGGTCATCTTCCTCTGGTTCTACACGCGCCGGCTGGGCGTTTCGCTGCGCACCCAGGTGCCGGCGATGCACGCCTGGCGCAGCCTGGTGGGCACCGTTGCGCTGGTGGCGTGGTTCTATGCCATCGAGGTGCTGCCGCTGGCCACGGCGATGACGCTCAACTACATGAGCAGCGTCTGGATCGCCGCCTTCCTGATCGGCGGCGCCGTCCTGCTGCAAAGCCGCAGCACCCCGCTGCGCGGGCAGGGTCCGCTGTTCCTGACGGTGCTGGCGGGTTTCGCGGGCGTGGCCATGATGCTGCGCCCCACCCTGGCGCCGCACCAGGTGACGGGTGCGCTGGTCGGCCTGCTCTCCGGCGTGTTCTCGGCATTGGCCTACCTGCAGGTGGCCGCCCTGGCCAGGGCGGGCGAACCCGAGAGCCGCGTGGTGTTCTATTTCTCGCTGTGCGCGGTGCTGGCCGGCGGCCTGGGCATGCTGTTCGTCGGCGCCACGCCCTGGCGCTGGCCATCGGCCCTGTGGCTGCTGCCCATCGGCCTGCTGGCCGTGTTCGGCCAGTTGTGCATGACGCGCGCCTACACCCGTGGCGCCACCCTGGTGGTGGCCAACCTGCAGTATTCGGGCATCGTGTTCGCCGGCATCTACAGCGTCACCGTCTTCGGCGACCAACTGCCCGTGATCGGCTGGCTCGGCATGGCCCTGATCGTCGCCAGCGGCATCCTCGCTACGGTGCTGCGCGCGCGCGCCGTGCCCAATGCGCCAGCGGAAGAGCATTGAACCTGGCCCCGGTAAGCCATTGGTGGCATCGCCAGCGCCCCGGCCATGCGGGACAATGCCTGGCATGCACACCACCCTGATCTCCGCCGAGGCGCTGCAAGCGCTGCTGGACGCCCCCCACCCGCCCCTGGTCTTCGATTGCAGCTTCGACCTGGGCGACCCTGCCGCGGGCCGCGGGCTGTACGAGGCGCTGCACATCGCGGGCGCCCACCATGCCGACTTGAACCTCGACCTGAGCGCCCACGGCGAAAGCCCCGGCGCGGGACGCCATCCGCTGCCCGACCGGGAGCGGTTCGCGGCCTGGCTGGGCAGCAAGGGGCTGACGCCGCAGCGCCAGGTAGTGGTGTACGACCGCCAGGGCGCGAACTTCTGCGGCCGTCTGTGGTGGATGCTGAAATGGGTGGGGCACGAGGCGGTGGCCGTGCTCGATGGCGGCCTGCCCGCCTGGCAGGCACTGGGCGGCCAGACCGAATCCGGCGCGGGGCCCCGGGCCGAGGCGGCCCGCTTCACCGCCGGCGAGTCCCGGGTGGAGGCCATCGACACCAAGACGCTCGCGGCCCGGGTCGGCGAGCCCGGGCTGGCCATCGTGGATGCGCGCGCGGCAGCGCGCTTTCGCGGCGAGGTCGAGCCACTGGACCCCGTGGCCGGCCACATCCCCGGCGCCTTGAACCGCCCGTTCACGGACAACCTCCTGCCCGATGGCCGATTCAAACCGGCCGAGACCCTGCGCGCCGAGTTCGGCGCGCTGCTGGCCGGGCGCGACCCCGGGCGCGTGGTGCACCAATGCGGCAGCGGCGTCAGCGCGGTGCCCAACCTGCTGGCCATGGAGGTGGCGGGCCTGGGCCGCACCACGCTCTACCCGGGGAGCTGGAGCGCGTGGAGCAACACCCCGGGCACGCCGCGCGCGCAAGGTTAAGTTCAGGCCGGCCGTGCCGATAACGGGGGCAGAACCCATCCATCCGATGCGAAAACCAGCGCCCCCCGGGCACCGCGAAAGCCTCCATCCGACTCGCATCCCGTGAACCAAGACCCGACATCGCAACGGTTCGACCGAGACGACACACTGGCGCAAGCGTCCCGGACCCATTCCCTGCGGTGGATCGCGCTGTTGATCGGCCTGGCGTCCACCCTGTTCGTTCCTCTGGTGTTCCTGAGCACGAACAACCACCTGGAGACGGCATCCGCCGTGCTCCTGGCGCTGGCGAGCTGGACCTTCTGGGCGCTGGCGCGGCGCGGGCACACGCGCCACGTTCCTCATCTCATGGTGGCCCTGGTGCTGGTCGTGGCGGTGACCGCGGTGCTGGCCTTCGGCTCGGTGCGCACCAGCGCCGGTTTCCTGTTCCTGGCCGCGGTGGTGGGTGCGGGCGTCTTTCTGGGGCGGCGCGCGCTGATCGCCTCGGTGGCGTTCAGCGTGGTGGCACTGGGCCTGCTCACGGCCGCCGAGGCCCATGGCTATCTGCGAACCGCCGACTTCGGCGTCGGGCTCAAAAGCTGGATGCCCCAGGTGCTCACCCTGCTCGTGGTGGCCCTGATCGTGTACCACGGCCGCAACCGGACCGAGCGAGCGACGGCACGGCTGGCCAAGGAACTCCAGCGCCGGCAACAGGTGGAAAGGCAACTCGACCGCAACCGGGACCACTTCGCCCGCATCTTCCGCACGAGCCCGATCCCCATGGTCGCGCAGTCGGCCCGCACCGGCGCCATCGTGGACGTGAACCCGGCCTTCGAGCGCTGCTACGGTCACACCCGCGAGGCGGTGCTCGGCCGATCCGACGAATTCCTGTGGGCCTACCCCGACCAGCGCGCGAGCTACGCCAGCCGCCTGTTCGAGGCCCGCCACATCGAGCTCCACCAATGCACCGCGAGACACGCGGACGGCAGCACCTTCGAGGTCCACATCTCCAGCGAGATGGGCAATGACAGGCAGGACAAGCTCATCATCACCACGATCAACGACATCAGCGAGCACGCGCGGGCGCTGGAGGAACTGCGACGCTCGGAGGAGCGCTTCGCCAAGGCCTTCAACTTCAGCCCGCTGAACATGACCATCACGCGCCTGTCCGACGGCGCGTTCGTCGAGGTCAACGAGGCCGCCGACCGCGTGCAGGGCGTGTCGCCCCGCAGCCTGGCTGGCAAGACCACGCTGCAGGCGGGTGTCTGGCTCACCAAGGCCGACCGCGATGCCTTCGTCACCAAGCTGCTGCGCAATGGCCGCATTCACAACTACGACACCCGCATGCGCCACAAGGACGGCTCCCTGGTCGATGCGCGGCTGTGGGCGGAGCTGATCGAGATCGACGGAGAGCGCTGCGTTCTGGCGTGCTCGGTCGACGTCAGCGCCGAGAAACGCCGGGAAGCGCTGCTGCTGGACGTGGCCAGGGGCGTGTCGGTCAAGACCGGCGTCGATTTCTTCCCCGCCCTCACCCGGCACATGGCCCAGTCGCTCGAAGCGGACATGGTGATCATGGGCGAGTTGCACGAGGACGATCGCATCAGAACGCTTTCGGTCTGGAAGGACGGCGCGCACGGCCGGGACTTCAGCTACCCCATGCAGGACACGCCTTGCGGGCAGACCCTGGGCGATGCCGGGCTGTGCGTCCACGCCGAACAACTGGCCCAGCGCTTCCCCAACGATGCGGCCCTGGGAGACGGAGGGTACGAGGCGTACGTGGGCCAGTCGCTGCACGACGGGGACGGAGCGACCCCCATCGGGGTTCTCTCGGCACTGTGGAAGCATCCCATCGTCCTCACGCCGGAACTGCGGGCCCTGATGTCGATCTTCTCCAGCCGCGCCAACGCCGAGCTGCTGCGCCTGCGGCGCGACCGCGAGATCCGGCGCCTGAACGAGACGCTGGAGCATCGCGTGCGCGAGCGCACCGCCGATCTGCGCAAGCTCAACAACGAGCTCGACGCGTTCGCCTACTCGGTGTCCCACGACCTGAAGTCGCCGCTGCGCTCGATCGACGGCTTCACGCAACTCCTGGGCGAACAGCTCGCCGGGCGCATCAGCCCGCAGGAAAGCGCCTTGTTCGACCGGGTGCTCGCCGCCACCCGCCGCATGAGCGACCTGATCGCCGACATGCTGGCCCTGGCGCGAGTGAGCCAGGGGCCGCTGACGCTGCAGGCGGTCGACCTCAGCCAGATGGTCAACGACATCCTGAATGCCGAACTGGCCAGGCAGCCCGGGCGACAAGTGGCGCGGCGCGTGGAGAAAGGCCTGATGGCCCGGTGCGACGCCCGGCTCGCGCGCATCGCGCTGGAGAACCTGTTGGGCAACGCGCTGAAATACACGCGCAACCAGCCGCAGCCACTGATCGAATTCGGCACCAACCGCGAGCAGCCCGGGCAGCCGCCCATGCTGTTCATCCGGGACAACGGCGTCGGATTCGACATGGCCCACGCCGACAACCTGTTCAAGCCCTTCCAGCGGCTGCACCACTCCAGCGTGTTCGAGGGCACAGGCATCGGGCTGGCCACGGTGCGCCGCGTCGTCGAGCGCCATGGCGGCACCATTCGCGGCCGCGCGGCACCCGGCCAGGGCGCCACCTTCATCTTCCACCTGGAGCCAGTCCTGCCGCCCACCGGGACGCCCGCCGACACCGGCGCCGAGCCCTGAGGAGGCGCAACACCATGGACCACAACCCCATATCCGACGATCCACTGGGAAGCAACCAGCCCGACATCATCGAGCAGCACCAGCGCCGCGCCGTGCGCTCGCTGCTGCTGACCTTCAGCTACTTCATTCCCGTGATCGCCGTGGCGCTGTACCTGCGCAGCGGGATCACACCGCTGACCGGCGTGGTCGCCGCGCTGTGGACTTTCGTGTGGACGTTGTGGCTGCCCTTCCAGCGCGGGCGCACCCGGCTGGTCGCGCACTGGCTGATCTGCGCCTTGCTCGCCGCGGCCACCCTGGCGCTCTACCACGAGGGCACGGTGCGCAGCGCGGCGGTGCTGGCGATGATCGCGGCCGTGATCATCGCCGGCACCTTCCTGCCCAGGTTCAGCATGGCCGCCGTGGGGCTCTACTGCGTCGTGGTGCTGGGCGTGTTCAACTGGCTGGAGCAGCAGGCGGTGCTCACCGTTCACCTGCTTCCGGTCGGCTGGGTGGTCTGGGTGATCCAGGCCGGCGTGGTGACCGCGGTGCTGGTCAGCCTGTTTCACGGACGCCACCAGTTGCTGGAGGCCTACCACAGCCAGGCCAAGAGCCTGCTCAAGATCCAGGCCGCGAAGGACGAGCTGCGCGCCAGCGAAAACCGCTTCAAGAGCCTGTTCCGCAACAACCCTGCGGCCTGCATGGTGCAGTCGGTGGAAACCCAGACCGTGGTCGATGCCAACGAAGCCTTTCTGACGCTCACGGGCTATGCGCGCGATGAGATGCTCGGCCACCAGCCTCCGCCACTGTGGGCCGACCCCGGCCAGTCCCGCGCCTTCCGGGCCGAGCTCAAGGAAAAGGGCTTCGTTCAAGGAATGCGCGTGCGCGGCATCCGAAAGGATGGCAGCACGGTCGAAGTCGCGGTCTCCGCCGAGCTGCTGACCGAAGGCTTCGAGCGCCTGATCATCGTGATGGTGCTCGACGTGAGCGCCGAGGTGACATCCCGCGAGGCGCTGGAGAACTCGCGCGAGCGTTTCTCCAGCGCCTTCGGATTCAGCCCGCTGGGCACGGTGATACGGCGTCTGAGCGACGGCCGCTTCCTGGAGGCCAACGCGGCCAACGAACAGGTGCTGGGCTATCGAAGCGACGAACTGCTGGGCCACACCTCGCGCGAGCTCGACCTGTGGATGACCGACGCCGAGCAACAGGCCTACGCGCGGCAACTCGACCAGCAAGGCGAACTGCGGGGTTTCGTCACGCGCCTGCGCGACAAATGGGGCGATGCCGTCGATGTGCAGCTCTGGTCGCGGTACATCGACCTCGACGCCGAAGCCTGCGAACTCGTCTACAGCGTCAACGTGACCGAGCAGAAGCGGCGCGAAGCCATGCTGATGAACGTTGCCAGGGGCGTTTCGTCGAAAACCGGCGAGGCATTCTTCCTCTCGCTGGCCGAACACCTGGCGCAGGGCATCGGCGCCGACGGCGTGCTCATCGGCGAAGTCGGACGCCCCGGCCACCTGGACACGCTGTCGCTGATGCAGGACAACGAGATTCAGCCCAACCGCTCCCTGCCGCTGTCGCACACCGCCCTGGCCAGCATCCTGACGCAGGACGACCTGGTCATCATCGACGGCCCTCCGAGCCAGATGGTGCTGCGCGTGCCCACGCCCCATCTCAACGGCTTGCAGACCCTTGCCGGTGTGGCCTTGCGCGACCCGGACGGATCGGCCATGGGCCTGATCGCCGTGGTGTGGCGCGAACAGCGCGAACTGGCGCCGGACGTGCGCGCCCTGCTGACCATCTTCGCCAGCCGCTGCAACGCCGAACTGGCGCGCCTGCGCCGCGACCGCGAAATCCGGCGGCTGCAGGCCACGCTGGAGCAGCGCGTGGCCGCCCGCACCCAGCAGCTGGAATACCTCAACCGCGAGCTGGAGAGCTTTTCCTACTCGGTCTCGCACGACCTGAAGTCGCCGCTGCGCTCGATGGACGGCTTCACCCACCTGCTGCGCGAGCAACTGGCCAGCCGGCTGAGCCCGGAGGACGAAGACCTGATCGCGCGCGTGCAAGGCGCCATTGCCCGCATGAACAGCCTGATCACGGATCTGCTGGCCCTGGCCCGGGTCAGCCAGGGCGAACTCCAGCGCATGGACGTCAACCTCTCCGAACTGGCCAGCGACGTGATCCGGCACCTGCGCCACACCGATCCCGCGCGCGACGTGCAGGTGCTCATTGCCCCCGGGCTGATGGCCAACTGCGATGCGCGCATGGCGCACATCGTGCTGGAGAACCTGCTGGGCAACGCCTGGAAGTATTCGCGCCAGCGCGCGCCAGCGGTGATCGAGCTGGGCCAGGAGCCGACGGCCGGCGGCGACGGTGCCGCGCCCCGCTTCTACATCCTGGACAACGGCGCGGGCTTCGACATGGCCCGCTCAGACCGGCTCTTCAAGCCCTTCACCCGTCTGCACGCGGTCACCGAGTTCGAGGGCTCGGGCATCGGCCTGGCCACGGTGCGCCGCATCATCGAGCGCCATGGCGGGCACATCAAGGGCAGCGCGGCGCCCGGCGAAGGGGCCCGCTTCAGCTTCACCTTCGGCAGCGGCACCACGGCTTGAGCCGGGCGAAACCGTCTCAATGGCCGTGCGCCAACCCGCTCACCAACGTGACCATGCAGATGCCGGCCAGCAACCAGGCCACCTGAGCGGCGGTCTCGCGCAAGCCCAACCGCTTCTGCAACTGCGGAATCAGGTCGGCCAGCGCCACGTACACGAAGCTGCTGGACGCGGCGACCAGGAAATACGGCAGGTACGCCTCCAGCCGGTTGAGCAGGAAGTAGCCCACCAGCCCTCCCAGGGTGGTGACCGTGCCCGCCATCGACACTTTCACCAGGGCCGCGCGCGAGGTGCCGGAAGTCTGGCGCAGCACCACCAGATCGCCGATGTGGTGCGGCACCTCGTGCGCCAGCACCGCCACCGCGGCCACCACGCCCAGCCGCATGTCGGCCATGAAAGCCGAAGCGATCAGGATGCCGTCGCCGAACGCGTGCACGCTGTCGCCCGCCAGCACCGCCCAGCCGCCCGGACGCGCATCGGCGCCGTGGTGGTGGTGATCGTGATGGTGCTGATGCTGATGTGAGGCATGGTCATGCCCGGGACCCTGATGGTGCTCATGACCGTGGTGCCAGAGTTCGGCCTTGTCCAGCAGGAAGAAGAACACCAGGCCCGCCAGCAGCAGCGCGAACAGCTCGTGCGCGCCGGCCTCGCTCTCGAACGCCTCGGGCAGCAGGTGCATGAAGGCAGTGGCCATCAGCGCGCCGGCGGCCAGGCTGAGCATGTGCTGGGTGTACCGGGCCAGCACGGAGAAACCCAGCAGGGCGGCCAGCCACACGCTGCCGACGCCGGCGGCGATGGTCCCGATCAGGATGGCGAGCAAAGTCATGTCGTTCAGTTCATAAAAAAAGGGCCGCCTTTCAGCGACCCTGCTCTATCCCTGGCGACCGCGGCTCAGGCAACACCGTGTTGCTTGAACCAGGCCAAGGCCCGCTTCCAGCCGTCCTCGGCCGGTTCCTGGCGGAAGCTCGGCCGGTAATCGGCATGGAAGGCGTGCGGCGCGTCCGGGTAGACCACGAAAGTCGACGCCTTGGCCGCCGCATTGCCGGCCGCCAAGGCTTCCTTCATCTTATCAACCGTGTCAAGGGGAATGCCCGTGTCGGCCGCGCCGTACAGGCCCAGCACCGGGCCATGCAGTCCAGCGGCCACGTCCACCGGGTGCCTGGGCGAGAGCCCGGTGCTCTCGCCCACCAGCCGGCCATACCAGGCCACGCCCGCCTTCACCGCTGGATTGTGCGCGGCGTACAGCCAGACCTGGCGTCCACCCCAGCAAAAACCCGTGACGCCGAGCTTGCTCACGTCGCCGCCGTTGGCGCCCGCCCATTTCACGGTGGCATCCAGATCGGCCAGCACCTGGGCATCCGGCACCTTGGAGATCACCTCGGCGATCAGCTTCGCCATCTCGCCATAGCTCTGGGCATCGCCCTGGCGCACGAACAGCTCGGGCGCAATGGCCAAATAGCCAGCCTTGGCGAAGCGCCGCGCGGTATCGGCGATGTATTCGTGCACGCCGAAGATTTCGGAGAGCACCAGCACCACCGGCAAGCCGGTCTTGCCAGCCGGCGCGGCGCGGTAGGCGGGCATCGAATAGCCGTTCACGTCGATCGTCACCTCGCCCACCGTCAGGCCGTCGGCCGGAGTCTTGATCGCGGTCTGCGCCATCAGGGGCAAGGCCGAAGCCGCGTAGCCCACGCCCAGCGCGGCCTTGAGGGCGGTGCGGCGGGTGGTGCCGCAGTTGCTGGATCGGCCGGGCAACAAGGCACCGAGGTCCTGGGTCAGGTCGTCGTTGAGCATGGGGGTCTCCTGTGGTGGGTGAAACCGTCTGTGACTATCGGGTAACGGCAAAGTTCGCTGGCTCCAGATACCGACCCTCCGACTCATCCAAGGCAACCCTTTCAGTGTGCCTTCTCCCAGTTCACCCCCACCCCCACCTCCGCCAGCAGCGGCACCTTGAGCTCGGCCACGCCGGCCATGATGCGGGGAATCTCCGCCTTGAGCCAGTCCACCTCATCCTCGGGCACTTCGAACACCAGTTCGTCGTGCACCTGCATGATCATCTTCGTGGCCTTGCCCTGCCCGTCCAGCGCCTGCTGCACCGCCACCATGCTGAGCTTGATGAGGTCGGCTGCCGTGCCCTGCATGGGCGCGTTGATGGCGGCGCGTTCGGCGCCGCTGCGCCTGGGGCCGTTTGGGCTGTTGATCTCGGGCAGGTACAGGCGGCGGCCGAACACGGTCTCCACGTAGCCCCTGGCCTTGGCGCTCTGGCGCGTCTCGTCCATGTAGCGCTTCACGCCCTCGAAGCGCTCGAAGTAGCGCGTGATGTAGTTCTTGGCCGCGGTGTTGTCGATGCCCAGCGCCCTGGCCAGGCCGAAGGCGCTCATGCCGTAGATGAGGCCGAAGTTGATGACCTTGGCGTAGCGGCGTTGCTCGCTGCTGACCTGCGCGGCCTCCACGCCGAACACCTCGGCGGCGGTGGCGCGGTGCACGTCCAGGCCGTCGTGGAAAGCGCGCAGCAGGGCCGCGTCTTCGCTGATGTGGGCCATGATGCGCAGCTCGATCTGCGAGTAGTCGGCACTGGCGATCACGCTGCCGGCCGGCGCCACGAAGGCTTCGCGCACGCGCCGGCCTTCGGGGGTGCGGATGGGGATGTTCTGCAGGTTGGGGTCGTT
>CAZFOT010000134.1:0-2648 GCA_964520365.1 uncultured Hydrogenophaga sp.
GGTGGCGTGCGGTGTAGCCCACGTTCTCCAGGTCGTTGTGCTTGCCGCCGGCGCGCAGGCAGGCCTGCACCGAGGCCGCGCGCACGTAGGAGCGCTTGTCCGTGCCCAGGAACACGTCCTTGAACTGGACCATGCCCGAGTTGGTGAACATGAGCGTGGGATCGTTGCCGGGAACGAGCGGGCTGGACGCCACCACGGCGTGGCCCTTGGAGGCGAAGAAGTCCAGGAAGGTCTTGCGGATGTCGGCAACGGAGGCGGGGCGGGTCATGTTGGCCTTGTGAGGTTCTGTCGATCGGTGTCGATGGGGCGCCCTGCGGCACCAAACCCGCTATTTTCGCAAACTGGCGGGACCTGTGCCCGCCGCACCGGAACGGGCCCGGAAAACCGGCCTTCAGCCGGCCTGCCGCTGGCTCTTGAGGAAGTCCAGCACCTGCGGCGCCTCGGTGAAAGCCACGTTGAAGCGCAGCCAGGGGCTGGGCTGCAGATCGGGCATGAACAGGTGGCCGGGTCCGAGCAGGATGTCCTGCTCGGCCGCCTTGTAGGCCAGTTCGGTGGCATTGGAAATGTCCGGATGGCGGGCCCAGAGGAACATGCCGGCCTTGGGTTCGCAGAACAGCTCGAAGCCCAGGGCCTCCAGTTGCTGGGCCACGCGCTGGTGCGCCTGCGCCAGGCGCTCGCGCAGGCCGCGCAGGTGCTTGCGCCAGCGCCCGTCCACCAGCGCGCCATAGGCCAGGCGCTCGCTGAACTCGGACGAGGTCAGGCCCGAGATCATCTTGAGCTGGGCCAGGTCCTCCAGCAGGTCGGGCGGCGCGGCCATGAAGCCGACCCGGATGTTGGGCGAGATGGTCTTGGAAAAGCTGCTGATGTAGACCACCCGCTGCAACTGGTCCAGGCTGGCCAGCGACGGCCGGGGTTCGGGGTCGAGGTCGGCGTAGATGTCGTTTTCCACCACCGTGAACTGGTGCTGCTCGGCGAGCTGCACCACGCGGTGCAGGTGCGCCAGGTGGGCCACCGAACCGGTCGGACTCTGCAGCCGCGGCTGGGTGAAGAACACCTTCGGACCGTGCTCGACCACCAGCGCCTCGAGCGCGGCCAGGTCATAGCCATTGGGCGTGCGCGGCACGCCGATCAGCCGGGCGCCGAGAAAGCGCAGGGAAAACAACAAGTTGGGATAACCCGGGTCGTCCACCAGCACCGCGTCGCCCGGGCGCACCAGGCGGCGCGCCACCAGGTCCATGGCCTGGCTGGAGCCCTGGGTCAGCAGCACCTGGTCGGCGCCGACGGCGATCTCCTGCTCGGCCAGCAGGTCGCGCACCAGCTGGCGCAGCGGTGCGAAGCCCTTGGGTTCGCCATAACCGCCCAGATCGACGTTCTCCCCGGCCAGCGTGCGCAGGCTGCGGCGCAGGCCTTCCCCGAACAGCCAGTCGCCCGGCAGCCAGCCGCACCCGGGCTTCATGCGCAGCGCCCGCGCCTCGAACACGCGGCGCAGGTACCACATGGAGTCGAAGTTGTAGTTGGCGCCCTCCGACGGCGGCGTGCCGGGCGCCTGCGGCGCCACGCCTTCACGCTTGCGCACGAAGAACCCCGAGTGCGGGCGCGAGGCGAAATAGCCCAGCGCCACCAGCCGGTCGTAGGCGTCCACCACGGTGTACACGCTCACGCCGTGCGCATGGGCGAACTGGCGGATGGAAGGGGCCTTGGCGCCGGGGCGCAGGTTGCCGCTGTGAATCAGGTCGCGAAAGCCCTCGACGATCTGCACCACGAGCGGGCTGGCGCTTCTGGGATTGAGGGTGAACATCGAGGAGCCGATCAGGGTAAGTGTGTACAGGGCCGCGGGCCTGCACAGTGCATCGCCGTGCGGGCACTGTCTGTATATGTTAGCCGTGGCCCATGCGCCCTACAGTCCGCGCCAGCCTGAAATTTCTTCCCGACCGGAGCCCTCTGCATGCAACGCGAACCCCAAGCCACCAACGCCCTGCTCATGGCACGCCGCCAGGCCGCCATCCCGCGCGGCGTGGGCCACAGCCACCCGATCTTCATCGCCAAAGGCGAAAACGCCGAAATCTGGGACGTGGAGGGCCGCCGCTACATCGACTTCGCCGGCGGCATCGCCGTGCTCAACACCGGCCACCGCAACCCGGCCGTGATCGAGGCCGTCAAGGCCCAGCTCGACCAGTACACCCACACCTGCTTCCAGGTGCTGGCCTACGAACCCTACGTGGAGCTGGCCGAGCGCCTGAATGCCAAGGCGCCGGGCGACTTCGCCAAGAAGACCCTGTTCCTCACTACGGGTGCCGAAGCGGTGGAGAACGCGGTCAAGATCGCGCGCGCCCACACCGGCCGCCCGGGCGTGATCGCCTTCGCCGGCGGCTACCACGGCCGCACGCTGATGACGCTGGGCCTGACCGGCAAGGTGGCCCCGTACAAGACCGGCTTCGGCCCTTTCCCGGGAGAGGTCTTCCACGCCCGCTTCCCGAACGCGCTGCACGGCGTGAGCGTGGACGACGCCATGGCCTCGATCGAGCAGATCTTCAAGAACGACATCGAATCCAGCCGAGTGGCGGCCATCATCCTGGAGCCGGTGCAGGGCGAAGGCGGCTTCAACGTCGCGCCGCAGGAACTGTGGCAACGCCTGCGCGCCCTGTGCG
>CAZFOT010000134.1:2658-9926 GCA_964520365.1 uncultured Hydrogenophaga sp.
GGTGCAGACCGGCGCCGGCCGCACCGGCACCTGGCTCGCGGTGGAGCAAACGGGCGTGGCGCCCGACCTGATCACGATGGCCAAGTCCATGGCCGGCGGCTTCCCGATCTCGGCCGTGACCGGCCGCGCCGAGGTGATGGACGCGCCCGCCGCCGGCGGCCTGGGCGGCACCTACGCCGGCAGCCCGCTGGCCTGCGCCGCGGCCCTGGCCGTGCTCGACGAGTTCGAAAAACACGACCTGCTGCAGCGCGCGCGCAATGTCGGCGCGCGCATCACCTCCAGCCTGCAGGCCCTGGCGCGGAAACACGGTTGCATCGCCGAGGTGCGCGGCCTGGGCGCGATGGTCGCCATGGAGCTCTGCCGCGACGGCGATCCGCAGCAGCCCGACGCCGAACTGACCAAGGCGCTCGCCGCCGAGGCCACGAAGCGCGGCCTGGTCATCCTGACCTGCGGCACCCATGGCAACGTGGTGCGCATCCTGGTGCCCCTGACCGCCAGCGACGCCGTGCTCGATGAAGGCCTGGCCATCATCGCGGCCTCGCTCGACGCGCTGCGGGGCGCATGATCGCGGCCCGCCCCGCGCCAGCGGATGGCGGCGCGGGGTTTGCGCGCCGCATCCGAAAGTGACACAGTGCCATCCATGATGGCCGTTCCCCGGGGTGTTCGACGGCGGACGCTCCGGCACGATGGTTGCATGGACAGACCCGACTGAAACGCCACCGGCTTCCGACCCAGGCCCGATCCTCCCCATGACCACCCCCAACGCACTCGTCACCTTCACCGGTGTGCAGAAGACCTACGACGGCCACACCCTGGTGGTGCGCGATCTCAACCTGGAGATCCAGAAGGGCGAGTTCCTCTCGCTGCTCGGACCCTCGGGCTCGGGCAAGACCACCACGCTGATGATGCTCGCGGGCTTCGAGTCGCCGACCTCGGGCGAGATCAGCCTGGACGGCGTGCCCATCACCCGCACGCCGCCGCACAAGCGCAACTTCGGCATGGTGTTCCAGAACTACGCGCTGTTCCCGCACATGACGGTGGCCGACAACATCGCCTACCCGCTGACCGTGCGCAAGCTCGGCAAGGTCGAGCGAGAGGCCAAGGTCGCCCGCGCGCTCGACATGGTGCAGATGGGCCACATGGGTGCTCGCTACCCTTCGCAGCTCTCGGGCGGGCAGCAGCAGCGCGTGGCGCTGGCCCGCGCGCTCGTGTTCGACCCGCAGCTGGTGCTGATGGACGAGCCGCTGGGCGCGCTCGACAAGCAGTTGCGCGAGCACATGCAGATCGAGCTCAAGGCGCTACACCGCCGCCTGGGCGTGACCTTCGTGTACGTCACGCACGACCAGTCGGAAGCGCTGACCATGTCCGACCGCGTGGCGGTGTTCAACGAGGGCGTGATCCAGCAGATCGACCAGGTGGACCGGCTCTACGAGACGCCGAGCAACCGCTTCGTCGCCAGCTTCGTCGGCGACAACTCGGTGCTCGACGCCCAGGTGGTGCAGGCCACGGGCGAGCACTGCGAAGTGGCACTGGCCGACGGCACGCGCCTGACGGGCATCAACGTCAACCAGGCGCGCGCGGGCGACGCCGTGCAGTGCAGCGTCCGGCCCGAGCGCATCGCGGTGGTGAACGGCGCCGGCCCCGACGGCAACCGGCTGGCCGCCGCCATCGGCGACGTCATCTACTTCGGCGACCACCTGCGCCTGCGCTGCCAGGTCACCGACCAGCCCGAGATCAGCGTCAAGGTGCCGCTGGCGCACCTGGGCCAGATGGGCACGGGCCAGCCGATCGGCCTGCACATCCCGCCCGAGCACCTGCGCATTTACCGCTGAACCGGTCCGGTTTCTTTTTTCCCCCGTCCCTCAACCCCCCCAGGAGTCCTGTCCCATGAAACTGAAACCCTTTCTGCTGGCCGTGGCTGCGATGGCCATTCTGCCGGCCATGGCCCAGAGCCAGCTCACTGTCGTCAACTTCGGTGGCGCCAACGGCGCCGCCCAGAAGAAAGCCTACTTCGAGGCGTATGAAAAAGCCGGCGGCGGCAAGATCACCGCCGTGGAATACAACGGCGAACAAGCCCGGATCAAGGCCATGGTCGAGACCAGGCGGGTCACCTGGGACGTGGTCGAAGTGGAAAGCCCGGACCTGAGCCGCGGCTGCGACGAAGGCCTGTTCGAGAAGCTCGACTGGTCCAGGATCGGCAACAAGGCCGACTTCCAGAAGGCCGCCGTGCACGAATGCGGCGTGGGCACCTTCGTCTGGTCCACCGTGATGGCCTTCGATGGCGACAAGCTCAAGACCGCGCCCACCACCTGGGCCGATTTCTGGGACGTGCAGAAATTCCCCGGCAAGCGCGGCATGCGCAAGGGCGCCCGCTACAACCTGGAATTCGCACTGATGGCCGACGGCGTCAAGACCGCCGACGTCTACAAGGTGCTGGCCACCAGGGAAGGCGCCGACCGCGCGTTCAAGAAGCTGACCGAACTCAAGCCCCACATCCAGTGGTGGGAAGCCGGCGCGCAGCCGCCGCAGTTCCTGGTGGCGGGCGACGTGACCATGACCACCGCCTACAACGGGCGCATCGACGCCGCGCAGCGCGAGGGCAAGAACCTCAAGATCACCTGGACCGGCGGCATCTACGACCTGGACTACTGGGTCATGCCCAAGGGCACCCCCAACAAGGACGCCGCGCTGAAATTCATCGCCCTGGCCAGCACGCCCGAGGCGCAGGCCGAATACGCCAGGAACATCAGCTACGGCCCGACCAACAACAAGGCCCTGGCCATGCTCGACGCCAAGGTGCTCGACCAGTTGCCCACCTCCGAGGCCAACAGCAAGGACGCGCTGCAGTTCAACATCAGCTTCTGGGCCGACCAGGGCGAGGCCCTGGAGAAGCGCTTCTCCGCCTGGGCGGCCCAGTGATGAGCGCCAGCGGAACCACCGACATCCCACTGTACGCGGGCGCCGGCGAAGCCCGGGTGGCCGGCGGCGGCCTTGCGGCGCAGTTGCGCCGTGCCGAGCGGCGCAGGAAGCTGCGCGCCGTGGCGCTGACGCTGCCCCTGCTCGCGTTCCTGGTGGTGTTTTTCCTGGTTCCGCTGGCTTCCCTGCTGGTGCGGGCGGTCGAAAACCCGGAAGTGGCCGACGCCCTGCCCCGCACCGGGCAATCGCTGGCCCGGTGGGACCGCGACAGCCCGCCGCCCAGCGCGGCCTATGCCGCGCTGCTGGCCGATCTTTCCGCCATCGAGGAAACCGCCCAGGCCGGCGTGCTGGCCCGCCGCCTCAACAGCGAGGTGAGCGGCGCCCGGTCGCTGGTCATGGGCACCTACCGTGCGCTGCCGCTGGGCGAGAACCTGAGCGCGGACGAAGCGCGCGCCAAGCTGCTGGAACACGACGCGCGCTGGGAAGAACTGCCCTACTGGCAGGCCATCGCCCAGAACAGCTCGCGCTGGACACCCGACTACCTGCTGGCCTCGCTCGACCTCCGGCGCAACGCACAGGGCGGCATCGAGCGCGTGGGCGCGGACGAGGCCGCCTTCAGCAGCATCCTGGCGCGCACCTTCCAGATCAGCGCCATCGTCACCGCCATGGCCCTGCTGATGGGCTATCCGCTGGCCTACTGGCTGAGCATGCTGAGCGAGCGCAAGGCCAACGTGCTGCTGATCCTGGTGCTGCTGCCGTTCTGGACCTCGGTGCTGGTGCGCATCGCCGCCTGGATCGTGCTGCTGCAGAACAACGGCCTGGTCAACCGCTTTCTCATGTGGCTGGGAGCGACCGATACGCCCGTGCCGCTGCTCTTCAACCGCGTGGGCGTGATCATCGCCATGGTCCACATCCTGCTGCCCTTCATGATCCTGCCGCTCTACAGCGTCATGAAGTCGGTGCCGCCGAACTACCTGCGCGCCGCCATTTCGCTGGGCAGCACGCCCCTGTCGGGCTTCTTCCGGGTGTACCTGCCGCAGACCTACCCTGGCGTGGCCGCCGGCGGCCTGCTGGTGTTCATCACCTGCATCGGCTACTACGTGACGCCCGCCCTGCTCGGCGGCCCGGGCGACCAGATGCTCAGCTACTACGTGGCGCAGTACACCAACGTCGAGGTCAACTGGGGCATGGCCTGCGCGCTCGGCGGCGTGCTGCTGACGACCACGATGATCCTCTACGCGCTGTACCGCCGGGTCGCCAAGGCCGAACTCAGTCTCGGGTAACCAAGAATCATGAAACTCCTGCCCGTCTTTCCCGCCTACTACAAGCTGCTCGACAAGCTCGGCTGGTATGCCCTGCGCGGCACCGGCATCGGCGTGCTGGTCTTCCTGCTGCTGCCGGTGGTGGTGATCATTCCGCTCTCGTTCAGCGATTCCTCGTTCCTCGCCTACCCGATCGAGGGCTGGTCGCTGCAGTGGTACCGCGAGATGTTCCATTCCAGCGAGTGGGCGCGCGCCGCGAAGAACAGCTTCATCGTCGCGCCCCTGGCCACCCTGCTGGCCACCGTGCTCGGCACGCTCGCGGCCATGGGGCTGGCGCACACCCGGTTCTTCGGCAAGGGCTTCATCACCAGCCTGCTCATCGCGCCCATGGTGGTGCCCATCGTGGTGGTCGCCGTCAGCAGCTACCTGTACTTCGCCAAGTGGGGGCTGAACGACAGCTACCTCGGCCTGGTGATCGTGCACGCCGCGCTGGGCGCGCCGTTCGTCGTAACCACCGTGCTGGCCACGCTGCAGGGCTTCAACCAGAACCTGGTGAAAGCCAGCCTGAGCCTGGGCGCGAGCCCGCTGGAGACCTTCTTCCGCGTCACGCTGCCGGTGATCGCGCCGGGCGTGATCTCGGGCGCGCTGTTCGCGTTCGCCACCTCGTTCGACGAGGTGGTGGTCACGCTGTTCCTCGCCGGCCCCGAGCAGGTCACGCTGCCGCGCCAGATGTTCACCGGCATCCGCGAGAACATCTCGCCCACCATCGCCGCCGTGGCCACGCTGCTGATCCTGTTCACCACCACGCTGATGCTGACGCTGGAATGGCTGCGCGGCCGGCGCAAGTGACACCGACATGACCGAACCGACGACCTTCAACCAGCCGCTGGGCGGCAATGACATGCCCCGCTTCGGCGGCCTGGCCAGCATGATGCGCCTGCCCATGGCGGCGGGCCCCGCGGGCCTGAACGCCGGCTTCGTCGGCGTGCCGCTGGACACCGGCACCAGCCACCGGCCCGGCGCGCGCTTCGGCCCGCGCCAGATCCGCGCCGAATCCTGCCTGATCCGGCCCTACAACATGGCCACCGGCGCGGCACCCTTCGACGCGCTGCAGGTGGCCGACTTGGGCGACGTGCCCATCAACACCTACAACCTGCTGAAATCGGTGGACCTCATCGAGCAGCACTACCGCCCCATCATCGCGGCCGGCTGCATCCCGCTCACGCTCGGCGGCGACCACACCATCGCCCTGCCCATCCTGCGCGCGATGAAGGCCAGGCACGGCCCGGTGGCGCTGGTCCACGTCGACGCGCACGCCGACGTGAACCCCGACATGTTCGGCGAGCCAATAGCCCACGGCACGCCGTTTCGCCGCGCGGTCGAAGAAGGCCTGCTGCAGGGCGACAAGGTGTGGCAGATCGGCCTGCGCGGCAGCGGCTATTCGGCCGAGGACTTCGACTGGCCGCGCCAGCAGGGCTTCACCGTGGTGCCGGCGCACGAGGTCTGGTGGCAGTCGCTCGCGCCCCTGATGGCGCAGGTGCGCGAGAAGATCGGCCCGGACACGCCCACCTACCTGAGCTTCGACATCGACGGCATCGACCCGGCCTACGCCGGCGGCACCGGCACGCCCGAGATCGGCGGCCTCACGGTCCCGCAGGCGCTGGAGATCGTGCGCGGCTGCCGCGGCCTGAACCTCGTGGGCTGCGACCTGGTCGAGGTTTCCCCGGCCTACGACACCAGCGGCAACACCGCGCTGCTGGGCGCCAACCTGCTGTTCGAAATGCTCTGCGTGCTGCCCGGTGTGAAATACCGGTGACGGCACACCCCTGCGATTGGCGCTAACCTCTTTCTTTTCCCGAACCGAGCGAGACAACCATGGACATGAAGACCTCCCCCCTGGCCCTGCTGAAGGACCCGACACTGCTCAAGACCGACGCCCTGATCAACGGCGAATGGGTCCAGGGCAGCAGCCGCTTCGACGTGTACGACCCCGCCACCGGCCTCAAGCTGGCCGACGTGGCCAACCTGGGCGCGGCCGATGCCGAAGCGGCGATCGCCGCCGCCAATGCCGCCTGGCCGGCCTGGAAAGGCAAGACCGCCAAGGAGCGCAGCACCATCCTGCGCAAATGGTTCGACCTGCTCATGGCGAACCAGGACGACCTCGGCCGCATCATGACCGCCGAGCAGGGCAAGCCCCTGCCCGAGGCCAAGGGCGAGGTCGCCTACGGCGCGAGCTTCGTGGAGTGGTTCGCCGAGGAAGCCAAGCGCGTCAACGGCGAGACCCTGCCGACCTTCGACAACAACCGCCGCCTGATCGTGCTCAAGCAGCCCATCGGCGTGTGCGCGGCCATCACGCCGTGGAACTTCCCGCTCGCCATGATCACGCGCAAGGTCGCGCCCGCACTGGCCGCCGGCTGCCCGGTGATCATCAAGCCGGCCGAGCTCAACATGGTCACGGCCGACAGCGAGCAGTCCATCGCCGTGGGCAAGGCGCTGTGCGCCAGCGACGTGGTGCGCCACATCAGCTTCACCGGCTCCACCGAGGTGGGCCGCATCCTCATGGCGCAGAGCGCGCCCACGGTCAAGAAGATGTCGCTCGAACTCGGCGGCAACGCGCCCTTCATCGTGTTCGACGACGCCGACATCGACAGCGCGGTCGAAGGCGCCTTCGCCAGCAAGTACCGCAACGCGGGCCAGACCTGCGTGTGCTCCAACCGCATCTACGTGCAGGCCGGCGTGTACGACAGCTTCGTCGAGAAATTCGCGGCCCGGGTGAAGACCGCCAAGGTCGGCAACGGCTTCGACGAAGGCGTGAACCAGGGTCCGCTGATCGAGGAAGCCGCGCTGGTGAAGGTGCAGCGCCACGTGGACGACGCGGTGGCCAAGGGCGCGCGCGTGGTGGCCGGCGGCAAGCGCCTGCAAGGCCAGTTCTTCGAGCCCACCGTGGTGGCCGACGCCACCGCCGACATGCTCTGCGCGCGCGAGGAAACCTTCGGCCCGTTCGCGCCGGTGTTCAGGTTCCACACCGAACAGGAAGCGATCGACGCGGCGAACGACACCGAGTTCGGCCTGGCGAGCTATTTCTACAGC
>CAZFOT010000135.1:0-3668 GCA_964520365.1 uncultured Hydrogenophaga sp.
GGAGGGGGGACGGCACCCTTGGGCCGGCGGAGCCGGACCCTCGGTGCCCCTGGATTTGGCGCTGCCTCGCTCGTTGCAGGTCGTGCTCCGGTGCGGTCAGGAGGGTTCCGCGTTGTGATGGCCTTGTTGCGGATCGGGATCGAAGCTGGCCCCGGGCGGTAGCTCGAGGCCAGTGGCCATGTCCCGCGAGGGTTCGCCGGACGCGCGCTCCCGGGCGCCGCTGCGCAGGTAGCGGTTGCGGTGATCGTTCTTGGGCAGGTAGCGCGCCAACTCGGTCAGCGCCATTTCGTAGACGCCGCGCTTGAACTCCACCACGACGTCCAGCGGGACCCAGTAGTCGTGCCAGCGCCAGGCATCGAACTCGGGATGGCTGGTCGCGCGCAGATTGAGGTTCCAGTCGTGCGCAACCAACCGCAGCAGGTACCAGATCTGTTTCTGTCCCTTGTAGTGACCGCGCGCATCGCGTCGAATGAAGCGGTCCGGCACTTCGTAGCGCAACCAGTCCCTGGTGCGGGCCACGATGCTCACATGCTCGGGCATCAACCCCACTTCCTCGTGCAGTTCGCGGTACATCGCCTGCTCGGGGGTCTCGCCCCTGTCGATGCCACCCTGCGGAAACTGCCATGAGTGCGAGCGGATGCGCTTGCCCCAGAACACCTGGTTTTTCTGGTTGAGCAGAATGATGCCGACATTGGGCCTGAAGCCTTCTCTGTCAAGCATAATCAACCCCAAATTTTTGAACTGTATGGATTATGCATCGCGCATGACAAATTCCGTACCGTTCGGCCCTTCCAAGGGGATCAACGCCGGGTAAACACCGACCGAAGGGCCCCGCTTCCCCTGGGTGCGGCCGTTGCCCTTTTCTCCTTTTCTTCCTGTCCAGTCCACTCCACTTTCCGAGACCTTTGCGGTCCGCGCGCCATTCATGAAAGCCTCCCAGTTCTTCATCTCCACGCTCAAGGAAGCGCCTGCCGATGCCGAGGTGGTCAGCCACCGGTTGATGACCCGTGCCGGCATGATCAAGAAGCTGGGCGCCGGCATCTACAGCTACATGCCCATGGGGCTGCGGGTGATCCAGAAGGTCGAGAAGATCGTTCGGGAGGAGATGAACCGTGCCGGCGCGGTGGAGCTCACCATGCCGGTGGTCCAGCCGGCCGAGCTGTGGCAGGAGACTGGCCGCTTCGAGAAGATGGGGCCGGAGCTGCTTCGCATCAAGGATCGGCACGACCGCGATTTCGTCGTGCAGCCCACCAGCGAAGAGGTGGTGACGGACATTGCGCGGCAGGAGTTGCGCAGCCACAAGCAACTGCCGAGAAACTTCTATCAGGTGCAGACCAAGTTCCGTGACGAGCGCCGTCCGCGATTCGGGTTGATGCGTGGGCGAGAGTTCATCATGAAGGACGCCTACAGCTTTGATCGCGACGAAGCCGGCGCCAAGCGGAGCTATGAGGTGATGGCCGCAGCCTACCGCCGCATCTTCGATCGCTTCGGGCTTCGCTACCGTGCGGTGGCTGCCGACAGCGGCGCCATCGGCGGTGACCTGTCCGAGGAGTTCCAGGTCATTGCGGCCACCGGCGAGGACGCGATCGTGTATTGCCCGGGCAGCGACTACGCGGCCAACATGGAGAAGGCCGAAGCGCTGGCGCCCGCCGGCCCGCGCCCCCGTGCTGCCAATCCCATGGCCAAGACGCCCACGCCGGGCAAGAGCACCTGCGCCGACGTGGCCGAGTTCCTGGGCATTCCATTGGCCACGACGGTGAAGTCGCTGGTGCTGGCCACCGACGAGCTCGACGATGCGGGCCAGGTGGCGCGCTCGCATGTCTGGTTGCTGCTCCTGCGCGGCGACCACGACATGAACGAAGTCAAGGTGTCCAAGGTGCCCGGCCTGGACGCGGGTTTCCGCTTCGCCACCCTGCCCGAGATCGAGAGCCACTTCGGATGCCGGCCCGGCTACCTGGGGCCGGTGCAGACCCGCCTGCCGGTGAAGCTGGTGGTGGACCGCGAGGTGGCCGTGATGGCCGACTGGGTCTGTGGCGCCAACGAGCCCGACTTCCACATGACCGGCGTGAACTGGGGGCGCGACCTGCCCGAGCCCGACGTGGTGGCGGACATCCGCAACGTGGTGGAGGGCGACGCCTCGCCGGACGGCCAGGGCGTGCTGGCCATCGAACGCGGGATCGAGGTCGGCCACGTGTTCTACCTGGGCACCAAGTACAGCCAGGCCATGACCGCCACCTTCCTGGGGGAGGACGGCAAGCCCGCGCATTTCGAGATGGGCTGCTATGGCATCGGCATCACCCGTTTGCCGGCCGCCGCGGTTGAACAGAATCACGACGAGCGCGGCATCATCTGGCCCGACGCCATTGCGCCTTTCACGGTGGTGGTCTGCCCGGTGGGTGCTGACCGCAGTGAAGCGGTCAAGGCTGCGGCCGAAGCCATCTACCAGGGGCTGCTGGCCGCGGGCGCGGACGTCATCCTGGACGACCGGGGCGAGCGGCCGGGCGCGATGTTCGCCGATTGGGAGCTGATCGGCGTGCCGCACCGGGTGACGGTGGGGGACCGCGGGCTGAAGGAGGGCATGGTCGAGTACCAGCACCGCCGTGATGCCCAGGCCGTCAGGGTTCCGGTGGCGGAGGCTGTGGCGCATGCGCTGGGGCGCCTGGCCATCTGACGGCGCCGCCATGCGGCGCCGAGGCTGGCTGCTGGGTGCCGCCGGGGCTCTCGCGGGAGGCGGGTGGCCGTTGCCGGCGCTCGCGGGTGGGCAACTGGAAGAGCCGCTGGCCGACTCGGTGCGAGCGGCGCTGAGCGCGGCCATCGCCGGCAGCGCGCCGCCGGAGCCGGTGTTTGCCGACACGGAAAAGCGGCTGGCCTATCTGCGCTGGCTGGGGGTGACGAGCGAGCGCCTGCGGCGGCGCAAGCCCGACTTCCAGACCCGGGTCGAGTTCCTGCAGACGGTGTGGTACGAGTCCAGGCGCGCCGGGCTGGACACGACCCTGGTGCTGGGGCTGATCCAGGTGGAGAGCGCGTTCCGCAAGTACGCCATCTCGCGCGTGGGCGCGCGGGGCTATATGCAGATCATGCCGTTCTGGGCGCGGCTGATCGGCGATGGCGATGTGAGCAAACTGTTCGACATGCGCGTCAACCTGCGCTTCGGCTGCGTGATCCTGCGCCACTACCTCGACCGGGAGCGCGGCGACACCTTCATGGCGCTGGGCCGCTACAACGGCAGCCGCGGCCGGGCGGAGTATCCGAACGCGGTCTACGCCGCCGCCAAAAACTGGACCCACCTCGAAGCCTGACGGCGTGGCCGATCCGCACCGGCCGCACGGCGCCTACTGCAGGAATCCGATGCGTGACTTGCCCGCACCGATCCTGGGCAGGTCGTCGGGCTCCAGGCTGTAGCGGTTGTCCAGGCGCGCGTTGCCGAAAGCGGTGACCAGGGCGCGGCGCATCTCGCGTGGCGCCAGCGTGGCGAGCTGGTCCAGCACGTCGTCCACGGGCTCGGGGTCGAAGCGCTGGCCCCAGTCGTGCTCGGACCGGATGCTGCGGTACAGGTGTCCGGCGATCTTGCGCGCGGCCTCGGGCGACGGCGGGGCGATCTCGAACACGTTCATGCGGTTGAGGATGGGCTCGGGGATGCCGCGTTCGCTGTTGGCGGTGGTGATCCA
>CAZFOT010000135.1:3678-9826 GCA_964520365.1 uncultured Hydrogenophaga sp.
GGCTGGCGTCGATGGGCACTTCGGCGAATTCGTCCACGAAGTTCTGCGCGGTGTCGTGTTCGAGCAGGCTGTAGAGGGCGCCCAACGGATCGTACTGCGCGTCGGCACTGGCCTTGTCGATCTCGTCCACCACGATCACCGGGTTGGCGTATTGCCCGTCCACCAGCGCTTCGAACACCTTGCCGGGCTTGGCGCCTTTCCATTGCGAAGAGGAGCCCGACAAAAGCCAGCCGGCGGTCATCGAGCTCATGGGGACGAGGCTCATGCTGGTGCCCAGCAGGTCGGCGATCTGGCGCGCGAAGTGGGTCTTTCCCACGCCCGGCGGACCCAGCAGCAGAATGGGGGTGACTTCGAGGCTGTCATGGCTGTCCTGCGTCAGGGCCACGTGGCGCTTCACGTCGTCGAGCACCTCGACGAAATTGGGCAGCAGGTCGTACAGCGGCGCCATGTCGGGCACGCCGGAGGGTTTGACCGCAAAGCGCTGGGGGCCGCGCTCGAGCATGCGCTGCCAGGTGTTGCGCAAGGCATCGAAGTCGCGCTCGTTGCCGCTGGCCTGTAGGTGGGCCAGCTTGCGCTCGACTTCGTCGGCACTGAACACGCTGCGCATCTGTGCGATGGGCAGGCCCATGGGGGGTGAAGCGACCAGGCTGCGTGAGCTCATGCGGTTCTCCTTGGGGTTCGGCGGTGCTTTCATTCAAGCACAGGACGTGCCAGACCTCAACGCCGGATAAGCCCGGGAAAAGACCGTCTTTCCGGTTGAGGCGGCATGGCCGTGACAAAAAACACCTCCACGCTCCGCCGCTGCGCGGGTCGCTGCCCCTGAGGGGCAATTTTGCCTTGGGGCGGCCCGGCGGCAAAAAGCCGCATCGCGAAACGAAAAAAGCCACCCTGGGGTGGCTTTCTCGGGAGACTGTTCGGCCGGTCAGGCCTGCCCGCTGATGACCTGCTGCAGTTCGCCCGATTCGTACATTTCCATCATGATGTCCGAGCCGCCGATGAACTCGCCCTTCACATAGAGCTGGGGGATGGTGGGCCAGTTGCTGTACGTCTTGATACCCTGGCGGATGCCGTCGTCTTCCAGCACGTTCACGGTCTTCAGGGTTCGGGGCTCGACGCCGCAGGCCTTGAGGATCTGGATGGCGCGGCCGGAGAAGCCGCACATGGGGAAGCTGGCGTTGCCCTTCATGAAGAGCACGATGTCGTTCGATTTGACGATCTGGTCGATTTGGGTCTGTGCGTCGCTCATGGCTGAAAGTCCTTGATCAGAAAGGTTGTGGGGCCAACCCGGAATGCCCCCGATTATCGCCGCTGCGGCCACCGGCCTGCACTGCAGCGGTCAATGCCCGCGAGGTCGGCGCGGCTGGCGACCTCAACGAATCCCGCCTGCACCAGCAGCTCGCGCACGGCCGCGGCCTGGTCGTGGCCGTGCTCCAGCAGCAGCCAGCCGCCCGGGCGCAGCGCCTGGGGCGCGGTGGCGGCGATCCGCTTCAGATCGGCCAGGCCGTCGGCGCCCGAGACCAGGGCCGACAGCGGTTCGTGCCGCAGGTCCGCCAGGTGAGGGTCTGCCTCTTCGATGTAGGGCGGGTTGCTGACGATCAGGTCGAAGGCCTCGCCGGGCACGGCCGCCAGCCAGTGGCCGAGGCGGAAACACACCGTCAGCCCCAGCGCTTCGGCGTTGCCCTGCGCCACGTCCAGCGCATCCCTGCTGGCGTCGGTGGCCCACATCTGCGTGCGGGGCCGCTGCGACTTGATGGCCAGGGCGATCGCGCCGCTGCCGGTGCCCAGGTCCAGCGCGCGCACCGGGCCCAGGCCTCTGGATGCCGCTGCATCGATGGTGTCCAGCGCCCACTGCACCAGGGTTTCGGTGTCGGGGCGGGGCACCAGCACGCGGGCGTCCACTGTCAAAGGCAAGCCGAAGAATTCCTTGGTGCCGACGAGGTAGGCCGCCGGCTCGCCCTGGCGGCGCCGCTGGCACAGCGACTGGAACCGCTGCGCCTGTCCGGCGCTCAGGGGGTCGCCGTCGTGGGCGGCGAGCCAGGCGCGTTCGTTGGGGTCGCGGCCCAGGCAGAACAACAGCAGCATCTGGGCATCGAGCCGGTCCAGTCCCTGGCGCCGTGCCTGCTGCAGCGCATCGCGCAAGCGGGAGTCGGGTGTCGTCACGGCGTGTTGCGCTGTTCCAGCTCCGCCAGCAGCTCGGCGCCCCGGGCCACCTGAAGCGCGTGCACCACGTCGCCGAGATCACCTTCCATCACCTGCAGCAGCTTGTAGACGGTGAGGTTGATGCGGTGGTCGGTGAGCCGGCCCTGGGGAAAGTTGTAGGTGCGGATGCGGTCGCTGCGGTCGCCGCTGCCGATCAACCCCTTGCGGGTCGCAGCCTCCCTGGCGGAGCGCTCGGCGCGGTCCTTTTCCTGCAGCCGGGCGGTCAGCACCTGCAGCGCCTTGGCCTTGTTGCTGTGCTGGGAGCGGCCGTCCTGGCATTCGGCGGTGATGCCGGTGGGCAGGTGGGTGATGCGGACCGCCGAGTCGGTTTTGTTGATGTGCTGGCCGCCGGCGCCGCTGGCGCGGTAGGTGTCGATCCGCAGTTCGCTGGGGTTGAGCGCGATGGCCTGGGTTTCGTCGGGTTCGGGCATGACGGCCACGGTGGCCGCGCTGGTGTGGATGCGACCCTGTGTTTCCGTGGCCGGCACGCGCTGGACGCGGTGGCCGCCCGACTCGAAGCGCAGGCGCCCGTAGGCGCCGTGCCCCGCGATGCGCAGCACCACTTCCTTGTAGCCGCCGAGTTCGCTGGGTGACTCGCTCACGATTTCCACCTGCCAGCCCAGGGACTCGGCGTAGCGCGTGTACATGCGCGCCAGGTCGCCCGCGAACAGGGCGGACTCGTCGCCACCGGTGCCGGCGCGGATTTCCAGGAACGCGTTGCGCTCGTCGTCGGGATCCCTGGGCAGGAGCTGTTGCTGCAGTTCGGCGTCGAGCGCGGCCATGTCGGCACTGGCGGCGGCGATTTCTTCTTCCGCCAGTTCGGCCATGTCGGGGTCGCGCAGCAGTTGTTCGGCCGATGCCCGGTCGGCTTCGCGCTGGAGATAGCGGTTGTAGATATCGACCAGACTGGTGGTGTCGGCGTGCTCGCGGCTCAGAGCACGAAAACGCTCCATGTCGTTGACCACGTCGGGAGCGGACAGCAGCGCATCGAGCTCGTGCAGGCGCGAGCGTTGGCGATGCAAGGTGTCACGGACAAAGGGCTTCATGGGTGGAGGCGTGTGCGGCAGCGGGGATGCGGCAGCACGCCGGCCCCGGCTGGGGCGCCGCGCCGCCTGGAGGGTCTAGGAGTGGGTGCCGC
Organism: uncultured Hydrogenophaga sp.; assembly: GCA_964520365.1. Lineage (GTDB taxonomy): Bacteria > Pseudomonadota > Gammaproteobacteria > Burkholderiales > Burkholderiaceae_C > Hydrogenophaga. The sequence continues at coordinate 7,016 of CAZFOT010000135.1, forward strand.
GGTCGGCCTTGCGCGGCTCGTCGCGAAGGAACAGGCGCGATACCGTCTGGGCCGTGGCGGCGCGGGTCTCGCTGTTGCCGGCGTGCAGTTCGGCCAGCGTCCCATGCAGCATTTTCTGGGTCAGGCCGCGCGAGAGCGCTTCCAGCACGGCTTCCACCGGCTCGCCCCTGGCCAGCAGCTTGCGCGCGCGCGCCAGTTCGGCGGCCCGCCATTCGTCCGCTTGCGCGTGAATCTGCTGGATCAGCGGCACCACCCCGTGGGCCGGGTCACGCTGCTCCAGCCAGTGCATGAAGCTGAGCACGCCAGCGTCGATGATGGCCTCTGCCTGCGCCACGGCCGCCTGCCGGTTGTCCTTGCCGGTCTGCACCACCGACGCGAGATCGTCCACCGTGTAGAGGTAGACGTCGGCCAGTGCCTTGACTTCGATCTCGATGTCCCGAGGAACCGCGAGATCGACCATGAACAGGGGACGGTGGCGGCGCTTCTTCAGCGCACGCTCGACAGCGCCCAGCCCGATGATGGGCAGCGTGCTCGCGGTGCAGCTGATGACGGCGTCGAATTCGTGCAAGCGGTCGGGCAAGTCGGCCAGGCGCATGACTTCGCCGCCAAAGCGGCCCGCCAGCTTCTCGCCGCGTTCCAGCGTGCGGTTGGCGATGGCCATGCCCTTGGGGCTGCGGGCCGCGAAATGCGTGGCGGCCAGTTCGATCATTTCGCCCGCGCCGACGAACAGCACCTTGATGTCGCGCAGGTCTTCGAACAGCTGGCCGGCCAGGCGAACGGCCGCGGCCGTCATGCTGATGGAATGGGCGCCGATCTCGGTGGAGCTGCGCACCTGCTTGGCCACCGCAAAGGAACGCTGGAAGAGCTGGTGCAAGGTGGTGCCCAGCGCGCCCGCGTCGTCGGCGGCGCGCACCGCGTCTTTCATCTGGCCCAGGATCTGGGGTTCGCCCAGCACCATGCTGTCGAGGCCGCTGGCGACGCGGAAGGCATGGCGCGCGGCCTGGTCTTCGCGCAGCACGTAGGCGTGGTCCCTGAGCACATGGGTGCTCACGCCGCCGGTCTGGGCCAGCCATTCCAGGGTGGGTTCAACGGCCGCCTGATCGCCTGCGCCGTACAGCTCGGTGCGGTTGCACGTGGACAGCAGGGTGGCTTCGGGCTGCCTGGCCAGGCTCTGCCGGTAGCCATGCAGCGTGGGCTGGATCTGGTCGAGCGCGAAGGCAAAGCGGCCCCGCAGATCGAGCGGAGCCGTGTGGTGGTTGATGCCGAGCGCCCAGACAGACATTCGCCGATTATAAAATTGATCGCTTATGTCACGCATCCACCCTTCCGCATGACGGTGCTCGGCGCGCTGGCGCATCTGCTGGGGCTGCTGGCCCCGGCCGTGGTGACGGCCGGGCTGCTGTGGCTGGCTGCGGGGCTGTGGCGCTCCGGCCGCAAAGGGGGGATCGGGCTCGGCCTGCTGGCGTTCGCGGGCTGCGCGGTCCTGCTGGCGGGACTGGCCTACTTCGGACGCGACGGCAAGATCGCCACCTACGCCACGCTGGTGCTGATACAGGGCAGCATCGTGTGGTGGTTGCGCGGGCGCTGAGCGCCGGCTCAGCGGCCGGGAGCGAAGAGGTCGACCCGGTCGGTGATCACGCCGTCGATGCCCAGGGCCAGCAGGCGCTCGGCCGCCCACTCGTCGTTGACGGTGTAGGCCAGGGTGCGCAGCCCGGCTTGCGCGGCACGCCCCATCGTGGCGGGGTCCCACAGCGCATGGTTGCAGACGACGGCCACGCAGCCCAGCCCGAGGGCGGCTTCGAGCCAGCCGTCCCACAAGGTGTCGAGCAGCAGCCCGCGCGGCAGATCCGGCGCGCCTTCCCTGGCGCCCAGGAGGGCTTCGGGCTGGAACGAGGTCAGCAACGGTGGCGCGGCCGTGGGCGCAGGGGTCGCCCACAAGCCGGCCGCCGCCTGGGCCACCGCGACGCCGGTTTCCCGCTCCAGGCCCGGCGTGGGCTTGATTTCGATGTTCAGGAAAAAGGCGTTGGCCAGGCAGTACCTGGCTGCCGCTTCCAGGGTGGCCAGCGGCTCGCCCGCGCAGGCGCGCGAGTGCCAGGCGCCGGCGTCGAGCTGGCTGAGGTGGCGCCAGTCGCGTTCACCGCCGATGCCATGGCCGTTGGTGGTGCGATCCAGGGTGGCGTCGTGCATCAGGAACACCACGCCGTCGGCGCTTAGCTTGGCGTCGCACTCGAACATGCGGTAGCCATGCGCGGCACCCAGCCGGAAGGCCGCCAGGGTGTTCTCGGGCGCGAGCCGCCCCGCGCCGCGGTGCGCGATCCAGCGGGGATAGGGCCAGGGCGCCGGCCGCTTGTCCTGGCCGGCATTCATTGCCGCTTGCCGGTCTGCGCGTCGAACCAGTGCAGCCGATCTTCCCGCGGCTGGGCATGGATGGTGCTGCCCACCTCGGGTGCGCCCTGGTCCTCGTGGGTCCGGATGATCAGTGGCTCGTCGCCCAGGCGGGCGTGCACCAGACGTTCGGCGCCAAGCAGCTCCACGGTCTCGACCTGCAGCGCCCAGCCACCGGTGCCGATGTCCAGGTGTTCCGGCCGGATGCCCAGCAGACTGCCCGGGCGCCCGCCCGGTGCGTTCTTCAGCAGGTTCATGGGGGGGGAACCGATGAAGCTGGCGACGAAGGTGGTGGCAGGACGCGAGTAGACCTCCTCGGGCGTGCCGAACTGCTCCATGTTGCCGGCGTTCATCACGATCATGCGCTGCGCCAGCGTCATGGCCTCGACCTGGTCGTGGGTCACGAACAGGCTGGTGATGCCCAAC
>CAZFOT010000136.1:0-9761 GCA_964520365.1 uncultured Hydrogenophaga sp.
CCGACCTGCCGCTGAACGTGAGCCGCGAGCTGCTGCAGGAAAGCCGCGACGTGAAGGCCATCCGCGAGGGCAACACGCGGCGCGTGCTGGCCATGCTGGAAGACTTGGCGAAGAAGGACAAGGCGCCCGAGGCCGCCGAGGGCCAGGACGGCGTGACCGACGTGGTCAGCGAGCAGGACAAGGCCGAGCAGGCCAAGGACGCCGGCAAGTACACGGCCTTCTACGCCGAGTTCGGTGCCGTGCTCAAGGAAGGCCTGGGCGAGGACTTCGCCAACCGCGAGAAGCTTGCGAAGCTGCTGCGCTTCGCCAGCACCACCTCCGACACGGTGGGCGTGGGCTTTGCCGACTACAAGGCGCGCATGAAGGAAGGCCAGGCCGCCATCTACTACATCACCGCCGATACCCTGGCCGCCGCGCGCAGCAGCCCGCAACTGGAGGTGTTCAGGAAGAAGGGCATCGAGGTGCTGCTGATGGCCGACCGCGTGGACGAGTGGGCGCTGTCGCACCTGCACGAGTTCGACGGCACGCCGCTGCAAAGCGTGGCCAAGGGCTCGGTGGACCTGGGCACGTTGCAGGACGAAGAAGAGAAGAAGGCGGCCGAAGCCGCGGCCGAGACCTTCAAGCCGGTGCTGGAGAGGCTCAAGGAGAGCCTGAAGGACAAGGCCAAGGACGTGCGCGTGACCACCCGTCTGGTGGATTCGCCCGCCTGTCTGGTGGTGGAAGACCACGGCATGAGCACCCAGCTCGCCCGCTTGCTCAAGCAGGCCGGACAGCCCGCGCCCGACGCCAAGCCCATTCTCGAAGTGAACGCCGACCACGCGCTGGTGAAGAAACTCGAAGGCAGCGCCCACTTCGACGACCTCGCTCACATCCTGTTCGACCAGGCCCTGCTGGCCGAAGGCGGCCTGCCCGACGATCCCGCGGCCTACGTGAAGCGGGTCAACGCGCTGCTGGCGTGAGGCGGCCTGGCCCGCGCGCCGCGCCGCGCCGCGGGCCGCCAGCGAGGCCCGGCCGGATCGATCCGGCCGGGCTTTTTTTCTTCGCGCCGCAGGCGAGGTGTTGCGCGCGGCCGACTGGCCGTGACGCATATCACGCCACATGACTACACTCGCGCTCAGGATTTTCATTCCAGGGTGCCCCACTGGTCGGCCCCTCCCTCGTGGACTCAGCCCTCCCGTGCACTTCCAGCGCCCTTTCGATCCTGTCCTCACGTTCCGCAACAGCCAAGGCGAAGCCGCGCGCGGAACCCTGACCAGCCTGCAGCGACGTTCGCTGGTGATGGAGGTCTACAACCCGTATTCCATCGTGCAGGTCAGCGAGGTGCTCAGCGATCTGAACATCCGCTCGGGCGAACGCAGCATCTACAAGGGCAAGGCGGTGGTGGTGAGCCTGCTCAACACCGGGCTGATGGCCGTGGTGTCGCTGGCCCTGATCGATGAATGGTCCGACCTGACCGTGGCCCGCGGCGAGTCGGGCAGCGTGGGCGAACAGGCCCAGCGCTTCGTCGAGGACTGGTTCGAGCGCTTCCGGATCAAGCGAGGCTACCTGGTCGCGGTGAGCGAGATCCGCGCCTATCTCACCGAGGTGTCGCGCTGGACCGACCATGCCGACATGTCCAGCGACCTGCCCCGGGGGGAGGACGGCCGCGTGGTGGCGCCGGTGTTCCAGGAAATCGCGGCGCCCGTCATGGCGGCGGCGGCCAACTGCTTCGCCGCGCTGGAGGACGAAACGCGCGACGTGCCCGAGGAGGACCTGCCCACCTACCGCAGTTTCGCCCAGGCCTCGCTGCACCCGCTGCTGCTGCGCGCGCCGTTCGTCTACCGCACCTTCGCCAAGCCGCTGGGCTATGCCGGCGACTACGAAATGGTGAACCAGATCCTCTCGGACCCGCAGCAGGGCGGAACCACCTACTTCCAGATGGTCAACGCCTTGTTCCTGCAGTCGGCGGTGGCGCAGGCGCACCGCAACCGCATCGACATCCTGGTGGAGCACCTGAAGCGGGCCAGCGCCCAGGCCGGCGCCCTGGGGCGACCGGTGCGCGTGCTGAACATCGGCTGCGGACCCGCGGCGGAAATCGAGCGCTTCCTGCTCGCCGGCGGCGACCCGGACAGCGTGCATTTCACCCTGGTGGACTTCAGCGAGGTGACGCTGGAACACACCCGCGCCAGGATGGCCGAGGTCGGCCGGCGGCTGGGCCGGCCGGTGCGCTTCGACACCGTGAACGACTCGGTGCACAACCTGCTCAAGCGCGCCACCCGGACCGACGCCGCCGGGTCGTCCGAGGTCTATGACTTCGCCTACTGCGCGGGCCTGTTCGACTACCTGTCCGACAAGGTCTGCGGCCGGCTGCTGGAATACCTGCGCGCGAGGACACGGCCCGGCGGCCAGGTGCTGGTGACCAACGTGCATTCCAGCAACTCGCAGCGCGGCGTGATGGAGCACGTGCTGGAGTGGTACCTGATCTACCGCGACGAGGCCCGCCTGCGGGGCGTGCTGCCGAGCCGGCGCGGCGACGAAAAGGTTTTTACCGACGCCACCGGCGTGAACGTGTTCGCGTCCTTCCTGGTGCCCGAACCCGGGCAGGGAGGCGCCTGATGGCCAACGCCGCGGCGGCCGAGTCCCTGCGCGCGGCGGTGCAGGACGTGCGGCTGGCCTTCAGCAAGACCGGCTGCGTCACCTCGGCCGTGCTGGTGATGGCCGGCGTGGGGCTGGACCTGGCCGTCTACCCCGAGCGCGCGCCGGCGTTCCTGCTGGCACGCGTGCTCGTGGCCGCGGCCACCCTGCTGATCCTCTGGATCATCCAGGGCGACTTCGGGCGGCGCCACGTGCGGGTGCTCACCCTGGTCTGGCTGGCGCTGCCCCAGATCATGATCGCCTGGATGATCGCGCAGACCGAGGGCGCCGCGTCGATCTACTTCGTGGGGCTGCACCTGGCCTTGTACGCGGTGGGCATGATCGTGCCCATCAGCTACCTCGAAGGGCTGGGTTTCGGCGTGTTCACCTGCCTCATCTACGTGGCCGCCTGCTTCTGGCACGCCGGTGGCGTCGTCGCTTCGGGGCAATTCGTCGCCCACCTGCTGTTCACCGCCTTCTCGGCCATCATCTGCGTGGGCTGCACCTATTTCGCCGAACTCAGCCGGCTGCGCCTGTTCGCCCTGCGCGAACAAGTGGCCGAGCAGAACGCCCGCCTGCAGGAAAACAACCGCGCGCTCGCCGAAATGAAGGGCCAACTGATCCAGCGTGAGAAGATGGCCGCCATCGGCACACTCTCGGCCGGTCTGCTGCACGAACTGAACAACCCGGTGAACTACAGCCTGATGGCCATCAACATGGGGCTTTCCTGCCCGGGGGCAAAGCAAGACCCGATGCTCAAGGAAAGCCTGGACGACGCGCTGGAAGGCATGCAGCGCGTGCAGAACATCGTCTCCGACCTCAAGACCTTCGCCTACCAGAAGCCGGGGCAGGACAGCCAGCGGCCGTTCCTGCTGGAGAACGCGGTGCGCTCGGCGGTGCGGCTCGCGGGCTACGAGCTCAAGGGCATCGAGGTGGCGGTGAACCTGCCGCAGGACACGCACGTGATCGGCGACGAGCCCGCCATCATCGGGGTGTTGATCAACCTGCTGAGCAATGCCGCGCCGGCCGTGCTTGGCGCCGGCCGGGCGCAGCCGCGCATCGACGTGGTGGCGGCCGACCGCGGCGACCGGCTGATGGTGTCCGTGCGCGACAACGGGCTGGGCATCGCGCCCGAGCACCTGGGCCGCGTGTTCGAGCCCTTCTTCACCACGCGCGACGTGGGCGCCGGCCTGGGGCTGGGCTTGAGCGTGAGCTACGGCATCGTGCAGCGCCATGGCGGCACGCTGGCGGTGGAGAGCGAGCCGGGCGCATGGACCGAATTCACCTTCGATCTTCGGAGGCCCGCATGACCGCATCGCCGAGTGGAACGCAGCCCGAGACCGCGGGCGCGCATGCCATCCTGATGGTGGACGACGAACCGCAGGCCTGCAAGTGGTTTGCCCGCCTGTACGGCGGCGAGTTCGTGGTGCTCACGGCCAATGGCGTGGACCAGGCGCTGGACCTGCTGGCGCAGCGCGCCGGCGAAGTGGCGGTGCTGCTGACCGACTACGCCATGCCGGCGCGCGACGGCGTGGCGCTGCTGGCCGAGGTCAAGCGCAGCTACCCGCACGTGGCGCGGCTGCTGGTGTCGGCCTACGCCGACAAGGACATGGCCTTGTCGGCCGTGAACCAGGGCCACGTGGAGGCGATCCTGGAGAAGCCGCTGGACGAGGCCCTGACCCGGCAGGCCCTGCGCGAGGCGTTGGCGGCCAGCCGGGAGCGCGTGCGCCAGCAGACCTTGCTGGACCGGCGCGAGGCCGCGTTGCGCGAAACGCTGGGCTTCCTGGCGCACGAGGTCACCTCGCCCCTGGCCACGGTGCGCGGCTACCTCTCGGCCATGCGCGAGCGCCACCGCGACGTGCCCGACGGCGAGGGCGGCGTGGCCTACATCGCCCAGCGCAAGCCCGGCGACGTGCTGTTCATGATCGAGGCCGCACAACGGCGCGCCGACTATGCCCAGTCGCTGGTGTCCACCTTCGTGCAGACGGCGCGCGACGCCACCCGGGGCGACGCGCCGGTCAGCCTGCGTGCCAGCGAACTGGTGGTGGCGGTGCGCGACGAGTACCCCTTCGAGGCCGGCGAGCAAGCCTGGCTGGCCACCGACCTGGCGGCCGACTTCGGCTTGCCGGGCCGGCGCGACCTGCTGTACCTGGTGCTGTGCACGCTGGTGAAGAATGCGCTGCTGGCCTTGCGCGCGCACACCTGGCCTGAAGGCCGGACGCCTCAGGTGCGGATCACGCTCACCCGCGCGGCGCCGGCGCCCGGCGTGGCCGAACAACCCGCCATCCGGGTGAGCGACAACGGCCCGGGCATTGCGCCCGAGGTGCTCGCGCGCCTGACCATCGAACCCGTGACCACGCGCGCCGACAGCGGCGGCAGCGGCATGGGCCTGCTGTTCTGCCAGCGCGTGATGGCCGCGCAGGGCGGCACGATACAGGTGCGGTCCGAGCCCGGCGGCGGCGCCGAGGTGACGCTGTATTTTCCATTGACCGGGGGATCTCCCCTTCCCGTCGCGCAGGAGTCCCGATGAAACCCGAGAAGATTCTGTATGTGGACGACGAAGCCATGGCGCTGAAGTACTTCGAGCGCCTGGTCGGCCAGCTCGCGCCGGTGCTCACTGCCGCCTCGGTCGAGGAGGGGCGCGCGGTGCTGCGCGCGCATGGAACCGAGATCGCGGTGCTGGTGTGCGACCAGCGCATGCCCGGCGAGCGCGGCAACGAACTGCTGCGCCACGCGCGCGAGCACCACCCCGGCATCGTGCGCATGCTGACCACGGCGTACTCCGAACTGGGCGATGCCATCGAAGCCATCAATACCGGCGAGATCTACCGCTACATCCAGAAGCCCTGGGAGCTGGAGAACCTGCGCGCCGACCTGAAGCAGGCGCTGGAGCTGGCCGCCTTGCGCAACGAGCGCGACGGACTGGTGCGCGACAAGCTGATGGCGCAGCAAAGCCAGTTGTTCTCCAACCGGCTCGCCGCCTTGTTCATGGTGGGGTCGACCCTGCGGGGTGAGGCGGCTGCCGCGGCGGTGCACCGCTTCGCACAGACGGTGTTGGGACTTGGCAGCACGGAGCCACCGGTGGATTGGCACCGCTGGGAGCATGCCGACCTGCTGCAGGCGGAGGCCTTGCGCGGCGCGGCCGTGGCCGGACACATTCGCCAGTGGCTGGACCGGTTCGGCGCGCCGGCCGATGGCGAACCCGCGCTGGCGGCACTCGGCCAGGCGATCGGTGGCGCCCTGCAGGGCGATGCGGTGCACGTGCCGCAGGCCACCGCCTTCCATGCCCTGCTCACCGCGCCCGCTGGCGAAGCGCCGAGCGCCGACCAGTGCGCCTGGATGGCCTGGCTGCTCTGGCGAGGTGGGCGCGCGCAAGTGAGCACCGCCGAGGGCGGTTGGCAGGTGGCGCTGTCGGAGCCGAAGCCCCTGCAGGCCGACTGGCTGGCCGACGCCATGGAGCAGCTTGGGCGGTAAAGCAGGCACCCCCTGCGCCGCTTCGCGGCTTCCCCCTCTCTCGCCTTCGGCGGGAGGGGGACGGCACCTGTGGCCGGGCCAAGCCCGTTCCACGGTGCCCCTGGATGGGGGCGCGTCACTCGTTGCGGTTTTGGCTTCCTCATCGCATCTCTCCCGGAGGCACGAGATGTCTTCATCCAGAGGTAGCAAGGGTCCGGCTTCGCCGGCCCGAGATGCCGTCCCCCCTCCAAGCGCCTTCAGGCGCGCCAGGGAGGGGGGAAGCCGCGTCAGCGGCGCAGGGGGGAGTCCCCTATCAGGCCAGGGTGAGGGTCACGTCGATGTTGCCACGGGTGGCGTTGGAGTAGGGGCACACCTGGTGGGCGGCATCCACCAGGGCCTGGGCCTGCTCGCGCTCCAGGCCGGGCAGGTGCACGGTCAGGCGCGCGGCGATGCCGTAGGCCTGGCCGACCGGACCCAGGTCCACTTCGGCGTCGATGGCGAGGTCGGCGGGCAGGGCGATCTTCTGCCGGGCGGCCACAGCCTTGAGGGCGCCGATGAAGCAGGCCGAGTAACCGGCGGCGAACAGTTGCTCGGGGTTGGTGCCGGTGCCGGCCGTGCCGGGCGAGGACAGCTGCACGTCCAGGCGGCCGTCGTCGGTGCGCGAGGCGCCGTCGCGGCCTCCGGTGGTGTGGGCGCGGGCGGTGTAGAGAACCTTGTCGAGCGATGCCATGATGGTCTTCCTTGAGATGGTGCCTGCGGCGCAGGCGAGTGGGTGAAACGGGATGGGGTGTCAGGTGCCGAGGTGTGCCCGGAGCGCCTGCACCTGCCGGGTGAGCGCCTGGACCTCGGTCAGGTCGCAGCGGGTGGCTTGCAGGACGCAGGCGGGAATGTGCCGGGCCCTGGTCTTCAGGTGTCGGCCGTCCGCCGTCAGGCGGATGAGCACGCGGCGTTCGTCGGCCGTGTCGCGCAGCCGGCTCACGAGGCCGGCGGCCTCCAGCCGCTTGAGCAGCGGGGTCAGCGTGCCCGAGTCCAGGAACAGGCGTTCCCCGAGCTCGGAGACGGTCAGGCCGTCGCGCTCCCACAGCGCCAGCAGCGCCAGGTACTGCGGGTAGGTCAGGCCCAGCCCGTCCAGCAGGGGTTTGTAGAGTTTGGTCATGGCCAGCGAGGCCGAATACAGCGCAAAGCAGAGCTGGTGGTCGAGTTGCAGTGCCTGATCGCTGGAGATGCGCTGGGTGTTCATGGGGTGGAACTGTATGCTGCAATTGAATTGCGCACAATCTAATTGCAAACAACCACAATGGCGGCCGGGTCTTCAGGCGGTCAGAGGCGGGTTCTGCATTTCCTCGATCTGCTCGACCAGCATGTCCACCTGGCCCTGCCAGTAGTCGCGGGTGCCGAACCAGGGGAAGTTGATCGGGAAGGCCGGGTCTTCCCAGCGGCGCGCCACCCAGGCGCTGTAGTGGATCAGGCGCAGCGTGCGCAGCGGCTCGATCAGCGCCAGCTCGCGTCGGTCGAAGGGGCGGAACTGTTCGTAGCCGTCCACCAGCGCGCCGAGTTGCTGCATCTGCTGGCGCCGCTCGCCCGAGAGCAGCATCCACAGGTCCTGCACCGCCGGGCCGGTGCGGGCATCGTCCAGGTCCACGAAGTGCGGGCCCGCGCCGGGCTGGCCCTCGGGGGTCCAGAGGATGTTGCCGGGGTGGCAGTCGCCGTGCAGGCGGATCAGCGCGATGCCATCTTCTTCGGCGACAGCGCCGGGCCGCAGGGTGGGGTGCGCCTCGATCAGCGCCAGCGCTTCCTCGAGTGCGGCCGCCCAGGCGGAGCGCACCTCGGGCGCGATCGCGCCGTGCGCCATCAGCCAGTCGCGCGGTTCATGAGCGAAGGTGGCGGCGTCCAGGCGCGGGCGCTGCACGAATGGGCTGGCCGCACCCACGGTGTGGATGCGCGCCAGGTAGCGCCCGATCCACTCCAGCACCTCGAAGTCGTCCAGCTCGGGGCGCCGCCCGCCACGGCGCGGGCTGACCGAGAACGCAAAACCGCCGAAGTGGTGCAGGGTGGCGCCCTGCAGCCGCAGCGGCGGCACGGCCGGGATCTCGGCGGCCACCAGCGCCTCGGCGAACGCATGCTCCTCGGCGATCTGGGCATCGCTCCAGCGGCCGGGCCGGTAGAACTTCAGGACCACCTGCTCGATGCCATCCACCGGCGATTCCAGGTGCGCCTGGTACACGCGGTTTTCGAAGCTGTTGAGCGCGGACATGCGCCCGTCGCCCCACAGGCCGACGCTGCCCAGCGCGTCCTGCACCACGTCGGGCGTGAGGGCGCTGTAGGGGTGGTCGTGTCCAGAGGGCGGCGGGAAGGTCATGAGGGATTGTCGCCCAGCGGCCTTCGTGCCGATGGGGCTCACCTATGATCGCCCCATGTCCAAGACCACGGCGAAACACAAGGCCCACGCACGCCAGGCGCCGACACTGCAGGAACAACTGCCCGAACTGCGCCCGGGCCAGTCGGTCGAGCTGCTCAAGGAGCTGCACATCCTCACGCGCGAGGGCAAACTCAACCAGGACACGCGCCGCAAGCTCAAGCAGGTCTACCACCTGGTGCAGTTCATCGAGCCGCTGCTGGAGGAGGTGCTGCAGGCCCGTGGCGACGTGGCGCTGGCCGATCACGGCGCGGGCAAGTCCTACCTGGGCTTCATCCTCTACGACCTTGTCTTCAAGAACAAGCCGGTGGGCTGGGTGCATGGCGTGGAGGCGCGCGCCGAGCTGGTGGAGAAATCGCAGGCGCTGGCCGCGCGGCTGGGTTTCGAGCGCATGCGCTTCCTGGCCACCACGGTGCAGGCCGCATCGGCCCACCCCGACCTGCCCGGGCGCTTCGACGTGGTCACCGCACTGCACGCATGCGACACCGCCACCGACGACGCCATTGCCTTCGGGCTGGCCAAGCAGGTCAGCCACATGGTGCTGGTGCCGTGCTGCCAGGCCGAGGTGGCGGGCGTGATGCGCCAGCACAAGGCCCTGAGCCTGTCGCGCACGCCGCTGGCCGAGCTGTGGCGCCACCCCCTGCACACGCGCGAATTCGGCAGCCAGATCACCAACGTGCTGCGCTGCCTGCAGCTCGAAGCGCATGGATACGACGTCACCGTCACCGAACTGGTCGGATGGGAGCATTCGATGAAAAACGAACTGATCCTGGCCCGTAGAATGGCGCACGACCGCGCGGGCGCGCGCCACCGGGCCAGAGAACGCCTGGCGCAGGTGCTGGAGCAATTGAACCTGCAAGAACTCGCGCGGCGCTTTGCTGTCTGAATCCAGGATCGACCGGCCGCTGCCGCGCCGGTCGCACCGTTACCGTGGTTCCCGTCGGCCCTGCGCCGGCCCCGTCCGAAGGCCGGGCATCGGGACACCTCACCCCAGGCCGCGCCGCTTCGGGCCCCATCAGGAGACCTTGATCCATGATCACCGACATCGATTTCCTGCTGCAATCCATGGCCTGGCCGCTGGTGCTGCTGCTGGCCTGGTTCGTGGCGGAACGCCTGTACGAAACCTGGAACGTGCCGCGTGTGTCCAGCTACGTGGCCGTGGGCCTGCTCGGCGGCCTGTTCAACCTGCCGGGGCTCACCGCCTCGGTGGCCGGTCTGCCGTTCCTGGCGAACGTGGCGCTCTCGCTGGTGCTGTTCGAGCTGGGCTACCGCATCAACC
>CAZFOT010000137.1:0-9586 GCA_964520365.1 uncultured Hydrogenophaga sp.
CTTCCGCCGAGCGATGCGCAAGGTCGAGAAAGAGTACGGCCGCAAGGACTGGTGGTTCAAGGTCTGGGGGCCGGACAAGCTGGCCCACGACGGCATCGGTCGCAGCGCCGACTGGGTGCTCAAGGCGGGCGACAACTGGCACGGGTTCGGCGACCTGGCCGAGGGCTTCAACCTGCTCGACCCGATCAAATGCACCATCATCACGCCGGGGCTCGGCATGTCGGGCAAGTTCGCCAAGACCGGCATCCCGGCGAGCATCGTCACCAAATTCCTGGCCGAACACGGCGTGGTGGTCGAGAAGACGGGGCTTTATTCCTTCTTCATCATGTTCACCATCGGCATCACCAAGGGCCGCTGGAACACCTTGCTGACCGCGCTGCAGCAGTTCAAGGACGACTACGCCCGCAACCAGCCGATGTGGCGCATCCTGCCCGAGTTCTGCCAGAAGCACCCGCGCTACGAACAGATGGGCTTGCGCGATCTCTGCCAGCACGTGCACGAGTTGTACGCCCGCTACGACATCGCGCGCCTGACCACCGAGATGTACCTCAGCGATCTGACGCCGGCGATGAAGCCCAGCGACGCGTTCGCCCACATCGCCCACCGCACCACCGAGCGCGTGCCTATCGACGAGCTGGAAGGGCGCGTCACCACCAGCCTGGTGACGCCTTACCCGCCGGGCATTCCGCTGCTGATCCCGGGCGAGGTGTTCAACCGCAAGATCGTCGACTACCTCAAGTTCGCGCGGGAATTCAATGGCCGGTGCCCCGGCTTCGAGACCGACATTCACGGGCTCGTCGAGACCGTGGACGCCGAAGGGCGCAAGGCCTATTTCGCGGATTGCGTGAGAACGGGGTAACCTCCGGGCTCCAGCAGGGTTGTTTGAAAGGACTTCGGATGTTTCCCGAATACCGCGATCTCATCTCCCGCCTCAAGGGGCACGACATCCACTTCACCCGCCTTTTCGACAAGCACAACGAACTGGATCAGCGCATCCAGAACATGGAAGCGCTGATCCAGCCGAGCACGCAGACCGAGATCGAGAACCTGAAGAAGGAAAAGCTGCTGCTCAAGGACCAGCTCTATGCGATCCTGAGGAAGGCCGAGGCCAGCAGCGCCTGAGCTTACCCGGCCTGCTCGCTGTCGATGCTCATGCCGCCGGTCTGGCTGAAGCCGCCGTCCACGTAGGTGATTTCCGCGGTCATGCCCGAGGCCAGGTCGGACAGCAGGAAGGCCGCGACGTTGCCCACGTCCTCGATGGTCACGTTGCGCCGCAGCGGCGAGGCATTGGCCACGATGCGCAGGAGCTTGCCGAAGTCCTTGATGCCGCTGGCGGCCAGCGTCTTGATGGGGCCCGCGCTGATGCCGTTGACCCGCATGCCCCGCGGGCCCAGCGCCTCGGCCAGGTAGCGCACCGAAGACTCCAGGCTGGCCTTGGCCAGCCCCATGGTGTTGTAGTTCGGGATGGTGCGCAGCGCGCCCAGGTAGGACAGCGTCAACAGCGAGGCTTTCTCGTTGAGCATGGGCAGCGCGGCCTTGGCCATGGCCGGGAAGCTGTAGGCGCTGATGTCGTGCGCGATGCGGAAGCTCTCCCGCGACAGGCCTTCCAGGAAATCGCCGGCGATCGCCTCGCGCGGCGCGAAGCCGATGCTGTGCACGAAGCCGTCGAACTTGGGCCAGGTCTGCGACAGGTCGGCGAACAGCTTGGCGATCTGCGCGTCGTCGCCCACGTCGCAGTCGAAGATGAGCTTCGAGTCGAAATCGGCGGCGAACTCGGTGATGCGGTCCTTGAACCTCTCGCCCACGTAGCTGAAGGCCAGTTCCGCGCCTTGTTCGTGGCAGGCCTTGGCGATGCCGTACGCGATGGATCGGTTGGACAGAACGCCCGTGATCAGCAGTTTTTTGCCCGCGAGAAAACCCATTGTTCAATCTCCAAAGAAAATTCCAGCAGAATTGTCGCATGTGCATCTCCTCACCCCGTTCCCGCTTTGGCCGTGCGCTGCTGTGCGTGGTGGGCACGATGGTCTGGGGGGCGTCGGCCTGGGCCGCGCATGGTTATGCGCTCTGGGGCGATCTGAAGTACCCGGCGCAGTTCACCCATTTCGACTACGTCAATCCGGACGCGCCCAAGGGCGGGGAGCTTCGCCTGGTGAGCAACCTGCGCGTCTCGACGTTCGACAAGTACAACCCGTTCACGCTGCGCGGCAGCGCGCCGGCCTACCTGTCGTCCTTGCTGTTCGACTCGCTGCTCACGGGCTCCATGGACGAGCCCGGGGCCGGCTACGGCCTGCTGGCCGAGGACGTCGCCGCCGCGCCCGACGGCATGTCGGTGACGTTCCGGCTTCGCCCCCAGGCCCGGTTTCACAACGGCGACCCGGTGCTCGCGGTGGACGTCAAGCACAGTTTCGACATCCTGACCGGCCCCCATACCTCGCCGGCGTACAACGCCATCCTCCAGGACGTGGCCGGCCTGGACGTCATCGGCGAGCGCACCGTCCGCTACCGCTTCTCCCAACCCAATCGCGAGCTTCCGCTCACGGTGGGCGGCCTGCCGGTCTTCAGCCGCGCCTGGGGCAATGAAATCGATCCGGCGACCGGCGAGCGCAAGACCTTCGACAAGGTGGTGATGGACATCCCCATCGGCAGCGGTCCCTACAAGATCGGCCCGGTGCAGTTCGGCAAGGACATCACCTACGTGCGCGACCCGGCCTACTGGGCGCGCGACCTGCCGGTGCGCCGGGGCACCGCCAACTTCGACCGCATCCTGGTGAAGATCTACAAGGACAACACCGCGCGGCTCGAAGCGCTCAAGGCTGGCGAATTCGACCTCATGCGGTTCTTCTCGGCCGGTGACTGGGCGCGGCGCGTCACCGGCAAACGTTTCGACAGCGGCGAACTCGTCAAGGGCGAGTTCACGCACCGCCTGCCGATGGGTTTCCAGAGCTACGTGCTCAATACGCGCCGCCCGCCGCTGGATGACATCCGGGTGCGCGAGGCGCTCGGCCTGGCGATGGACTACGAGTGGATGAACCGCCAGATGTTCTACAACGCCTATCAGCGCGTGCAGGGCCTGTTCGGCAACACCGACTGCGCGCCGCAGGGCGCGCCCGGTCCGGACGAACTGGCACTGCTGGAACCCTGGCGCGATCGCCTGCCGCCGGGCGTCTTCGGGCCGATGATCGTCCCGCCGCGCACCGATGGCGAGAACTCGCTGCGCGGCAACCTCAAGCGCGCGCAGGCGTTGCTGCGCGAGGCGGGCTGGACGGTGCAGGACGGCCAGTTGCGCAACGCCCGGGGCCAGCCCATGGTGATCGAATACCTCGACAGCCAGGAGACCGGCGCGCGCATGGTCACGCCCTGGGCGCGCAATCTCGCCAAGCTCGGCATCGAGCTGAAGTTCCGCCCGGTGGACTTCGCGCTCTACCAGCAGCGCCTGCGCAGCTTCGATTTCGACGTCATCACCATCAATTTCCAGGGCACGAACAACCCCGGTGCCGAGTACGCCGACCTGTTCGGCAGCCAGGCGGCAAGGGCCGAGGATTCCGGCAATTTCGCGGGGGTGGCCAACCCGGTGGTGGATGCGCTCATCACCCGCATGACCGGCGCTGGCACCCAGCCCGCGTTTCTCGCTGCCTGCCGCGCGCTCGACCGCGTGATCAGCCACAGCCACTACCTCATTCCGCAGTGGAGCGCCATCACCCACCGCATGGCCTACAACGCCTGGCGGCTGGCCAGGCCTCAGGGCATGCCGCCTTATGCACCCGGTGAAGCCTGGGCCATCGACACCTGGTGGGCAAAATGATGGAGCCCCCACGCTCCACCGCTGCGCGGGTTGCTGCCTCCCAAGGGGGCGCGAATCCGGCTTGGGGCGGCCCGTCGCCGGACTCCATGTCTCCGCGCCCCCCGCCGCTGCCTTTGCGCTGTACTGACTGAACACCATGTGGGTCTACATCCTCAAGCGCCTGCTGCTCATGATCCCGACGCTGTTCGGCGTGCTGCTGCTCACCTTCGTGGTGATCCAGTTCGTGCCCGGTGGCCCGGTGGACCAATACCTGGCCGAGGCGCGCGCCGGCGCGGGCGCCGGGGCCGAGGGCGGATCGGTCTACCGCGGCGCGCAGGGGGTGGACCCGCAGCGGCTGGAGCAGATCAAGGCGCTCTACGGCTTCGACAAGCCGGCCAGCGAGCGTTTCTTCCAGATGATCGGGCAGTTCGCCCGCTTCGACCTGGGCACCAGCTTCTTCCAGAACAAGGCGGTGTCCGATCTCATCATCGAAAAGCTGCCGGTCTCCATCACCCTGGGCCTGTGGACCTTCTTCATCAGCTACGGCGTGGCCGTTCCGCTGGGCGTGGCCAAGGCGGTGCGCGCCGGCTCGCGCTTCGACCTGGTGACCACGCTGCTGGTGCTGATCGGCTACGCCATCCCGGGTTTCGTGCTCGGCGTGGCGCTGCTGGTGGTTTTCGGCGGGCAACTGCAGTGGTTCCCGCTGCGCGGCCTCACCTCGGCCAACTGGGACGAGCTGTCGTGGGGCGCGCGCATCGTCGACTACCTCTGGCACATCACGCTGCCGGTCACGGCCATGGTGCTGGGCAGCTTCGCCGTCACGGCCATGCTGACCAAGAACGCGTTCCTGGAGGAAATCCGCAAGCAGTACGTGATGACCGCGCGCGCCAAGGGCCTGAGCGAGCGCCAGGTGCTGTGGAAGCACGTGTTCCGCAATGCGCTCATCCCCATCGTCACGGGCTTCCCGGCCGCCTTCATCGGTGCCTTCTTCACCGGTGCGCTCCTCATCGAGACCCTTTTCTCGCTCGACGGCCTGGGCCTGCTGAGCTATGAGAGCGTGATCCGGCGCGACTATCCGGTCGTGCTGGGCACGCTGTTCCTATTCACCCTGATCGGGCTGATCACCAAGCTGATCTCCGACCTGTGCTACGTGTGGGTCGATCCCCGCGTGAAGTTCGACTGATGGCGGCCGCGTCCATGAGCCCGAGGCGGCGCGCCTGGCTGCGCTTCAAGCGCAACCGGCTGGGCTACTGGAGCCTGGTGCTGTTCTGCCTGCTGGTGGTGGCCAGTCTCTTCGCCGAGGTGCTGTCGAACGACCGGCCGCTGATCGTGCGCTACGAAGGGCAGACCTATTTTCCGATCGTGCAGGAGCACGCCGAAACCGTGTTCGGCGGTGACTTCGACACCCCGACCGACTACCTCGACCCCTTCATCCGGGAGCAGCTCTCCAAGGGCGGCAACTGGGCGCTGTTCGCGCCCAACCCCTATGGGGCCAACACCATCAACTACTTCGCCGAATCGCCCAACCCCGCCGGACCGACCCGGGCCAACTGGCTCGGTACCGACGACCGCGGCCGCGACCTGCTGGCGCAGCTCATCTACGGTTTCCGCGTGAGTGCGCTGTTCGCGCTCGCGCTCACGGCGATCGGCGTGCTGCTGGGCATCGTCACCGGCGCCATCCAGGGCTTCTTCGGCGGCAAGACCGATCTCGCCTTCCAGCGCTTCATCGAGATCTGGGGCTCAATGCCCGAGCTCTACCTGCTCATCATCTTCTCGGCCGTGTTCGCGCCCAGCATCAGCCTGCTGCTGGTCCTGCTCAGCCTCTTTGGCTGGATGGGCCTGTCCGACTACGTGCGCGCGGAGTTCCTGCGCAACCGGCAACTGGACTATGTCCGGGCGGCGCGGGCGCTGGGGCTTTCCAACTGGCAGATCATCTGGCGCCACGTGCTGCCCAACAGCCTCACGCCGGTCGTCACCTTCCTGCCGTTTCGCATGAGCGCGGCCATCCTGGCGCTGACCTCGCTCGATTTCCTGGGCCTCGGCGTGCCGCCGGGCACACCCTCGCTGGGCGAACTGCTCAGCCAGGGCAAGAACAACATCGACGCCTGGTGGATTTCCATGTCCACCTTCGCCGTGCTCGTGATCACCTTGCTGCTGCTGACCTTCATGGGCGATGCCCTGCGCGACGCGCTCGACCCGAGGAAACAGGATGTCTGAGCCGCTGCTCGAAGTGAAGGGCCTGCGCGTGGCCTTCGGAGGCCAGCCGGTGGTGCACGGCATCGATTTCGCCATCCGGGAGGGCGAAAAACTGGCCCTGGTGGGCGAGTCCGGGTCGGGCAAGACGGTGTCGGCGCTGTCCTTGCTGCGCCTGGTCCAGAACGCCGACGTGACCGGCACCGCGAACCTGCGGGGACGCGACCTGCTGCGGATGAGCGAACACCAGCTGCGGGGCGTTCGCGGGGATGAAGTGGCCGTGATCTTCCAGGAGCCGATGACCGCGCTCAACCCGCTCTACACCGTGGGCGACCAGATCGGCGAGGTGCTGCAGCTCAAGAAGGGCCTCACGCCGCGGCAGGCGCTGGCGTCCACCGTGGAGCTGCTGGCGTCCACCGGCATTCCCGAGCCGGCGCGGCGCGCCAACGCCTTTCCGCACCAGCTCAGCGGCGGCCAGCGCCAGCGCGCCATGATCGCCATGGCGCTGGCCAGCAGCCCGAAGCTGCTGCTGGCCGACGAACCCACCACCGCGCTGGACGTGAGCCTGCGCGGCCAGATCCTCGACCTGCTGGCCGATCTGCAGCGCCAGCACGGCATGGCGGTGCTGCTGATCACGCACGACCTGAACCTGGTGCGCCGCTTCGCCGACCGCGTGGCCGTGATGGAGCGCGGCCACCTGGTGGAGCAGGGCGCCGTGGCCGAGGTGTTCGCCGCGCCGCAACACGCCTATACCCGCATGCTGCTGGCCAGCAAGCCCGAGCGCGACGTGACCGAAGCCGTCCCGGCGCCGGGCGCGCAGCCCGTGCTGCAGGCACGCGGCCTGCGCGTGGGCTACCCGGTGCCCCTGCCGGGCCTGCGCGGCTGGTTCAACAAGGGCGAATTCGTGGCGGTGCAAGGTGCCGACATGGACATTCCCCCAGGCCAGACGCTGGGCGTCATCGGCGAATCCGGTTCGGGCAAGTCCACGCTGGCGCTGGCCGCGCTGGGCCTGCTGCCGCACCAGGGCCGCCTGCAGGTGGACGGCACCGACTGGGCGCAGGCCCGGAAAAGCGGGCAGGGCAGGGCCTTGCGCCAGCGCATCCAGGTGGTGTTCCAGGACCCGTTTTCCTCGCTCTCGCCGCGCCTGACCGTCGAACAGATCGTGGGTGAAGGCTTGCAGGTGCACCAGCCCGGGCTCTCGGTGGCGCAGCGGCGCGAGCGCGTGGTGGTCGCGCTGGCCGACGTCGGCCTGGTCGATGACCCCGCCCGTGGCGGCGACTGGCTGCAGCGCTACCCGCACGAGTTCTCGGGCGGCCAGCGCCAGCGCCTGGCGATCGCACGCGCGCTCATCATCGAGCCCCGCCTGCTGGTGCTCGACGAGCCCACCAGCGCGCTGGACGTCACCGTGCAAAAGCAGGTCCTGGCCTTGCTGCAGCGCTTGCAGCGCGAGCGGGGCCTGAGCTACCTGCTGATCACGCACGACGTGGGCGTGATCGAGGCGATGGCGCACGACGTGCTGGTCATGAAGGACGGGGAAATCGTCGAGCGCGGCCCGGTGCACCAGGTGCTGCGAACCCCCCGGCATCCGTACACGCAGGCCCTGGTGCAGGCGGCGGCCTGACCCTCTCTTCACCCGGAACCGCCCCATGACCGACGCTTCCCCGCCATCGACGCCCTCCGCCGAGCCAGCCATCGGCCTGGCCTGCGTGCTGCGCTGGCTCGCGTTGGGCTGGGGCGACCTTCGGCGCAATCCCTGGCCGGGCCTGGCGCACGGCCTGCTGCTGGCCGTGTTCGGGTGGCTGCTCCTGTGGGTCGCCCGCGACCAGTTCTGGCTGCTCGCCGGGGCGTTCTCGGGGTTCCTGATCGTGGCGCCCGTTCTGGCCACGGGGCTCTACCACGTCAGCAAGGCCGGCCACGGCGGGCAGCCCGCCGGTTTGAAGGACGTTTTCGCACTCTGGCGCTCGGGCGACGGCCGCCTGGTGCGCTTCGGCCTGCTGCTGGGACTGGCGGGCACCGGATGGGTGATGGCTTCGGCCGGACTGATCACCCTGTGGGCACCCGAGCCCATCGACAAGCCCGTGGATTTCCTGCGCCATGTGGTGCTGGCGCGCGGCGTCGGGCTGTTCGAGGTGTGGCTGCTGCTGGGCGCGCTGCTGGCCGCGCCGGTGTTCGCCTCCAGCGTGGTGGCGCTGCCGATGCTGGTCGACACCTCGGTTCCCGTGAGCATGGCGGTGGCCCGGAGCTGGAGCGCCGTGGCCAGCCACCCCGGCACCATGGCGCTGTGGGCGGTGCTCATCGGGGTGCTGATGGGGGTGGGCATGCTCACGGGCCTGCTGGGGCTCGTGGTGCTGGTTCCGGTGGTCGGCCACGCGAGCTGGCATGCCTACCGCGATCTCACCGCGGGAGACGATCCCGGCGCCGGCGGCACGGGAGGGCAGCGGCGGTGAACAACACGCTGTTCGGCTATACCGAGGGGCAGATCGCGCAGTTCGGGCTGACGTTCGGCGTCGGCGCCTTCATTCTCTACATGCTCTTCATCGTCCTCAATCTCGCCCTGGAGTCGAAGGCGGGCAAGTTCGGCACTTTCATCCTTTTCCTGGTCCTGTCGTTCGGCATGCTGGGGTTCCTGGCCAAGAACGTCATCCAGTGGGCGCTGGGCATCTGAAGGGCGTGCGCGATCGGTCGGCCAGTCTTGCAAACGGGGGGCCGAAGGCGTTACAATCCTGGCTTCACGACCAAATGGGCGGGTTACCACCGGCCCTTTTTTTTTGGCCGAACGCTTTTCCTGCATCACAAACCCTCAGGGCACCCATCACTACCCAATGGCTTGGCAAGACGCCGTAGAGCAAACCGTCACGGGACTGGGTTTCGACCTGGTGGATCTCGAACGATCCGCCGGCGGCCTGCTGCGGGTCACCATCGACTGGCCGTGGGCGCCGGAGCAGGCCGGACAGGCCGGCGAAAGGTTCGTGACGGTGGAGGACTGCGAGCGGGTGACCCGCCAGCTCCAGTACCTGCTGGAGGTGGAGAACGTGGACTACCGCCGGCTCGAAGTGGGGTCTCCCGGCATCGACCGGCCCCTGAGGAAGGATGTGGACTACATCAGGTTCGAGGGGCATGTGGTGGACATCACCCTGAAGGCCCCGATCGGCGCCACGGATTCGGGGATCGCCGCGAACCGCAAGAAATTTCGCGGCACGCTCGAGCGTGCCGCCGACGGCCAGCAGTGGCAGGTCGTGTGGAGCGATGCGCCGGAGCCCAAACCCGGTCATCGCGTGAGCAAGAAGCGGGCACCAGCGCCGCTGCAGGCGATGGCGTTTCTGCTGAGCGATGTGCAGCAGGCCCGCCTTGCGCCGATCGTGGACTTCAAGGGGCGAAAGGCCCCAGGTGCGGAATCGGGAGACGGCGGCGACGCCGCGTCGAATGAATGACAAAAACCATTGTGACTCTGGACAGAGTATTCGGAAAGGCGGGCGAGTGAAATGAATCGCGAAATGTTGATGCTGATCGATGCCATCTCGCGCGAGAAGAACGTCGAGCGCGACCTGGTGCTGGGAGCTGTCGAGCTGGCGCTCGCCTCGGCCACCAAGAAGCTCTACAAGGGCGATGTGG
>CAZFOT010000138.1:0-9562 GCA_964520365.1 uncultured Hydrogenophaga sp.
CGCACGATGAAGTTGAGCGACTTGTTGGCCACCTGCGGGAACGGGTGCGAGGGGTCGAGTCCGATCGGCAGCAGCAGGGGCTGCACCTCGCTGCTGAAATACGCCTTGACCCAGCGCCGCTGGCGCGGGTTGCGCTCGCCATGCGAGATGAGCTTGATGCCCTTCTTCTCCAGCAGCGGGAGCAGTTCGTCGTTGTAGATCGCGTACTGCTGCGCCACCAACTGATGGACCTTGTCGGCGATGTGCTGGTGCGTCTGCGCCGTGTAGACGCCACGCTGCTCGTTGGCCTTGAGCGCGCTCAGGTGCGGCGCCATGCGCACCTCGAAGAACTCGTCGAGGTTGCTGGAGACGATGGTCAGGAAGTGCAGACGTTCCAGCAATGGCACATCGGGCCGGCGCGCCCAGTCCATCACCCGCTCGTTGAACGCCAGGATGCTGTGGTCGCGGTCCAGGAAGGGAATCTTGATGGGCGGGCTGCTGGCGCTCATGAAAACCGAAGGGTGGGACATCAGCGCCGGTGGCAAGCTCCCGTGGGTTTCTCGGGTCGGGCCGGGCCGGCGCGCAATACCGTCCATTATTGAACGGAGCGGTGGCTTGTGCGTGACATCTTCGTGGCAACCCCGGTATTCGCGCGGCCTGGCTTGCGCGACACCGGCGGCATCCAGTGCACCAGCTCCAACCGGCCGTCCATGTGCTCCACCAGCGCCGAAAGGCTCTCCACCCAGTCGCCGTCGTTGCAGTACAGCGTGCCGGCGATGTCGCGCAGTTCGGGGCGGTGGATGTGCCCGCAGACCACGCCTTGGTAGCCCCGGCGCCGGGCCTCGGCCGCCACCGCGCCTTCGAAGTCCGAGACGTAGTTCACCGCGGTCTTCACCTTGTGCTTGAGGTACTGCGACAGCGACCAGTACGGCAGGCCCAGGCGCACGCGCAGCGAGTTCAGGTGGCGGTTCAGGCGCAGCGTGAGCTCGTAGAGGTTGTCGCCCACGTAGGCCAGCCACTTGGCGCACTGGATCACGCCGTCGAAGTGGTCGCCATGGACCACCCACAGGCGCCGGCCGTCCGCCGTGGTGTGCACCGCTTCATTGCTCACCTCCACCCCGCCAAAGCTGTGGCCATGGAACTGGCGCGCGAACTCGTCGTGGTTGCCGGGCACGAACACCACGCGGCAGCCTTTGCGGGCCCGGCGCAGCAGCTTCTGCACCACGTCGTTGTGGGCTTGCGGCCAGAACCATTTCCGGCGCAGCTGCCAGCCGTCGATGATGTCGCCCACCAAGTAGAGGGTCTGGCTGGGGTGGTGTTTGAGGAAATCGAGCAGCGCGTGGGCCTGGCAGCCGACGGTGCCCAGGTGCAGGTCGGAGATGAACACCGCGCGGTAGCGCTCGCCTTCGCCTTCGTCGTGGGAATGGCCGTCATCGTCGGCGCCTTCGAGGCCGGGAGGCGGTCCGGCCTTCATTCCCCAGCCGCCCAGCGCCTCGAACGCCGTTTTCATCATGCCCCCAGGAAATGCTTGCGGTAGCGCGGCGGCAGATCGGCGATGCGCATCATCATGGGCAGGTCGGCCGCGTTGAAGTCCGGGTCCCACGCCGGTGGACCCAGCACCTTGGCGCCCAGCCGCAGATAGCCCTTGATCAGCGCCGGCGGCTCCACATCGAGCGTATCGTCGAGTTGCTCGATCGGCAGCGGCAGGCGCGGGCGCACGTGGAATTCGATCGAGGCCAGGTGCGTGTCCCTGACCTTGCGCCAGATGCTGGCCGCCGCATGGCCGCCACCCACCCGGCCGTGCGTTCCCTGGCAGCTCATCGGAATGCTGGCGCAGCCGACCATGGTGTCGAGCCGGTTGCGCACCATGAATTCGGCCAGCGCGCCCCACAGGGCCATGATCACGCCGCCGTGGCGGTGGCCGGGGTGCACGCAGCTGCGGCCCAGCTCCACCATGCGCTCGCGCATCAGGCGCAGCCGCGTCAGGTCGAATTCGGTGTCGGTGTAGGTGCTGCCCGCGCGGCGGGCCTGTGCCGGGGTGAGCACCCGGTAGGTGCCGATCACGGTCCGGGTCTGGGTGTCGCGCACCAGCAGGTGCTCGCAGAAGTCGTCGAACAGGTCCACGTCGTGGCCCGGCACGGCGTTGGACAGCGTGGCGCCCATCTCCCCCGAGAACACCGCATGGCGCAGGCGCTGCGCCTCGCGAACCTCGTCCTGGTGGCGGGCCCAGGCCACTTCGATGCCCGCCGCCGGCGGCAGGAGCTCCGCTGCCGCAACGGGCGCTGGCAGGGGCGTGAAAACGGCACCCGATGGCGCCAGGGGATGATCGGTGTGTCTGTTCATGAACCTGCATTCTGGGAAATGCAGATGACCCATCCGTGGCGATCCCGTGAACCTTTGATGACGCGGCAGCGCCCTAGAATGGCAGGTCGCAGCGCCAACCACATTCAAGGAGTTTTCCGCATGTCCGCCGTCCGTCTGACCTTGCCGCTGGTTCTCTCCTCCGCCCTGCTCGCCGCGGGCTGCGCCACCGTTTCTCTCGAAGAACCGCCCAAAGCCTCGCCATCGGCCGCTGCGCCGGCCAGCACCGCGGCCACGCATGGCCCCGGCGAGACCCGCATCGTCGCGTCCAGGGACGGCTCCTTCGAAGGCGAGATCGTTGGCACGGCGGCTCCGGGCAGCCGGTTCGCGCAGTTGCAGATCGGCATGGAGGCCTTGCCCGTGCAGCGGCTCATCGGCATTCCCGACGCGATGCACGCCCACGAAACCGGCAAGCGCTGGATTCCCTTCTACTTCGGCACCGATGCGCGCCGCATGATCACCCTCTACAGGGGCGAGGGCTGCCTGACCTTCACCGGCGGCAACGTCTGGGGGTCTGGCGGCAACGAATTGATCCGCATCGAAGTGGACCCCAGCGGCCGCTGCTACCAGCCCTGACCGGCGACAAGCGCGTGCACCCGCATGCCCTGCCGCTGCTGTGCCACCCGGCCGCGCCCTGCGGGGTCGCGCTGCGGTTGACGGTTTCGCTGTCTCCCGCCGCCAGGGACGCCATCGCCGGCTGGTGCCTGCGCTACGAACTGCGCGGCCATCTGCCAGCGCTGCGCATACCGGCACCCGCGGCCCCCGGCCCGGCCGACGGCCTGTGGCGGCACACCTGCTTCGAGGCCTTCGTGGCGGTTCGCGGCGCCCGCGCCTACCGGGAATTCAACTTCTCGCCCTCGGGCCAGTGGGCCGCCTATGCGTTTGCCGACGAACGCGTGCGCGATCCCGCGGCCGAACCGGCGCTGCGCAATGCCCACCCCGTCATCGACCGGGCGGAGGCGCCCGGATCTTTCGCCTTGCAGGCCTGGCTGCCCGCGTCCGCATGGCCCGCCGGCACGCTGGAGCTGGGCCTGAGCGCCGTCATCGAGACCCGCGACCATGGTTTGAGCCACTGGGCGCTGCACCATCCCGGCCCCCGGCCCGATTTCCACCACCGCGGCGGTTTCGTCCTGCCAGCACCCTCCGACACCCACGGCCACACCCCATGAAATTCGGCATCGAACGCTTCCTGGCAGACCCCGCCCTGCGCGCGCCCCTGGCGGGGCGGCGCGTGGCCCTGCTGGCCCACCCGGCCTCGGTCACCCGCGACCTCACCCATGCGCTGGACGCGATCGCCGCCTTGCCCGAGGTAAAGCTCACCGCGGCCTTCGGACCGCAACACGGCCTGCGCGGCGACAAGCAGGACAACATGGTCGAGTCGCCCGACAGCACCGATCCCCGCCTGGGCATTCCCGTGTTCAGCCTGTACGGCGACGTGCGCCGGCCCACCGAGGTGATGCTGAACAGCTTCGACGTGCTGCTGGTCGATCTGCAGGACCTCGGCTGCCGCATCTACACCTTCATCACCACGCTGCGCTACGTGCTCGAAGCCGCCGCGCGCAAGGGCAAGGCGGTGTGGGTGCTGGACCGCCCGAATCCGGCAGGCCGCCCGATCGAGGGCCTCACCCTGCGCCCGGGCTGGGAGAGCTTCGTCGGCGCCGGCCCCATGCCCATGCGCCATGGCATGACCATGGGCGAACTCGGCCACTGGTTCATCGCCACACTGGGTCTGGCACTGGAGTACCGCGTCATCGCCATGGAAGGGTGGCAGCCCGACGCCGCGCCCGGATTCGGCTGGCCCACCGAGCGCACCTGGGTCAACCCCAGCCCGAACGCCGCCAACCTGTGGATGGCCCGCGCCTACGCCGGCACGGTCATGCTCGAAGGCACCACCCTCTCCGAGGGACGGGGCACCACCCGCCCGCTCGAACTCTTCGGCGCGCCCGACATCGACGCCCGCGGCCTGGTCGCCGACATGCGCCGGCTCGCCCCGCAATGGCTGCAAGGCTGCGTGCTGCGCGAATGCTGGTTCGAGCCCACCTTCCACAAGCATGCGGGCCAGCTCTGCGCGGGCGTGCAGATCCACGTGGAAGATCCCCGACACTACGGCCACGCCGCGTTCCGTCCCTGGCGCCTGCAGGCCCTGGCCTTCAAGGCGCTGCGGCTGCAACAGCCCGATTACCCGC
Source organism: uncultured Hydrogenophaga sp. (assembly GCA_964520365.1). Classification (GTDB taxonomy): domain Bacteria; phylum Pseudomonadota; class Gammaproteobacteria; order Burkholderiales; family Burkholderiaceae_C; genus Hydrogenophaga. Next base: position 4,527 of record CAZFOT010000138.1, read on the forward strand.
TGTGGCGCGACTTCCCCTACGAGTACGAACGCGACCGGCTGGCGATCGACCTCATCAACGGCGGGCCGCTGCTGCGCGAGTGGGTGGACGACGCCTCGGCCACGCCGGATGCGCTGGAGGCCGCGGCGGCAGCCGACGAGGCGACCTGGGCCGACGCACGCCAACCCCACCTGCTCTACTGAAGCCTCAAAGCCACTTCTGCAGAAACTGGGCGGTGCCCATCGCCGGGTCCAACTGATAGCCGGCGAAGCCGATGCGCTCGTAGAGCCGGATGGCGCCACGGTTGCCCGACAGCACTTCCAGCGTGAGTTTCACGGCGCCGCGCTCGCGCGCGATCCGTTCCGCCTCGGTCAGCATCCGCTCGGCAATGCCCCGGCCACGGTGGCTCGCCAGCACGGCCACATCGTGCACGTTCACCAGCGGCTTGCAGGCGAAGGTGGAAAAGCCTTCGATGCAGTTGACCAGCCCCACCGGCGCGGCGCCGTCCCAGGCCAGCACGCTGTAGGCCTGCGCACGCGCCGCCAGCTCGGGCACCAGGTGTTCCCTGGCGTAGGCCGACAAGGGCTCGCCGCCCCCGGCAGGGTCGCGGGCGTAGGCGTCGAGCAGCGCGACCAGCGCGGCGGCGTGCCCGGGGTCGGCGTAATCGGCGCGGGCGATCTTCAGGGATGGATTCGACATGGCGTCCGTGCCGTCAAGGGTGCTTGACGGCATTCACCAGGCGCTCGGCGCACTGCCGCGACTGCCGGGCGTCGCGCGCCTCCACCATCACGCGCAACAGCGGCTCGGTGCCGCTGGGCCGGATCAGCACCCGCCCGCCATCGCCCAGCTCGGTCTCCACCGCGCGGGTTTCATCGGCCAGCCGGGTGTTGCCGCGCCAGTCCTGTCCCGGTTCGAGCCGCACGTTGATGAGCGTCTGCGGAAACAGCGTCACGTCGGCCAGCAGCTGGGCCATGGTCTTGCCGCTGTCCACGCAGGCGTGCAGCACCTGCAGCGCCGACACCAGGCCGTCGCCGGTGGTGTGGCGGTCCAGCACCAGGATGTGGCCCGAGCCCTCGCCGCCCAGCGTCCAGCCATGGCGCTCCAGCTCTTCCAGCACGTAGCGGTCGCCCACCCTGGCGCGCACGAACTTCACGCCCTTGTCCCGGAACGCCACCTCCACCGCCTTGTTCGTCATCAGCGTGCCGACCACGCCGGGCACGTCGACGTCGCGCGCGATGCGGTCGCTGGCGATCAGGTAGAGCAGCTCGTCGCCGTTGAACAGGCGGCCGCTGGCATCGACCATCTGCAGCCGGTCGGCATCGCCATCGAGGGCGATGCCGTAGTCGGCGCCATGGGCCTTGACCGCATCCACCAGCGCCTGCGGTTGGGTGGCGCCCACGCCCTGGTTGATGTTCAGCCCATCCGGGGAGCAGCCGATGCGCACCACCTCCGCACCCAGTTCGTGAAACACGTCGGGCGCGATGTTGTAGGCCGCGCCGTTGGCGCTGTCCACCACGATCTTCAGTCCCTTGAGCGAGAACAGGTGCGAGCAGGTGCTCTTGCAGAACTCGATGTAGCGCCCCGCCGCGTCGTCAAGCCGCCGCGCCTTGCCCAGATGGGCCGAATCCACCCACACCGGCGCTTCCTCGAGCGCGGTCTCCACGGCCTGCTCCCACTCGTCGGTCAGCTTGGTGCCCTGCGCGCTGAAGAACTTGATGCCGTTGTCGGCAAACGGATTGTGGCTGGCCGAGATCACCACGCCCAGGCTGGCGCGCTGCGCACGGGTCAGGTAGGCCACCGCCGGCGTGGGCACCGGCCCGAGCAGCACCACGTCCACCCCGGCGGAATTGAAGCCGCTCTCCAGGGCGCTCTCCAGCATGTAGCCGGAAATGCGCGTGTCCTTGCCGATCAGCACCGTGGGGTGCGCCTCGGTGCGCTTGAGCACGCGCCCGACCGCGTGGGCCAGCCTGAGAACGAAGTCCGGCGTGATCGGAGGCTGGCCCACCGTCCCGCGGATGCCGTCGGTGCCAAAGTATTTGCGCGTCATGGAGAGCTCGGTATGAGGGGGGAGACACCCGTTGGCGGGCGAAGGCCGCGGCTGGAGGGTCGATTCTAGGGCCAGGACTTGCCCGGTCCCACCCCCCTGTGGTCAGCGCCCGCCCAGGCCCATGGACCGCGAGATCACTTCCTTCATGATCTCGTTGGTGCCGCCATAGATGCGCTGCACGCGCGCGTCGGCGTAGGCGCGGGTGATGGGGTATTCCCACATGTAGCCGTAGCCGCCGAAGAGCTGCACGCATTCGTCCATCACCTTGCACTGCAGGTCGGAGCACCAGTACTTGGCCATGCTGGCGGTGGCGGTGTCGAGCTTGCCCACATTGACGAGTTCGCAGCACTTGTCCACGAACACGCGCGCCACCTGCACCTCGGTCTGCATCTCGGCCAGCTTGTAGCGGGTGTTCTGGAAAGCCGCGACGGACTGGCCGAAGACCTTGCGGTCCTTCACGTAGGCCGTGGTCCAGTCGATGGCCGCCTGCGCGGCCGACACGGCGCCGATCGCGATCTGCAGGCGTTCCCAGGGCAGTTGCTCCATGAGGCAGATGAAGCCGCGGTTCTCCATCGCCGCGCCGCCCAGCAACTGGTCGGCATCCAGCCGCACGTTGTCGAAGAACAGTTCGCTGGTGTCCTGCGCCTTCAGTCCCAGCTTTTTCAGGCGCTTGCCCTTCTCGAAGCCGGGCATGCCCCGCTCCACGAGGAACAGGCTGGTGCCCTTGGCGCCCGCGGCCGGATCGGTCTTGGCCACCACGATCACCAGATCCGCGTGCCAGCCGTTGGTGATGAAGGTCTTGCTGCCGTTGAGCAGGTAGCTGCCGTCGGCCTGCCTGATGGCGGTGGACTTCACGCCCTGCAGGTCGCTGCCCGCGGCGGGTTCGCTCATGGCGATGGCGCCCACCATTTCGCCGCTGGCCAGCCTGGGCAGGTATTTGCGCTTCTGTTCCTCGGTGCCGTAGTGCAGGATGTACGGTGCCACGATCTCGCTGTGCAGGCCGTAGCCGATGCCGCTGAAGCCGCCGCGCGCCAGCTCTTCCATCTGCACCACCGAGTACAGTTTGTCGGCCTCGGCGCCGCCGTAGGCCTCGGGCATGGTCGCGCACAGGAAGCCGTTTTCTCCAGCCTTGCGCCAGACCTCGCGATCGACATAGCCCTGCTCTTCCCAGGCTTCGTGGTAGGGCGCGATTTCCTTGTCCATGAAGCGGCGGAAGCTGTCGCGGAAGGCTTCGTGGTCGGCGTTGAACAGGGTGCGTTCGATCATGCGTGTCTCCTTCTGGAGGGGCTGGTAGATTTTCACAAAGCAAATGCTCTGCGAAAACTATAACCGGGAACCGGCGCGCCGCATGTCCGGGATCACCAAAGGAAATAGCCAAGGACGGCGCGCCATCATGCGATGTCCTCGCCAAAGCGTATGGCATTGCCGTAGGGGTCGTCGATCTGCATCTCGTTCATGCCCCATGGCTGCTTTGCAAGCCCGTACCGGAATTCGACCCCCCGCTCCTGGAACTCGCGATAAAGCGATTCGATATGCGCCACCCGGATGTAGCAGCTGCTCGCGCTGCCGTAGTGCTTCGCATCCTGTTCGGAGCCGGCCTGCCAGAAGTGGATCTCGGCCGCGCCCCGCCGGACGATGAGGTGCCGATGCGCCGGGTAGATGGCCGCCACCTCGAAGCCGAGCTTGCCCGTGAAGAAATCGGCCGTCACCTGGATGTCGCCGGAAGGCAACTGCGGGATCGCGGCCGAGAGCGTGCTGTGTGACATGGGATCGCCTTTCGAATCGTCTTTCAATCGGCACGGGGCCGCTTGTTGCCGCCACTATAAGAGCCTGTTTACGATCTACAAGGGGCCGCGCAAGCGCCTTTTCGGGATGGGCTGCTAGGCGCAAAACGCAGCCGGGCTCATGCCCGGCAAGGCTTTGCAACGCCGCAGAGCGCCCGAAAAAGCACTTGCCCTTCGGGTTGGGACGCAATCGGGCGATTGCCCCACCAAACCCCTTGCATGGGCATGAGCCCATGCGGCGCGGTGTTGGCGGGCCACTCATCCCGATTGCGTCCCAACGCGGCCCCTTGTAGATCGTGAACAGGCTCTTAGAGCCTGGGATCTGTCTACCTCGCGACAGTCCATCGCATGATTTTCACAAAGCAAACGCTTGGCGAAAGTCTATACTGGCGGGCGATGATCCCTTCATGGATTCATGATCCACCACCGGAGACAGCAACATGAGCGAAGCGTTTGTGTACGACGCCATCCGCACACCGCGCGGAAAGGGCAAGAAGGACGGCAGCCTGCATGAGGTCAAGCCGATCAACCTGTTGTCGGGGCTGCTGGCCGAGCTGCAGCGCCGCAACGACCTGGACACGGCCGCCGTGGACGACGTGGTCATGGGCGTGGTCTCTCCCGTGGGCGAGCAGGGTTCGGTGATCGCCAAGGTGGCCGCGCTCAAGGCCGGCTGGGACTGGCAGTGCGCCGGCGTGCAGCTCAACCGCTTTTGCGCCTCGGGCCTGGAGGCCGTCAACATGGCCGCCATGAAGGTGCGCAGCGGCTGGGAAGAGCTGGTGGTGGCCGGCGGCGTGGAAAGCATGAGCCGCGTGCCCATCGGTTCCGACGGCGGCGCGTGGGCGCAAGACCCCGAGACCAACAGCGCCACGCTGTTCGTGCCCCAGGGCATCGGCGCCGACCTGATCGCCACCATGAATGGCTTCACGCGCCAGGATGTGGACGCCTTCGCGCTCGAATCGCAAAGGCGCGCCGCCGCCGCGCGCGCGGCCGGGTATTTCGAGCGCTCGGTGATGCCCGTGAAGGACACGATGGGCCTGACCATCCTGGCGCAGGACGAATTCATCAAGCCCAACACCACGATGGAAGGCCTGGCCGGGCTCAAGCCCTCGTTCGAGCAACTCGGCGCCATGGGCTTCGACGCCGTGGCGCTGCAGCGCTACCCGCAGGTGGAGCGCATCCACCACGTGCACCACGCGGGCAATTCGTCCGGCATCGTGGATGGCGCC
>CAZFOT010000139.1:0-9549 GCA_964520365.1 uncultured Hydrogenophaga sp.
GGCGAGCAGTTGTACGACAGCAGCTTGCCGGGGCAGGCGGCCTGCACGGCCTGGGCGAACTCGCGGGCGAAGCCGATGTCGGGCACGCCGGTCTCGCACCACACCAGGTCGGCGTAGGGCGCGTAGGCGATGCCGCGGCTGATGGCCTGCTCCAGGCCGTTCTTGACGCGGTAGAAGCCTTCCTGCGTGCGCTCGCCGGTCAGGAAGGGCTTGTCGTTGGCGTCGTGGTCGCTGGTGATCAGGTTGGCGGCTTCGGCATCGGTGCGGGCCAGCACGATGGTGGACACGCCCATCACGTCGGCGGCGAAGCGCGCGGCGATCAGCTTTTCGCAGGCTTCCTGCGTGGGCACGAGCACCTTGCCGCCCATGTGACCGCATTTCTTCACGGCAGCCAGTTGGTCTTCGAAGTGCACGCCGGCGGCACCGGCGGTGATCATGTTCTTCATCAGTTCGAAGGCGTTGAGCACGCCACCGAAACCGGCTTCGGCGTCGGCCACGATCGGCAGGAAGTAATCGATGAATTCCGGGCTGCCCGGCTCGACGCCGCGGCCCCACTGGATTTCGTCGGCGCGCTTGAAGGTGTTGTTGATGCGGCGCACCATGGTGGGCACCGAGTCGTAGGCGTAGAGCGACTGGTCGGGGTACATGGTCTCACTCGTGTTGCCGTCGGCGGCCACCTGCCAGCCCGAGAGGTACACCGCTTCGAGGCCGGCCTTGGCCTGCTGCATGGCCTGCCCGGCGCTGATCGCGCCGAAGGCGTTCACGTAGCCCTTCTTGGCGCCGCCGTTGACCTTGTCCCACAGCTTCTCGGCGCCGCGCTTGGCCAGCGTGTGCTCGATCTGGACGCTGCCGCGCAGGCGCACCACGTCGGCAGCGCTGTAGCCGCGCTTGACGCCCTTCCAGCGCGGGTTGGTGGCCCAGTCCTTTTCAAGGGCTTCGATTTGCTGCTGGCGGCTCAGTTGCTCGGTCAGGGATTGAGGCATGTGAATACTCCGTGAGGTTGATGGATCGGGCGGCGAGCTCGCGTGCAAAAGCGGTGCCGTTGACAAGACTTTAAGTCTTATAGAAGACCAATGGAAGCTCTTGTGTCTTATATAAGATATTTATTTTCTCTTTTCAAATCAATAACATTTGAACAAATTTCCTCTATGTGGAATTTAATCTCTCATATTGAGAAATATTTTTGCGTCGCACCATTTTTGCATTCCATGATGCAAAAATCAATTTTCTTATCATGGAATACGATCTGCTTGAAGATGCGGCGCCCTGCCGCAAGAGCGGGATCAGGCATGATGCGGACCCTGCACAGACCGATCAACCCATGCCATCTTGTCACCCATGAACCGCTGGTGGGCCTATGCGAGCCTTGGAATGAGCATGTCCCTGGTGGGCAGCTACGTGGCGCTATCGAAACCGCTGGTGCTGGTCTTTCCGGTGTTCCTGCTGGCCTGGCTGCGGTTCGGCATTGGCGGCCTGGCGATGTGGCGATGGCTGAGGAAGCCGGCGCACGAGCCCGCGATGTCGCCGCACACCCGGCGCCTGCTGTTCCTCGAATCCTTTCTTGGCAACTTCCTGTTCTCGGTCTGCATGCTGTTCGGCGTGAGCATGACCACCGCCGTGGCCGCGGGGGTGGTCATGTCCTCCATTCCGGCGGTGGTGGCGCTGCTGAGCTGGGTGTTCCTCAAGGAACGCATCGGGCGCCGCAGCGCGGCCGGCATCGTTTGCGCGGCCATCGGCATCGGCCTGTTTTCGCTCCATAAGGGCGACCCGGGCCAGGCGAGCGCATCGGGTACCGCCAGCGTGTTCGGGATCGATCGCATGCTGCTGGGCAATCTGCTCGTGTTTGCCGCCGTGGTCTGCGAGGCTTCCTACGTGGTGATCGGCAAGCGCCTCACCGAAGGCCTGGGGCCCAAGCGCATCTCGGCCATCATCAACCTGTGGGGCTTCGCGCTGGTCACGCCCATGGGCATCTGGGCCGCGCTGAGCTTCGACTTCGGCGCCGTGGCGCTGCCGGTCTGGGGGCTGCTGGTTTTCTACGGGCTTGCCGCCAGCGTCTGGACGGTCTGGCTGTGGATGACCGGGCTGAAGACGGTCCCGGCATCGCAGGCCGGGGTGTTCACGGTGATGCTGCCCATCAGCGCCGCTGCGATCGGCGTGCTGTTCATGGGAGAGCGCCTCACCGGCATTCAGATGCTGGCGTTCGGCATCGCCCTGCTGGGACTGGTGCTCGCTACCTTGCCCGGCCGTCGAAAGTAGAACCCCCACGCCCCGCCGCTGCGCGGGTCGCTGCCCCCCCAAGGGGGTGGGGCCTGCCTTGGGAGCGGCCCGGCGGCATGCCCGCCCGTGCTCAAGCGCACCAGAGACCGGTCGGATGGGTGATGCCCATCCACAGGGCCCAGCCGGACGTGGCAGCCAGTGCAAGGCCCGCCAGGCGAATACCCCATGCGCCCGATCGCGCCTGCCGCAGGCGCAGCAGCAGCCAGGGCCCCGCCGTCAGCGAGATGGATGTTCCCAGTGAAAAAAGTGCCATGATCGCCGCGCCTTCGAGGGCATGGGCCGACAGCGACGCCACCAGCAGCGCGGAATACAGGAGACCGCAGGGCATCAGCGCCCAGGCCACGCCCAGCACCATCGGCGCGCGCGGCCCCATGCGGGTGAGCGTCGGACGGGCCTTGCGCCAGAGGCTCTGTCCCAGCGAATCGATCCATGCGGGTTGCCTGGCCTGCCACACCAGCACGGCACCCAGCGCCAGCGCGGCGACGTGGAACATGGTCCACACCGGGCGGATCACGGCGGTGCTGGTGCCCAGCCAGGCCAGGCCCTGGACCGAACCCGCCGCCAGCGCGCCAAACAGCGCATAGCCCACCATGCGGCTGGCCTGGAACGTCAGCAGCGCCCGGGTGCCTCGCTCGCCGGCGGCACGCCCGATGCCGGCGCAGGCGGCACCGCACATGGCCACGCAGTGGGGACCGCCCACCAGGCCCATGAACAGGGCGGTGATCGCCATGGAGGTTTGCATCTCGGCAATGTAGCAGCGCGGAAGCCCGCGGCGTCAAATGATCCGGGAGAACCGGGCACGGTCCTGATCGACCTGGAGGTTCTTGTCGAACACCATGGCGATGGCGCGAACGAAATACCACCCCGTGGGCGTGACTTGCACGCCCGATGGATCGATGGTCACGAGCCCATGTTCCGCCAGTTCGTTCAGAACGGCCAGTTCGCGGGCGAAGTAGGACTTGAATTCGATCAAGTGCCCAAGCTCGACGGACTCGAAATCCAGTTGCCCCTGGCACATGAGGGACATGATCACGCAGCGTCGCAAAAGGTCGTCCCGGGACAGCGCCAGCCCCCGAACGATGGGCAGGCGGCCTTGGCCGAGCATGTCGTAGTACTCGTCGAGCGACTTGGCGTTCTGGCTGTAGGTGGCGCCGATGCGGCCGATGGCCGACACGCCCAGGGCGATCAGATCGCAGTCGGGCTGGGTGCTGTAGCCCTGGAAGTTGCGGTGCAGGCGCCCCTGCCGCTTGGCCACGGCCAGCGCATCGGTGGGCAAGGCGAAGTGGTCCATGCCCACGTAGACATACCCGGCACCCATCAGGCTGTCGAGCGAAGCCGACAACATGGACAGTTTGTCCCCCGGGCTGGGCAGCTCGGCCGCCACGATGCGGCGCTGCGGCTTGAAGCGGGTGGGCAGGTGGGCATATGCGTACAGCGCGATGCGGTCCGGGCGCAGCTCGTTGACCTGGGTCAGCGTGCGGGCGAACGATTCCGGCGTCTGCAGCGGCAAGCCGTAGATCAGGTCGACGTTGACCGACTCGAAACCGATCTTGCGCGCGCTCTCGACCAGCGCAAAGACCTGTTGCGCGGGTTGGACGCGGTGCACGGCCTTTTGCACCGCGGGGTCGAAATCCTGCACGCCGAAACTCAAGCGGTTGAAACCCAGCCGCGCCAGGGTCTGCAAACGCTCCTCGGTGACGGTGCGCGGATCGACCTCGACCGAGTACTCGCCACCCGGCACCAGGGTGAAGTGGCGCCGGATCATGCGCATCAGATCCTCGAGCTCGGCGTCCGAGAGAAACGTGGGCGTTCCGCCACCCAGATGCAACTGGGACACGCTGTGTCCTTGCCCGAAGTGCTGCACCTGCAGTTCCATTTCCCGTGAGAGGTAGCGCAGGTACTCGGCGGCGCGTTCATGGTGCCTGGTGATGACCTTGTTGCAGGCGCAGTAGTAGCAGACCGATTCGCAGAACGGGATGTGCACGTACAGCGAGAGCGGCAGCGCCATCGACCCGGCGCGGCGCTGCTCCAGCGCCTGGATGTAGTCCTGTTCGGTGAAGGCCTCGACGAAGCGGTCCGCCGTCGGGTATGAGGTGTAGCGCGGTCCCGGCACGTCGAAGCGCTTGAGCAAATCTTGGGATACAGCGTGGCTCACGGACAGACCTCCATTTCGGTGTGGTGAATGTGCATCACGCACGACCGGAACCCTTTGATCTTGATCAAACCGCGCCGGCTTTGCGCATCGGCCGCCAGCCTGTCGAGGGGTTGCGGGACGGCCGCTCGACAGCGTCTCCGGCAATGCGGTAAGCTCAAATGGAAACGGACCGAAAATCATGGACGCACACAGCATCAAAGTCGCCTGTTCCAGCTGCAATCTGAGGGAGCTGTGTCTGCCGATGGGGCTCAACGCCGAGGAGATGGACAAGCTCGACAACGTGATCTCCACGCGACGCCGCATCAAGCGAGGCGCGGCCCTGTTCAGCACCGGTGACCGGTTCACCTCCCTGTTTGCCGTGCGTTCGGGCTTCTTCAAGACCTGCGTGACCACCGCAGACGGGCGCGACCAGGTCACCGGCTTCCAGATGACGGGCGAGATCATCGGCCTCGACGGCATCGTCAACGATCACCATTCCTGCGATGCCGTTGCCCTTGAGGATGCCGAGGTCTGCGTGATGCCTTTCGATCAGGTGGAGGAGCTCTCGCGCGAGTTCACCACGTTGCAGCACCATGTGCACAAGATCATGAGCCGCGAGATCGTGCGCGATCACAGCGTGATGCTGCTGCTGGGCAGCATGCGAGCGGAAGAGCGCCTGGCGGCCTTCCTGCTCAATCTGGTGCAGCGCCTGCATGCGCGCGGCTTCTCGCAGTCCGAACTGATCCTGCGCATGACGCGGGAGGAAATCGGCAGCTACCTGGGCATGAAGCTGGAAACCGTGAGCCGGACCTTCTCCAAGTTCGTGGACGACGGCATCATCGATGTCAAGCAGCGCTACGTGCACATCAAGAACACCGAAGGACTCAAGCAGATCGTCAACTCCCAGAACTGCCGCTGAGCATTCGCGCCTTCAGTTTCCGGGCTTGTCCCCGGGCGTCTGCCTGGCCGGTGCCGACCCCCGGTTCACCTCCGTCGACGACATCGACAGCAGGATGGTGAGCGCGCTGGACGCCATCGTCACGCCCCAGAACACGAAGAACGCCAGCGTGTACACCGCCTGCCGGGAAAGCCCCAGCGGCGAGCCGAACCAGTGCAGGTCGCCCGGGTCCACCAGGGCGAAGACGATCATCTCCAGCACGGCGGCCACCAGGAAGGCGGGCCATGCGATCCACATCAAGCGCTGACTCCACACGGGCGGTGCTCCAGCTCTACTTTTCCGAGGGCACGACCGGAGACGCGGCATTGTTGCGCGCCTGGTGGGCCGGTTGCAGCTTGATCAGGGCCTCGGTGCGAGCCTGGCCCTGCAGCGCCCGCGCGGATTGGAGATCGCGCTCGTACGCGGTCTTGTCCAGCACCGGGTCCGCGCCCTTGATCGCGATCACCGCCGTGATCGAGCTGCCGATCACGGCGACCAGGGGCAAGCCCAGCACAAGCCACATGTGGGGGACTTTCCACCAGCGGGAAACCGGGCCGCCTGATGCGGCGATGGATGGGTTCGTGTTCATGGGCATGCTCCGGTGGATGGGGTGACGGCGCGGCGCGAGATTTCAGCGCGGAACGAGGAAGGCGGCTCGCTCGATCACCTTCGCGGCGTCCTCTGCGCTCGAGCGTATCTCAAAGTGGATCGCGTGCGATCCCGGCGCAGCGGCACCGGGCGGAATCTGCACGCGGATGGCGGCCGAGCGGACCTCGGTGGGCAGCACCTCGACCTCGTTCTCCGAGGCGATGGCAATGCCGGGCAGGCCGCTCACCGTGATCACGTAGCGCTGGGTGGACTCGGTGGCGTTCATGATCTGCAGGCGGAACACGTTCTCGATGCGCCCCTGCTCCACCATGCGGGCCAGCGCGCCCCGGTCGCGGATCACGTCCACCTTGAGGGGCGTGCGCAGGAACAGGCTGAACGCCACGGCCAGGGTGATCGCCAGCAGGATCGCCGTGTACACCAGCACCCGGGGACGCAGCGCCCGCTGGATCATCTGCCGGTTGTCCCAGCCTTTCGCAACGCCGTTCTGGGTGGAGAATCGGATCAGCCCCCGGGGGTAGCCCACCTTGTCCATCACGTCGTCGCACACGTCGATGCACGCGGCGCACCCGATGCACTCGTACTGGAGGCCCTTGCGGATGTCGATGCCGGTGGGGCACACCTGCACGCACAGCGTGCAGTCCACGCAGGAACCCAGGCCGAGCGCCTTGGGGTCGGCCTTCCTGGAGCGCGCGCCCCTGGGCTCGCCCCGCTTCTCGTCATAGGTGACGATCATGGTGTCGTTGTCGAACATCGCGCTCTGGAAGCGCGCATAAGGGCACATGTATTTGCAGACCTGTTCGCGCAGGAAGCCGGCGTTGCCATAGGTGGCGAAACCGTAAAACAGGATCCAGAACGTCTGCCACGGCCCCAGGGATGCGGCCACCGACAGGCTCGCGAGTTCCCGGATGGGCGTGAAGTAGCCCACGAAGGTGAAGCCGGTCCACAGGGAGAGCCCGATCCACAGCACATGCTTGAGCCATTTCTTGCCGAACTTCATGAGCGAAGGAGCGGACTTGTCCAGGCGCATGCGTGCCGAGCGGTCGCCTTCGACCTGTTTCTCGATCCAGAGAAAGATTTCGGTGTAGACCGTCTGCGGACAGGCAAAGCCGCACCACAACCGCCCCGCCACCGCCGTGAACAGGAACAGCGCCAGCGCCGATATGACCAGCAGCCCCGTCAGGTAGATGAAATCCTGCGGGTAGAGCACCAGCCCGAAGATGTAGAAGCGCCGAGCCTCCAGATCGAAGAGCACGGCCTGCCGGGCGTTCCAATCCAGCCATGGCAGGCCGTAGAACACGATCTGCGTGATCCACACCGTGATCCAGCGCCAGCGCGAGAAAATCCCGGTCACCGAGCGCGGGTAGATTTTCTTCCTGGACGCGTAGAGCGAGACCATCACCGCCTCATCGCCCGCCGCGGCTTGAGTGGGTTGCTCGGCGATGGTTGCGATGGGGATGACGCGGCGGGAATCTGGCGCGGGGGTTCTCACTGGATCATGGCTTGTTGGACAGGCCCCAGACGTATCCTGTCAGCACGTGAATCTGGGCCTCGTTCAGCAGGACGGACTGGGTCGGCATCTGGTTGGTGAACCCGTTGTTGATGGCCCGGACCACCGCGTCTTCGCCCCAGCCGTGCAGCCAGATGCCATCGGTCAGGTTGGGCGCGCCCAGCGTCGTGTTGCCTTTGCCATCCATGCCATGGCAGGCCGCGCAGGCACCGAACTTGTCCTTGCCGAGCGCCGCGCGGATCGCGTCGTGAGGCGTGCCGGACAGACTGAGCACGTAGTGGGAGAGATTGCGGATGTCCTCGGCACTGCCCACCGCCGCGCCCATGGGCGGCATCACGCCGGTGCGGCCGTCGGTGATGGTGGCCTTGATGGCCTGGGGATCGCCGCCCCACAGCCAGTCGCCGTCGGTCAGGTTCGGGAAGCTGCGCGCGCCCCGGGCGTCGGAGCCATGGCACTGCGCGCAGTTGTTCATGAACAGCCGCTCGCCAATGGCCATGGCCTGGCTGTCCGCGACCAGTTCCTCGGGCTTCATGTCGTTGAACCTGGCGTAGATGGGAGCGATCGCTTGCTGCACCTTCTCCACCTCGGCCGTGTGCTGCCCGTCGGAAGACCAGCCAAGAACGCCTTCGTATTTGCCGTACATCGGATAGAGCACGCCATAGGCCAGAGAGAAGACCACCGTGATGATGAACAGGTAGACCCACCACTTGGGCAAGGGGTTGTTCATCTCCTGGAGGTCGCCGTCCCACACATGGCCGGTGGTGTTGTCGGCGTGCGCGGAGACCTTGGTGGTGCCGCTGATCCAGAGCAGGACCAGACAGGCCAGGATGCTGACCAGCGTCAGTCCGGCCACGTAGTAGTGCCAGAAATCGCTCGTGAAGTCGCTCATGATGTTTCTCTTTTTTCAGCCCCGCGCCGCGGGGTCAGTCATCGTTCAGGGGAAGCCGGGCCGCCTCATCGAAATCGGCCTTGTTGCGCTTGGACCAGGCCCAGGCCACGATGCCCACGAAGGTGAGCAGGCTCACGACGGTGACGATGCTGCGCAGGTCGTTGATGTCCATGTCGGTCCCCGGTTCATTTGCGCGCGGTGCCCAGCACCTGCAGATAGGCGATCAGCGCTTCCATCTCGGTCTTGCCCTTGACTTCGTCGACCGATGCCGCGATTTCCTCGTCGGTGTACGGTGCGCCAAGCATTCGCAGCACTTCCATGCGCTTGGGCAGTTCGGCTTCGTTCACCGTCTTCTTCTCCAGCCACGGGTACGCCGGCATGTTCGACTCGGGCACCAGATCGCGCGGGTTGGTCAGATGGATGCGATGCCATTCGTCGCTGTAGCGGCCGCCCACGCGGTGCAGGTCGGGGCCCGTGCGCTTGGAGCCCCACTGGAACGGCCGGTCGTAGACGAACTCGCCGGCCACCGAATACGGGCCGTAGCGCAGCGTTTCCGCCTGGAACGGCCGGATCATCTGGGAATGGCAGTTGTAGCAACCCTCTTTCACGTACACGTCGCGGCCAGCGATCTGCAGCGGGGTGTAGGGCTTGAGCCCCTCGATCGGCTGGGTGGTTGACTTCTGGAAGAACAATGGAACGATTTCCACCAGTCCGCCCACGGCGACCACGAGCGTGATCAGCACGATCATGAGGAAGTTGTTGGTCTCGATCCGCGCGTGACCGGTCGGTTTTTGATTGTTGGACATCTTCTTCTGCTCCTCAGGCGTGTGCGGGGTTGACGCCGAGCACCGGCACATCGACGATGCGGCCCTGGCGCGCGGTCATGACCACGTTCCAGAGCATGACCACCATGCCGCCGAGGTAGAGCACGCCACCGAGCAGACGGATCACGTAGAACGGGAAGGTGGCCTTGACGGACTCGACGAAGGTGTAGGTCAGGCTGCCGTCGGGGTTGACCGCGCGCCACATCAGCCCCTGCATCACACCGGCGATCCACATGGCCGCGATGTAGAGCACGATGCCGATGGTGGCGACCCAGAAATGCAGCTCGATGGCCGGCACGGAATACATCTTCTTCTGGCCGTACAGGCGCGGGATCAGGTAGTACATCGATCCCATCGTCACCAGACCCACCC
>CAZFOT010000140.1:0-9485 GCA_964520365.1 uncultured Hydrogenophaga sp.
ACGCAGGCCAAGGCGGTGAGCAACTACACCAACTCCATCCTGGCCAACATGGAAGTCACCGAGGAGGGCTACGACGAAGCCCTGCTGCTCGACAGCTCGGGCTTCGTGAGCGAGGGCGCGGGCGAGAACATCTTCGTGGTCAAGAACGGCGTGATCTACACGCCCGACCTCTCCGCCGGCGCCCTGAACGGCATCACCCGCAACACGGTGTTCCACATCGCCAAGGACCTGGGACTGGAGATCGTGCAGAAGCGCATCACGCGCGACGAGGTCTACATCGCCGACGAAGCCTTCTTCACCGGCACCGCGGCCGAGGTCACGCCGATCCGCGAACTCGACCGCATCGAACTGGGCGCGGGCAGCCGCGGCCCGATCACCGAGAAGATCCAGAGCGCGTTCTTCGACATCGTGGGCGGCCGCAACCCCAGGTACGCCCACTGGCTGGCCAAGGTCTGAGGTATTCCACAATGAGCGCCGTGCCGGGCCGTTCCCAAACAAGCTCGCACCGCAGTGCGCAGCACGAAGGTACTCCACAATGAGCAACACCGTGATCGAACTCGCAGCCAAGGACCTCAACCACCAGGGCGGCGTGTTCTGCCCCAGCACGAAGGCCGACATGAAACTCTGGAGCGGCCACCCCAAGGTCTATCTGGACGTGGCCAGGACCGGCGAAGCCCGCTGCCCGTACTGCGGCACGGTGTACCGCCTGAAGGCGGGCGAGTCGGTCGAATAAGGAACACCCCCCTGCGCCGCTGATGCGGCTTCCCCCCTCGAAGCGCCGCTAAGCGGCGCGCAACAGAGGGGGGACGGCATCTCGGGCCGGCAGAGCCGGACCCCTGCTGCCCCTGGATTGGGCGCTGCTTCGTTCGTTGCGGTGACGCGATGAACCAAAAAAAAGCCACCCTGGGGTGGCTTTTGAAAGTCCTTGGAAGGACGTCGTTGGGAGACCAGTTTCGAACGTGCGCGTACGAAAAGATGCTTGCTGGATCCTGGATTCAGGTCTGTTGTGACAGCAACTTCTGCCATTGTGCATTGCGGCATGAAGTTGGGGCATCCCCCGTTTGGGGGAAATGAGCCACAAATCAGGGCAATAAAACCCAAACGCCTGCCAGCACCGGGCAAACCCGGTCATTCAAGCGGCAGCTCGACCACGAAACGGGCGCCACCGCCCTCGCGCCCTTCGCAGCGGATCTGCCCGCCGTGCCGCTCCACGATGGTCTTGACCAGGGACAGCCCCAGCCCCACCCCGCCCTCGCGTTCGCTGGCGCCGGGCAGGCGATAAAAAGGCTCGAAGATGCGTTCGCGCTGATCGGGCGGCACGCCCGGTCCGCGGTCCTCCACGCTGACGATCGCCATGGGTCCCGCAGGCGCTTTGCGCCGTCCCGGGCGGGGCTCGGATGCCACCGCCATGTGCAGGCGCACTTCGGCAGCGGCAGCGCCGTCTCCGGACCCGGCCGTCCCGTAGCGGCGGGCGTTTTCCAGCAGGTTGCGCAGCACGCGGCGCAGCAGACGGGCATGGCCCTGCACCAGCACCGATGGCGCCCCGGGTTCGATATCCAGATCGGCGCCGGTGCGCGCGCATTCCTCCGCCGCCAGGCCGACCAGATCGACCTCTTCCTTCGGCCCGAGGGCCGATGCGTCGCTGGCGTCGCGCATGTCGAGCCGGCTGGCCAGCAGGATCTCGTCGATGAGTTGGTCCAGCTCCTCGATGCTGCGCGCGATCTCGCCACGCTGGGCGGCCGAGGCGCTGTCGCGCCCCAGCAGCTCCAGGCCCATGCGGATGCGCGCCAGCGGCGAACGCAGCTCGTGCGAGGCATTGGCCAGCAGCGTCTTGTGCGAGCGCAGCAAGGTCTCCACCCGCTCGGCGGCGGCGTTGAACCGGGCCGCCAGAAAGGCGACCTCGTCCCTTCCCTGCACCGGCAGACGGGTAGAGAGGTCGCCGCTGCCCCAGCGCTCCACCCCTTTCTGGAGCGCTTCGAGCCGCTTGGTCAGCCGGCGAACGATGGGGTAGGCCCCGAAGGCCACGGCCAGCGCCACCAGGCCCAGCGTCCAGGCGAAACCGGCCGGCGAGGTCAGCCAGTCCGAGGCGTTGCGGTTGCGCCGGCTGGCGCTGTTGGCGCGATTCGGCCGGGGCAGTTGCACATAAAGCGTCTGCCCGTCCTTCATCTGCACCTGGAACTCCAGACCCTGGCCCGGCACGCGCACCGCCATCGCGGGCGCCTGGCCCAGGATCTCGCCATTGCCGTTGCGCACGACGATCTCGCGCTCGCTGCGGTTCAGGTTCTGCTCGCGCTCCTGGTCCAGCGCCACCTGCCAGAGCCAGCCCAGCACCAGCGTGAGCACCGCGACCGCAGCCACCACCGCCAGCCAGATGCGCAGGTACAGGCGCTGTCCCAACAGGCCTTTCATGAGAGCAACACTTCCATAGGCGCAATGCCTTGTCCAGAAATGCCGTGGAACCGGCTTTGCCGGGCCACAGGCATTGCCCCCTGGGGGGTAAGCGGCGCCAGCCGCTGCGGGGGGGGCGTCATCTAGTCCTGCTGTTTCGCGAAGACATAGCCCACCCCTCGCACCGTGAGGATGCGCTTGGGGTCCTTGCTGTCGGCTTCGATGGCGTTGCGGATGCGGCCGATGTGCACGTCGATCGAGCGGTCGAAAGCCTCCAGCTCGCGGCCGCGCACGGCCTCCATGATCTGGTCGCGCGTGAGCACGCGCCCGGACCGCTCGGCCAGCGCCACCAGCAGATCGAACTGGTACGAGGTGAGCTCGCACGGCTGCCCATGGACCTGCACGGTGCGCGCGTCCCGATCGATCTCCAGCGAGCCGAAGCGCAATGCGGGCGATTCCCGCGACGCGCTTGACGCCCCGCCGTCGCCGCGGCGGCGCAGCACGGCACGCACGCGGGCCAGCAGCTCGCGCGGCTCGAAGGGCTTGGGCAGGTAGTCGTCGGCACCGATCTCCAGGCCGATGATGCGGTCCATCGGGTCGCCCTTGGCGGTGAGCATGATCACCGGCACGCGCGCCATGTCGCCCTGCATGGAGCGGATGCGGCGGCAGACCTCGAGGCCGTCGATGCCGGGCATCATCAGATCGAGAATCACCAGTTCGGGCTGCAGGATCTGCAACTGCTCCAGGCCCTGCTCGCCATCGGTGGCATGCGTGACCTTGAAGCCCGACTGGCCCAGGTACTCCACCACCATCGACGCCAGGCGGCCATCGTCTTCAATCATCAGCAACGGGGATGTCATGGAATTCAGTGTAGCGCTCGGGACCCGTCATGCTGTCACCTGCCCATGAACCCGCGGTGTGGCTGGCGTAAAGTTGTGTGAATGACGCCCCCACCGCCCTGGCCCGTGCCCGCCCCCCTGCCGCCCCTGCCCGCCGGCTCGTTCGACGCCCTGCTCGACCTGATCGCCGGGCGGCGCGCGGATGCGCCCGTGCTGAGCTGGCGCGACCCCGGGCCCGATGGCGCGGCGTCCGCATGGACGCACCTGAGCGGCAAAGGTCTGCAACGCCAGGTGGCGTCGGTCGCAGCGCTGCTGAAAACCCGGCTCGGGCTGCGGCCCGGCGACCGCGTGGCATGGCTGGGCCTCAACCATCCGGCGCAGATCGTTCTGCTGTTCGCGCTGGCCCGGCTGGGCGCCGTCTTCGTGCCGCTGAACCACCGCCTGTCGCCGGCCGAGTGGGTCGCGGTGATGGACGACTGCATCCCTTCGGTGCTGGTCTGCGACGAAACCCTGGGCGCCCAAGCGCACGACATCGCGCCCCGGTGCGCCCAGGCACCGACCCTGCTGGCCGCGCAGGCGCTGGAACACCCGCTCGACGCCGGCACGATCACCGACGACCTTCAGCCCCAGGATGCCCTGCAAGCCCCGCTGCTGCTGGTCTACACCTCGGGCACCACCGGCCTGCCCAAGGGCGCGGTCCATACCCAGGGCAACCTGCTGGCCAACATGGCCATCGCCGCGCAGGTGCAGGGCCTGACGCGCGACGACGTGGTGGCCACGGTGCTGCCGCTGTTCCACGTCGGCGGGCTGTGCATCCAGACCTTGCCGGCGCTCTCGGTGGGCGCGCGGGTGCTGCTGTTCGCCCGCTTCGACCCGGGCGCCACCTTGGGCTGCATCGAAGAAGACCGCCCCACGCTCACCCTGCAGGTGCCGGCCACGCTGCAGGCGCTGACCGGCCACCCGCGATGGGCGGACGCCGATCTGTCGAGCCTGCGCGCGGTCTGGGCCGGCTCCAGCCTGTTGCCGCCCGGGCCGGTGCAGGCCTTCCATGCGCGCGGCATACCGGTGTGCAACGTGTACGGCAGCACCGAGACCGGCCCGTTCTCGATCGCGCTGCCACCTTCGCACGCGCAAAGCCACGCGGGTTCCTGCGGCTGGCCCGCGCCCGGCGTCGAAGTGCGGCTGTGCGATGCCGACGGCGCGCCGGTGCTGCCCGGCGCCGTCGGCGAGATCCGGGTGCGCGCGCCCAACGTGGTGGCGCGCTACTGGCCGGACCGGCCGGCCTGCGATGCGGACGGCTTCTTCCACTCCGGCGATCTGGCGCGGCAGGACCCCGATGGCAGCCACACGGTGGTGGGCCGGGCCAAGGACATGATCATCTCGGGCGGCGAGAACATCTACCCGGCGGAGATCGAACACCTGCTGGCCGAACACCCGCTGGTGGCCGAATGCGCCGTGATCGGCCAGGCCGACGCACGCTGGGGCGAGGCCGTGGTGGCCGCGGTGGTGCTGCGCACCGATGCCCCTCTTGGCGAAGACTGGGCGCAGGTCCTGCGCGCACACCTCGACGGGCGGCTGGCGCGCTACAAGTGGCCGCGCCACTGGCACCGGCTGGACGCGCTGCCCAGGACCGCGCTGGGCAAGGTGCAGAAGGCCATGTTGCGCGACCGCCTGGACGCCGGCGCCGCGCCGTGAGCGCCCCGCCGCTCAGCGCTCTTTCTCTTTCACCTTCAGCAAACGCCCGGATATCACCACCAGCCAGAGCACCGGCAGGCCCATCAGCGCAGTCAGCGTGAAGAAGCCCGGATAGCCCAGGGTGTCGACCATGCCGCCCGAGTAGCCCCCGAGGGTCTTGGGCAGCAGGGTCATCAGCGAGCTGAAGATGGCGTACTGCACCGCCGTGAACGACACGTTCGTCAGGCTGGAGAGAAAGGCCACGAAGGCCGCACTCGCAAAGCCGGCGGCAAGGTTGTCGGCCGAGACGACGGCGTACATCAGCGCCAGGTCGTGGCCGGCGAAGGCCAGCGCCACGAAACCCAGGTTGGTCAGCGAGGCCAGCACCGCCCCCCAGAACAGCGAACGCATCACGCCCAATCGGGTGGCCAGCAGGCCGCCCAGGAAACCTCCGACGATGCTGATGATCACGCCGAAGGTCTTGACCGCGTAGGCGATCTCCGTCTTGGAATAGCCCATGTCCTGGTAGAACACGTTGGAGATCACGCCCAGGACGATGTCTGAGATGCGGTAGAGCCCGACCAGCGCCAGCAGCAGCCAGGCGGTGCGCACGCCGTAGCGCCGGAAGAAGTCCAGCACCGGCATGACCCAGGTCTGGCGCGCCTGTTCGCGGCTGGCCACGCCCAGGTGAACCAGCAGCGTGCCCACGCCGAACGCGGTGGCCAGCGACAGGCCCATGCGCATCGCTTCCAGCAGCAGGCCGAGCAGCGGCCCCCGACCTCCCGAACCCAGCCACTGCCCCGATGCCCAGAACACGCCCACGAAGGCCAGCACGGCGCAGAGGAATACGGCCAGCAGGCGCGCATGGGCGCCCGACGGCTGGTGCTCGCGCGCGGCCACGACGGGCTCCCGGATCAGCAAGGTGGTGAGAATGCCCACCCCCATCGCGGCGGCCATCACCAGGTAGGCCCCCTGCCAGGCCTCGTACTGGTAGCCCTCCCGGGTCGAACCCCAGTGCGCGGCCAGGAACAGGGCGCCGGCGCCGGCCACGATCATGCCCAGCCGGTAGCCCGCGATGTAGGCCGAGGACAGCACGCCCTGCCGCTCGGGCGGCGCGATCTCGATGCGGTAGGCGTCGATGACGATGTCCTGCGTGGCCGACATGAAGCCCAGCATCACCGCGAACAGCGCCATCGCCGTCAGGCTGGCCTGGCCGGCGGCCGGGTCGGTGGCGGCCATGCCCACGATGGCGACCACCACCCCGAGCTGCGCCAGCAGCAGGTAGGCGCGCCGCCGCCCGAGCCAGGCGCTCAGCAGAGGCAGAGGCAGGCGATCGACCAGCGGCGCCCAGATGAACTTGAACGAATAGCCCAGCGCGGCCCAGCTGAAGAAGGTCACCGCCTTGCGCTCCACCCCGGCCTCGATCAGCCAGAGCGAGAGCGAGGAGAAGATCAGCAGGATCGGCAGGCCGGCCGAGAAGCCCAGGAACAGCAGGCTGAGCACCCGCCGGTCCCACAGCGAGCGCAGGGTCTCGCGCCAGGAGGGGCGCGCCGGGGTGGGTGAAGAATCATCGGCCACGGCCGTTGCGGGTGGGGTCATGGCGCCATTGTGCAGGCAGGGCGTGGTGGGGCCACGGAATGCAAAGGCAGGTGCCTGCCCCTATCATGCGGCCATGTGCTGGCTCTGTGATTTCAAGTCGAACGCCCCGTCGGCCCTGGCCGACCCACCCGCGCCCCACCGCTGGCTGGCCCGGCGGGCCTTTCTGCTGGCCGGCGCCAGCGCCGCGGCCGCTCCGGTGCTGGCCCAGGTGGACGTGGGCAAGCCCTCGTCCCTGCGCAATCTGGTGCCGGCGGACCAGCTCGAGGCGGCGGCGAGCCAGCAGTACGTGCAGGTGATGCGCGAAGCCCAGGGCAAGCAGGCGCTGCTGCCTTCGAGCCACCCGCAGGTGCAGCGGCTGCACGCCATCGCGCGGCGCATCATTCCGCACACGCCGGCCTGGAATCCCCGGGCGCGCGACTGGAAGTGGGCCGTGAACCTGATCCAGAGCGAACAGGTCAACGCCTTCTGCATGCCTGGCGGCAAGATCGCCTTCTACACCGGCATCCTCGACAAGCTCCAGCTCACCGACGACGAGACCGCCATGATCATGGGCCACGAAATGGCCCATGCCCTGCGCGAGCACGCCCGCGAACGCGTGGCCAAGAGCAGCGCGACCAGCCTGGGCCTGCGTCTGGGCGCGCAGCTGCTGGGGCTGGGCGATCTCGGCGACGTGGCCGCGAACCTGGGCGCGCAACTGCTCACCCTCAAGTTCAGCCGCGAGGACGAGTCCGAAGCAGACCTGGTGGGCCTGGAACTGGCGGCCCGCGCGGCCTACCAGCCCCAGGCCAGCGTGAGCCTGTGGCAAAAGATGACCGCAGCCGGCGGCGGCGCCGGCCCGGGCTTCCTGTCCACCCACCCCAGCGGACCGAACCGCATCCGCGAGCTGGAAGTCAATCTGCCGAAGGTGCAGGGGTTGTACGAGCAGGCGCGCAAGGGTTAGCCCCTCGCGCCCTGTCCCTTCAGGCTCCGCGCACGTAGGGGTTGAACCGCCGTTCCTCGCCGAAGCTGCTCTCCGGCCCGTGCCCCGGGATGAACACCGTGTCGTCCCCCATGGGCCACAGGCGCTCGCGGATGCTGGCGATCAGTTGCGCGTGATTGCCCTGGGGAAAGTCGGTGCGGCCGATGCTGCCGGCGAACAGCACGTCGCCCACGAAGGCCCGCCTGGCCTCGGGCGAGTGGAACACCACGTGGCCCGGCGTGTGGCCCGGGCAGTGGCGCACGTCGAGCGTGCTCCTGCCGATCTGCACCGTGTCGCCATCGGCGAGCCAGCGCGTGGGCGTGAAGGGGTCGGCGGGCGGAAAGCCGAACATGGCACTTTGCTGCGGCAGGCCGTCGATCCAGAACCGGTCGCCGGGGTGCGGACCGATGATGGGCAGGCCCAGCCGCCCGGCCAGCTCGGCGGTGCCGCCGGCGTGGTCGATGTGGGCGTGGGTGAGCCAGATGGCCTTGAGGTTCAGGTGCAGGCGCCGCACTTCGGCCAGCAGGCGCTCCAGATCGCCGCCCGGGTCGATGATGGCGGCGTCCAGGGTTTCGTCGCACCAGACGATGGAGCAGTTCTGGGCAAACGCGGTGACGGGAACGGTGAGGTATTTCAGCATGCGGTCAAGGTGTCTAGGGCCTGTTCACACTATTTTTCCAAGTGCGAACAGGCCCTAGGAAACTTCAGGCCGCTGCAGCGGCAAGGCGGTCTTGTACCGCACCTGCTTGAGGGCGAAGCTGGAGCGGATCTTTTCCACCTGCGCGATGGGTGAAATCTGCTCCAGGATGAAGCGTTCCAGCGCCGGCATGTCGGGCACGGCCACGCGCAGCAGGTAGTCGGCGTCGCCGGTCATCAGGTAGCACTCCATCACCTCTTCGCGGATCGCGATGCGTTCCTCGAACGCCTGCAGCGCCTCGCGGCTTTGCTGCTTCAGGCTGATGGAGATGAACACGTTGAGGTGCAGGCCCAGCTGCTTCGCGTCGAGCAGCGCCACGTACTGCCGGATCAGCCCGCGCGCCTCCAGAGCGCGCACCCGCGCCAGGCACGGCGAAGGCGACAGGTGCACCCGCCGCGCGAGCTCCACGTTGGACAGGCTGGCGTCGGACTGGAGCTCTTCCAGAATTCTCAGATCGGTCGCATCGAGGTGGTTTGTGCTTTGAACACTCATTTCTACGGCATTCTATTTCTTGAGTTCTCCTTCACGCACCACACTTCGACACCAACTGCCTGCCTTTTGTGCCTACAGTCCCGGGACCAGGAGATTCTTCGCCATGAACGACATGACCCACACCCGCCACCTCGGCGAACCGGCCGGCGCCGACACCAACCCCGACGAAACCCAGGAATGGCGCGACGCCCTGCTCTCGCTGGCCGCCAGCGATGGACCGGCGCGGGTGCGCCAGATCCTCGACGAACTCGCCCGCCTGGCGCGCAGCCAGCGCATCGGCTGGCAGCCGGACCTGAACACGCCCTACATCAACACCATCGCGGTCGAGGACCAGCCTGCCTTCCCGGGTGACTTGGCGGTGGAAGAACGCCTGGCCTCGCTGATGCGCTGGAACGCACTGGCCATGGTGGTGCGCGCCAATCAGGCCTATGGCGAGCTCGGCGGCCACATCGCGAGCTACGCGAGCGCGGCCGACCTGTTCGAGACCGGCTTCAACCACTTCTTCCGCGCCGGACGCAGCGGGGACCTGGTGTTCTTCCAGCCGCACAGCGCGCCCGGCGTGTACGCGCGCGCCTTTCTCGAAGGTCGGCTGAGCGAAGCCGACCTGCTGCACTACCGCCAGGAAATCACCGCCCCGGCCAGCGGCACGCGCGGCCTCTCCAGCTACCCGCACCCCTGGCTCATGCCCGACTTCTGGCAGTTCCCCACCGGCTCCATGGGCATCGGCCCGATCAGTTCGATCTACCACGCGCGCTTCATGCGCTACCTCACGCACCGGAATCTGCAGAACTGCGAAGGCCGAAAGGTGTGGGGCGTGTTCGGCGACGGCGAGATGGAC
>CAZFOT010000141.1:0-9483 GCA_964520365.1 uncultured Hydrogenophaga sp.
GCGTGATCGACTTCCGGGTCAGCACCCTGCCCACCCTGTTCGGCGAGAAGATCGTGATCCGGATCCTGGACCCGAGCAGCGCCAAGGTGGGCATCGACGCGCTGGGCTACGAACCGGAGGAAAAGGAGCGGCTGATGGCCGCCATTTCCCGTCCCTACGGCATGGTGCTGGTCACCGGGCCGACCGGGTCGGGCAAGACGGTGTCTCTCTACACCTGCCTGAACATCCTGAACAAGCCCGGCATCAACATCTCCACGGCCGAAGACCCTTCGGAAATCAATCTGCCTGGCGTCAACCAGGTGAACGTGAACGAGAAAGCCGGGCTGACCTTCGCCGCCGCGCTCAAGGCGTTCCTGCGGCAGGATCCCGACGTGATCATGGTGGGCGAAATCCGCGACCTCGAAACCGCGGACATTTCGATCAAGGCCGCCCAGACCGGCCACATGGTGTTGTCCACGCTGCACACCAACGATGCGCCGACGACGCTCACGCGGATGATGAACATGGGCATTCCCACGTTCAACATCGCCTCCAGCGTCATCCTCATCACGGCCCAACGGCTGGCGCGCAGGCTGTGCCCGACCTGCAAGGCGCCGCTGGACGTGCCCCGCAAGGCGCTGACCGACGCCGGCTTCAAGAGCGAGGATCTGGACGGCACCTGGACACCCTTCAAGCCCGTGGGGTGCTCCGCCTGCAACAACGGCTACAAGGGCCGCGTCGGCATCTATCAGGTCATGCCCATTTCGGAGGAAATCCAGCGCATCATCCTGCGTGGCGGCAGTGCGCTCGATATCGCCCAACAGGCCAGCAAGGAAGGCGTGCGCACACTCCGGGAATCCGGCCTGCTCAAGGTCCGTCTGGGCCTGACATCGCTGGAAGAAGTGCTCAGCGTCACAAACGAATAAACCCGAGGACACCATGGCAACCGCTGCATCCAAGAGCATCAAGGACTTCGTATTCGAGTGGGAAGGCAAGGACCGCAACGGGAAAACGGTCCGGGGCGAAACGCGCGCGGGGGGTGAGAACCAGGTCCTGGCCGCGCTCAGGCGCCAGGGCATCATTCCCGGCAAAGTCAAGAAGCGCCGCACCTCATCGGGCAAGCGGATCAAGCCGAAAGACATCGCCATCTTCACGCGCCAGCTGGCCACGATGATGAAGGCGGGCGTGCCGCTGCTGCAGTCCTTCGACATCGTGGGCCGCGGCAACCCCAATCCCAGCGTGACCAAGCTGCTCAACGACATCCGCGCCGACGTGGAAACCGGTACCTCGCTGAGTTCGGCCTTCCGCAAGCACCCACTCTATTTCGACAGCCTGTACTGCAACCTCGTCGAGGCGGGCGAAGCCGCCGGTATTCTCGAGGAGTTGCTGGACCGCCTGGCAACCTACATGGAGAAAACCGAGGCGATCAAGTCCAAGATCAAATCGGCCCTGATGTACCCGGTCTCGGTGATCATCGTCGCCTTCGTGGTGGTGGCGGTGATCATGATCTTCGTGATCCCCTCCTTCAAGGAGGTGTTCACCTCCTTCGGAGCGGACCTGCCAGGCCCCACCTTGTTCGTGATCGCGATGAGCGAATTCTTCACCGAATACTGGTGGCTGATCTTTGGCGGCCTGGGTGGTGGCGGCTATTTCCTGATGCAGGCCTGGCGGCGCAATGAAAAGGTCCAGCACTTCATGGACCGCGTCATGCTCAAACTGCCGATCTTCGGCGCGCTGGTGGAGAAATCCGTGATTGCCCGCTGGACCCGCACGCTGGCGACCATGTTTGCGGCCGGTGTTCCCCTAGTCGAGGCATTGGACTCGGTGGGCGGAGCTTCGGGGAATTCGGTCTATGCCAAGGCCACCGAGAAGATCCAGCAGGAGGTCTCCACGGGTACCAGCCTGACCAATGCCATGACCAACGCCAACATCTTCCCGTCCATGGTGCTGCAGATGTGCGCCATCGGCGAAGAGTCGGGTTCCATCGACCACATGCTGGGCAAGGCCGCCGATTTCTACGAGGCCGAGGTCGATGACATGGTCGCAGGCCTGTCCAGCCTGATGGAACCCATCATCATCGTGATTCTGGGCACCATCATCGGCGGCATCGTGGTCTCGATGTACCTGCCCATCTTCAAGCTGGGACAGGTGGTTTGATGCTCTCGCTGGGCGCCGCTGACGCGGTGCTGCTGGGCATTCTGGGGTTGTTGATCGGCAGCTTCCTCAACGTGGTGATCCACCGCCTGCCCAGGATGATGGAGTCGAGGTGGGTCGAGGAATGCGCGGCATTGAGTGCGCCTGAAGGCGCCGCGGTGCCTTCCGCCGACAGCCCCGTTTCCCGGTTCAATCTCATGACGCCTCGGTCCAGGTGCCCCCACTGCGGGCACCAGATCCAGTGGTTCGAGAACATTCCGGTCATCAGTTATGCGGTCCTGCGCGGGCGCTGCAGAGGCTGCCATTCGCCCATCAGCCTGCGCTACCCCCTGGTTGAAGTGGCCTGCGGACTGCTGTTCGCATGGTGCGGTTTTCAATGGGGGCTGACATGGCAGGCCCTGGCCTGGGCCGGATTCGCGGCGGCGTTGCTGGCGCTGACATTCATCGACTGGGATACCACGCTGCTGCCCGACGACATCACCCTGCCCTTGCTCTGGGCCGGCCTTTGCGGTGCTGCGCTCCAGTTGACGGGCGCCAGCCTGAGCGACGCGGTGTGGGGAGCGGTGGCAGGTTATCTCTCGCTCTGGATGGTGTACTGGGGCTTCAAGCTGGCCACCGGCAAGGAGGGCATGGGCTACGGCGATTTCAAGCTGTTCGCGGCGCTGGGGGCCTGGTTCGGGTGGCAGGCCCTGATCCCCATGATCCTCATGGCCTCGGTGATCGGCGCCCTGGTCGGTCTGGCGATCAAGTTCCGTGGGTCGCTGCGCGAAGGCGGCTACGTGCCCTTTGGCCCGTTCCTGGCGCTGGCGGGCTTGACCTCGATGGTCTTCGGCCATGCCGCCATCCTGGCCTTCATCGGCCTCTGACGCCCCGACATTCCAGATGCCGACCGTCCTGCGACTGGGCCTCACCGGCGGCATAGGCAGCGGCAAGAGCACGGTTGCCAACCTCCTGGCGGAACGTGGAGCGGCCGTCATCGACGCCGACGCCATCTCCCGCGCGAGCACGGCGCCGGGTGGCAGTGCCATGCCCGCCATCGCCAAGGCCTTCGGCCAGGCGTTCGTCGGCCCCGATGGCGCACTCGATCGCGCGCGCATGCGGGAACATGTGTTCGAACACCCATCGGCCCGTGCCCGGCTGGAAGCCATCGTCCACCCCCTGGTCGCGGCGGAAATCCATCGCCAGGCTGCCGCCGCGAGCGCACGATGCCTGGTGTTCGACGTTCCGCTCCTGGTCGAATCGCCGCGCTGGCGGCCGCAGCTGGACCGTGTCGTGGTCGTCGATTGCCCGGAGGCGTTGCAGATGCGGCGCGTCCAGGCGCGCAATGGCTGGGACCGCGCCACCATCGAAAGCGTCATGCGCAGCCAGAGCCCGCGGGCTCTGCGGCTGGCGGGCGCCGACGCTGTCATCTTCAACGACGGAAATGAGATGGAACAACTGCGACGCCTCGTCCACGAACTGGCCGCCCGGTTCGGGCTATGATGACCCACCGTGCATCCACCGTTCCGGCCCCGCTGCGCGAAGCCCTGCCACCGTGATCCTGTACGAATACCCCTTCAACGAACGCATCCGCACCTATCTGCGCCTGGAACAGCTTTTCCGCCGCCTGGCGGAACTGGTGTCCCGCAGCCATCCCCTGGATCACCACTTCGCCATCCAGACCGTTTTCGAGATCATGGATGTCGCCTCGCGCGCCGACATGAAATCGGACGTGCTCAAGGACATCGACAGGCAGAAGCTCCAGCTCAACGGCTACCGCGGGAACCCGGCCATTTCCGAGCAGGCGCTCGAAGAGGTGATCGCCCGGCTCGACGCGTGCTTCACGGCCCTGAATCAGCTTCATGGCAAGACCGGCCATGCGCTCACCGAAAACGACTGGCTCATGAGCATCCGCAGCCGCATCGGCATTCCGGGCGGCACCTGCGAGTTCGACCTGCCGGCCTATTTCCACTGGCAGCACCTGCCGACGGAGAGCCGCCAGGCCGACCTGCACCGCTGGTCCTTCAGTCTGGCGCCACTGGCCGATGCGATCGTGCTGCTGCTCAAGATGCTCAGGGACTCCGGTTCGGCCCAGAAGATGCTCGCGGTCAACGGGCAACTGCAGCAGAACCTGCCCCAGGGACGCACGTTCCAGTTGCTGCGCCTGAGCATCGACCCCGCCAGCGGCCTGATCCCCGAGATCAGCGGCAACCGCCTCATGTTCTCCGTCCGGCTCATGCGCCAGGGCGACGACGACCGGCTTCACCTCGCGCAGGAAGATGCCGCGTTCGAACTGACGCTTTGCGCCTGAGCGACCCATGGCATCTGGCGAGACCGAATTCCAGGCGCGAACGGTGCGCTGCCCCGCCTGCGGAGGCCCCAGCGTCTACGCACCCACCAACGCCTACCGGCCTTTCTGCAGCGAACGCTGCAAGGGCCGCGACCTGGGCGACTGGGCCAGCGAGAACTTCAAGGTCGAGGACCGCGGCAGCAACGACGATCCGCCCGATTTCGAGCGCCACTGACCACGGCGCCGCCACGGGGCCGGGTGTCACTTGACGCTCTTGCGTTCCTCGGCCAGCCATTCGAGCACCGGCACGGTGCCCGCCAGAACCGGCGCGCACTGCACGGGAAGGCTCTGCCAGCCATGGGACTGTCCTTCGCGCATCTGCAGCGCTCCCGTCCACTCGAAGACCTTGCAGAAATGCAGGCGCACCAGGGCGTGCGGATAGTCCACCAGTTGCTCGCGCCAAGGCAGCGCAGGGCCGATGGTGATGCCGATCTCCTCCTGGAGCTCCCTGCGCAGCGCCGTTTCAACCGTTTCGCCGGGCTCCAGCTTCCCGCCGGGAAACTCCCAATACCCCGCATAGACCTTGCCGGCGGGGCGCGTGGTCAGAAGCAGTTCCCCCGTGGGCGCGATCAGGATGCCCACCGCCACGTCCACCACGGGTCGATCCTGCAAACGGTCAGGATCGCTTGTGGCGTCAACGACGAGCACGTCGGTATTCACAGCGCGAAAGACCCCGCCATCAGGGCGCGACGCTGGCGTGCGAACCGGCATAGTCGCGCGCAAACTGATAGGCCACGCGGCCGCTGCGCGACCCCCTCTCCAGCGCCCAGACCAAGGCCTGCGGCCGGGCCGCCTCGATGTGCTCCCGGGACACGCCGAACGAACCGAGCCACTGCGCCACGATGGCCAGGTACTCGTCCTGGCTGAAGGGGTAGAAGCTGACCCACAAGCCGAAGCGCTCCGACAACGAAATCTTCTCTTCGATCACTTCACCCGGATGCACTTCGCCGTCGGCTGTGTGCGTGTAGGTCAGGTTGTCCTTCATGTACTCCGGCAGCAGGTGGCGCCGGTTGCTGGTGGCATAGATGAGCACGTTCTGACCCACGGCAGACACCGAGCCGTCGAGGATCGACTTCAAGGCCTTGTAGCCGGGATCGCCTTCCTCGAAGCTGAGGTCGTCGCAGAACACCACGAAACGCTCCGGCCTGTTCGCAACGATGTCGACGATGTCGGGAAGGTCCACCAGATCGGACTTGTCCACCTCGATCAGGCGCAAGCCGCTCGACGCGTACTCGTGAAGACAGGCCTTCACCAGGGACGACTTTCCGGTTCCGCGCGCCCCGGTCAGCAGCACGTTGTTGGCCGGCACGCCCTGCACGAACTGCAAGGTGTTGCGCTGGATCTTCGCCTTCTGCTCGTCGACTTCCCGCAGGTCGGCCAGTTGCATGGCGCCCACCTGGCGCACCGGCTCCAGCACACCGTGGCCGCCGCCGCGCTTGCGGTACCTGAACGCGACCGAGGCCGTCCAGTCGGGCTCGCCAAGCCTGCCGGGCAGCACCGACTCGATCCGCTCCAGCAGGCGCTCCGCGCGTTCCAGCACGCGCTCAAGACCGGGATTCATGCTTGCACCTCATTCATTCAGGAGCGGTAGTCGGCGTTGATGCTCACGTAGTCGTGGCTGAAATCGCAGGTCCACACCGTGTCCGTGGCCGCGCCGCGTCCCAGGCCGATGCGGACCAGGATTTCGGCTTCCTTCATCACCCGCTGCCCGTCTTCCTCGCGGTAGTCCGGGTGCCGGCCGCCGCCGGTCACCACGTGCACGTCGCCGAGATGGAGATCCACCCTGGACACGTCCAGGTCTTCGATGCCGGCGTACCCCACGGCGGCGAGGATGCGCCCCAGGTTCGGGTCGCTGGCGAAGAACGCGGTCTTCACCAGCGGCGAGTGCGCCACGGCATAAGCCACCTGCAGGCACTCGGCCGCGCTGGCACCGCCTTCGACCTGCACCGCGATGAACTTGGTCGCGCCTTCACCGTCTCTCACGATGGCATGCGCCAGTTGCCGTGCCACGGGCACGAGGGCGGCAAACAAGGCCTGTCCCTCTTCGCTGTCGAGGTCCGTGATCATGGGATTGCCCGCCCGCCCCGTGGCGATGACCACGAACGCATCGTTCGTGCTGGTGTCGCCATCGACCGTGATGCGGTTGAAGGAGGTGTCGGCCAAGCGGCGCGCCAATGCGTTCATCAGCGCGGGCGCCACGGACACGTCGGTGGCCAGAAAGCCCAGCATGGTCGCCATGTTGGGGCGGATCATGCCGGCGCCCTTGGCAATGCCCGTGGCGCAGGCCTGCCTGCCCGCCACCACGAACGCCGCGCTGCAGGCCTTGGGCACGGTGTCGGTGGTCATGATGCCCTCGGCGGCCAGCAACCACTGCGCGCCCGAGGTGGCGGCCGACTGGGATGCGCTCTCCAGCGCCCCGGGCAGCCCCGTCAGCAGCCGGTCCATGGGCAAGGGTTCCATGATCACGCCGGTGGAGAACGGAAGCACTTGTTCGTGGTCCAGGCCCAGCGCCCTGCCCAGCGCGACGCAGGTCTGGCGTGCATCGTTCAGGCCCGACTCTCCCGTCCCCGCATTGGCGTTCCCGGTGTTGATCACCAGGGCACGGATGGCGGCGCCCGAGCCCAGGTGGGCGCGGCAGACCTGGACCGGCGCGGCCGCGTAGCGGTTCTGTGTGAACGCCGCGCCGACGGCAGACCCTTCGTCGAGCAGGAAAACCGTGAGGTCCTTGCGGCCGGCCTTGCGGATGCCCGCCTGGGTCACGCCGATGCGCACGCCCGGGACACCGTGAAGCTCACCGGCAACAGGGGCAGGAAGATGAACAGGCATGGGAACTCCGTGAGAGATCTGACGGGGACGCAACAGCGGCTTCAGCCCTTGCTGCGGTCCTTACCGCGGGGATTCAGTCCAGCTTGCCGTGGCATTGCTTGTATTTTTTCCCGCTGCCGCAGGGACAGGGGTCGTTCCGCCCCACGCGCGGCACGGCCACAGTGGCCGGATCGGTGAGCGTCTGCGCCTCGCCGGACTCGGTGGGCGCGGTGTAGGTCACGTTGGCGATCTGTTCCGCGCGAGCCTCCATCTGCTGCGCGGCCTCGCTCACCTGCTCCGGCGACTGCACGCGCACGTTCATCAGGATCCGTGTCACGTCGTTCTTCACGCTGTCGAGCAACTGCCCGAACAGAACGAAGGCCTCGCGCTTGTATTCCTGCTTGGGCTGCTTCTGCGCATAGCCCCGCAGGTGAATGCCCTGGCGCAGGTAGTCGAGCGCGGAGAGGTGTTCCCGCCATTGGCTGTCGATGGTCTGCAGCAGCACCATGCGCTCGAACTGGGTGAAGTTGCCTTCGCCCACCAGGGCGACTTTTTCGTCGAAGACCTGCTTCGCGGCCGCCAGCACGCGCTCGACGACTTCTTCCCCATCGATCGCTTCCGCATCCGAAACCCACGAAGTGACCGGGGCCTGCACCGACCACTCTTCCCGCAGCGCCTTCTCAAGAGCAGGCAGGTCCCACTGCTCCTCCACGCTGCCCTCGGGCACGTGCTGATGCACGAGATCGGTGAAGCTGCCGTCGCGCAAGGCATCGATCTGTGCGCGCAACTCCTTCGCATCCAGAATGTCGTTGCGCTGCTGGTAAATCACCTTGCGCTGGTCGTTGGACACGTCATCGTATTCCAGCAATTGCTTGCGGATATCGAAGTTGCGGGCCTCGACCTTGCGCTGCGCGCTTTCGATGCTGCGGGTGACGATGCCGGCCTCGATGGCTTCGCCTTCCGGCATCTTGAGACGTTCCATGATGGCCCGCACGCGGTCGCCCGCGAAGATCCGCATGAGCGAGTCGTCCAGGCTGAGATAGAAGCGCGACGAACCGGGGTCGCCCTGGCGGCCGGAACGGCCGCGCAACTGGTTGTCGATGCGGCGGGATTCGTGGCGCTCCGTCGCGATGATGCGCAGCCCCCCCAGCGACTTGACCTTCTCGTGGTCCTGCTGCCACTGCAGCTTGACCGCCTCGACCTTGCGGGCCTTGGCCGCGTCGTCGAGCGCTGGGTCCGCCAGGACCGCATCGGACATCTTCTCGAGGTTGCCCCCGAGCACGATGTCGGTGCCTCGGCCGGCCATGTTGGTGGCGATGGTGATCGCACCTGGCCGGCCGGCCTGGATGATGATGTCCGCCTCACGGGCATGCTGCTTGGCATTCAGCACTTCGTGGGGCAGCTTTTCCGCCGCCAGCAGCCCGGCAATCAGTTCCGAGTTCTCGATGGACGACGTGCCCACCAGCACCGGCTGGCCGCGCTCGTGGCACTCCCGGATGTCGGCAATGGCCGCCACGTATTTTTCCCTGGTGGTCTTGTAGACGCGGTCGAGCTGGTCTTCGCGCTTGCTGGGACGGTTGGGCGGAATGACCACGGTTTCCAGGCCATAGATCTCCTGGAACTCATAGGCCTCGGTGTCCGCCGTGCCGGTCATGCCCGAGAGCTTGCCGTAGAGGCGGAAGTAGTTCTGGAACGTGATCGACGCCAGTGTCTGGTTTTCCGGCTGGATCGCCACGCCTTCCTTGGCCTCCACGGCCTGATGCAGGCCATCGCTCCAGCGGCGCCCGGACATCAGGCGCCCGGTGAACTCGTCCACGATCACGATCTCGCCGCCCTGGTTCACGTAGTGCTGGTCGCGGTGGTAGAGGTGGTGGGCCTTGAGCGAGGTCACCAGATGGTGCAGCAAGGCGATGTTCGCGGGGTCGTAGAGCGAGGCGCCTTCCGGCAGCAGACCCGCACCGCTGAGCAATTGCTCGGCGTTTTCGTGGCCGGCTTCCGTCAGGTGGATCGAGTGGGATTTTTCGTCCAGCGTGAAATCGCCCGGCTTGATCACGCCCTCGCCCGTGCGAGGGTCGGCTTCGCCTTCCTGGCGGCTGAGGTGCGGAACCAGCTTGTTGATCGCGATGTAGAGCGGCGTCTGGTCCTCGGCCTGGCCGCTGATGATCAGGGGCGTGCGGGCCTCGTCGATGAGGTGGACTCGATCCTGATCGACGAGG
>CAZFOT010000142.1:0-9271 GCA_964520365.1 uncultured Hydrogenophaga sp.
CCGCGCTCAAGGCGCAGAACCCGGCGGTGGAGCTGCGCCGCACCGAGTTCGTCGGGCCGCAGGTCGGGCAGGAGCTGCTCACCCACGGCCTGATGGCGCTGGCGCTGGTGATCGTCGGCATCATGATCTACCTCGCCTTCCGCTTCGAGTGGAAGTACGCGGTCTCGGCCATCGTGGCCAACCTGCACGACGTGGTGATCATCCTGGGCTTCTTCGCCTTCTTCCAGTGGGAGTTCTCGCTCGCGGTGCTGGCGGCCACGCTGGCGGTGCTGGGGTATTCGGTCAACGAGTCGGTGGTGATCTTCGACCGCGTGCGCGAGGTGTTCCGGCGCCAGCGCAAGATGGATCGGGTGGACGTGGTCAACCACGCCATCACCGCCACCATCAGCCGCACCGTCATCACGCACGGCTCGACCCAGGCCATGGTGATGTCCATGCTGATCTTCGGCGGCCCCACGCTGTACTACTTCGCACTCGCGCTCACGATCGGCATCTGGTTCGGCATCTACTCGTCCATGTTCGTCGGCACCTCGATGGCGCTGTGGCTTCGCATCAGGCGCGAGGACCTGATCAAGCCCGGCGCCCGCAAGGACGGCGATTCCGGCGATCCGAACGCGGGCGCTGTTGTGTAGGCGCCGCTGGCCGCGGGCGTTCGTCACGAGCGTTGCGGCCCCGCATGGACGTGGCCAGCTTTCGTGTCATACTGAAAACATTGTGGTTTCGCCTGATCAGCACGTCTCATCCCTGGCCAAGCAGGCGCGTGAACTCTTCGTGGTTCACGTGGGGCGTGCGCTTCCCGAACTGGTCCGGGCCTGCGACCTGCGGCTGACGGCGCTGCTCGATCAGGCGGGGTCGGCGCGCGAGATGCAGGACCGGCGCGATGCCTGGACCGACTTCCAGAAGCACCAGACGGCCTGGCTCAATGGCAGCCGCAAGGCCTTGCAGCGCACCCTGCTGCCCAAGCTCGGCTCCAACGGCAACCCGGTCAGCACCGGCCGGCTCGAACTGGTGGCCGAGGGCACCATCGACGACCAGATCATGGCCTCGCGCCTGGCCATGCGGGTGCTCGACAAATCCTCTTCCGAACTCAACGAGCTGCGCCTGCGGATCCAGCACCTGGAGAAGCGGCCGGAGCTGCCGCGCGGCGACGTGCTGCTGCCCGACGTGGCCGCGCGCGTCCTGGTTGACCAGTGGCTCGATGCCCAGATGACGCGCGAGGCCTGGCAACTGATCCAGGACGCGCTGGCGCCCATCATGGCGACCAAGATGCACGAGGCCTACAAGGCAGCCAACGAGTTCCTGGTGTCCAGCGGTGTGATGAAGGAAATCGACCTGCAGTCGCTGGTGAAGCGGGCGCCCGGCGCGCGGACGGGCTCGTCAGCGCCCGCGCCCGCGATGGGCCGGCGTTCGAGCGATGCGCCCGCCCGCGAGGGGTGGGGGGGATCGGGCGCCCCGTCGAGTTCCGGGCTGGGCTCCGCAGCCGGCTCCTTCGGCCCCGCTGGCGCGGTCTCCGCCGGCATGGGCGTGCATGAGGAAACCCGCATGCTGACCAGCGCCACCCCCCTGGCCAGGGCACGCATGCGGGCGCAGGGCGTGGTCGGGCGGCTCAAGCGCCTGCTCATGGACAAGATCGGCGGCGACTTCGAGGCCACGCAGCTGCTTCCACCTTCTCCCGGGCTGGAGCAGGCCATGCAGCAAAGCCTGGCGGCCGTGCGCGCGGACACGGGCATGGCCTCGTCCGGCTCGATCGGTGCGGGCCGTGGCGCGGGCGGCGTCACGCCGCTGCCCATCATCGATGCCAGCCATGTGGAGCGCGCCTCCAGCGCCTTGCGCCAGCGCTCCGCCGAACTCAAGCAGGCGGCGAGCACGCCGACCGAGAAGGCCACGATCGAGGTCGTGGCCCTGATGTTCCAGAGCATCCTGGCCGAGGAGCGCATTCCGCCCAGCGTGAGGGTGTGGTTCGCCCGCCTGCAGATTCCGGTGCTGCGGGTGGCGCTGGCCGAGCCCGAGTTCTTCAGCGCACTGCAGCATCCGGCGCGCCGCCTCATCGACCGCATGGGGTCGTGCGTGATGGGCTTCGAGACCAACGTGGGCTCGGCGGCGCTGGAGGCCGAGATCAAGCGCGTGGTGCAGGTGATCGAGCAGTACCCCGAGACCGGACGCCGGGTGTTCCAGCTGGTGTTCGACGAATTCCAGAAATTCCTCTCGACCCACCTCAGCGAGCAGGAAAGCACCAGCCGGGTGGTGAGCGTGGCCCAGCAGATCGAGCAGAAGGAAACCCTGTCGGTGCAGTACACCATCGAATTGCGCAAGCTGCTCGACGACGTGCCCGTGCGCGAGGAGGTGCGGGACTTCCTGTTCAAGGTCTGGGTGGACGTGCTGGCCGTGGCGAGCGTGAAGTACGGGCTCAAGCACGAAGAAACCGGCTCGCTCAAGCAGGTGGCCACCGATCTGCTGTGGGCCGCGAGCGCCAAGCCCAACCGCAACGACCGGGCGCGCGTGATCCAGCAATTGCCCCAGTTGCTGCAGCGGCTGCGCCAGGGCATGGGGCTGCTGGGGTTTCCGCCCGGCCTGCAGGACCAGCACATCAAGTCGGTGAGCGACACCCTGGCCGACGCCTTCATGTCGCGCACGGAATCCATTCCAGAGGAAAGCATGGACAAGCTGGCCAAGCGGCTGGCCAATCTGGAGGACTACCTGCCCCAGAGCGGGATGGGCGATCTCGACCTCGACACCGAGAGCATCGAGATGATCACCGGGGTGGATGCCAGCAACATCGAGGTGATCAACCAGGGCGGCAGCCAGCCCAGCGAAGCCATGCGGGCCTGGGCGGTCGAACTGCAGATCGGCTCCTGGTTCGGCCTGGACCACAATGGCAAGCTCAACAACGTGCAACTGGCCTGGCGCAGCCAGCGCGGCCAGCTCTACCTGTTCGTGACCAACGGCGGGCGCTGCTTCCTGATCCAGTCGGCGCGGGTGGCGGCGTACCTCCAGGCGGGCTTGCTGGTGCCCAGCGAGGACGAGGCGCTCACCGTGCGCGCCACGCGCGACGCGCTGGCCAAGCTGGATGCCAATCCCGAGCGCTTGTTGAACTAGAGAGCACCCCCCTGCGCCGCTGACGCGGCTTCCCCCCTCTCTTGCGCGCCTTCGGCGCTGGGAGGGGGGACGGCATCTCGGGCCGGCGGAGCCGTCCCTCGGTGCCCCTGGATGAAGGCACCTTATGCCTCCGGAGGCATTCAAGACGTTGAACGGGTGCTTCTAAACCCTTGTGATGCGCTGGACCAGTCCGCCGGGCAGGCGGCCGACGTGGCCTTCGAGTTCCATTTCCAGCAGCCTGGCTTGCAGTGTGGCGGTGTCGAGGCCGGTGCGGGCTTGCAGGGCGTCGAGGCTGACCGGGTCGTGCCCCATGGCGCTGAGCAGGCTGTCTTCCGGCGTGCCGTCGTGGGCCGATGGGTCCGGCGCTGGCCTGTCGAAGACCGGCAGCAGGTCTTCCAGGATGTCGCCCGCGGATTCCACCAGCTTGGCGCCCTGGCGGATCAGCGCGTGGCAGCCCCTGGACTGGGGCGCATGGATGGAGCCGGGGATGGCAAACACCTCGCGGCCCTGCTCGGCAGCGAGCCGGGCCGTGATCAGCGAGCCCGATTGCATGGCAGCTTCCACCACCAGTGTGCCCTGGGACAGGCCGGCGATCAGGCGGTTGCGGCGGGGAAAGTTGGCGGGCAGCGGCGGCGTGCCCAGCGGGTATTCGCTCACCAGCGCGCCCCGCGCCGCGATGCGGTGGGCCAGGTCGAGATGGCGCCTGGGGTACACCCGGTCGAGCCCGGTGCCGACCACCGCCACCGTGGGGCTGCCGCCTTCCAGCGCGCCCTCATGCGCGGCGCCATCCACGCCGAGTGCGAGACCGGAGACGATGCAGATCCCCGTGTCCGACAAGGCTTGGGCGAACTGCCGCGCATTGGCCTGTCCTTGCGGCGTCGGGTTGCGGCTGCCCACGATCGCCAGCCGCCGCGCGTGGTGCAAGGCGGCGACGTCGCCCTGCACGTAGATCAGTGGCGGAGGATCG
This sequence comes from uncultured Hydrogenophaga sp., assembly GCA_964520365.1. Taxonomy (GTDB): domain Bacteria; phylum Pseudomonadota; class Gammaproteobacteria; order Burkholderiales; family Burkholderiaceae_C; genus Hydrogenophaga. The sequence goes on from CAZFOT010000142.1 coordinate 4,064, forward strand.
GCCATTTCCAGCAGCCCGGCGGGGAAGCGCGGGTCCGCCAGGGTCAGCACGTGGCGGTCATCGCCCTGCGCCAGCCAGTCCTGCAGGCGCTGCCAGGCGTCGGGGAAATCCTCGGGTTCGGCCAGCAGGGCCTGCGCGCGCTGGTGGCCCACCACCGCCTGCAGCGCGATGCCCGATTGCGTGAACACGGCCTCGGGCAGGCCGAAGGCCGCGAGCAGCTTGCGCGCGCTGTCGGCGCCCACGCCGGGCGTGAGCAGCAGCCGCAGCCAGGCGGCCAGCTCTTCCCCGTTCATGGTCCCGTCAGGGATTCACGAAATTGTCGCCGACCTTGACCCCGTCGGTGATCTGCAGCACCAGGGCGTAGGACACCTTGTCGAAGGTGCGGAACACGATCATCAGGCCATTGCGCTCACCGGGCAGGCGGATCTGGGTCCGCGCGCTGTCGGTCTTGTCGATGATCTGGTGCGCGTCTTTTTGCAAGGCGAGCACGTGGCCGCGCTCGATGCCGTGCTCGATGCCGCGGTTGATCGCCACGACCTGGTTCTGGCCGGCGAAGGTCACCGCATTGCCGTAGACCGAAACGATCTGGCCGGTCATCGGTACCTGCGGAGCGCTGGGCACGTAATTGGGCAGTTCGCGCGGCGGCTCGGGCAGCAGCCGGTCGCCGATGCGCACCTCTTCCTTGGCCTGCACGATGTCGATCGTGGCGGGCACGATCTCCGCGTCCGCGGCGGCCGCGGCCTTGCCCGGCATCTGGGTGCGCTCGATGTTGTGCGCGGTGTTCTCGAACGCCGGGGTGTAGACGTCCTTGGTCTGGGCCGGAGCCTGCGCCGGCGGGGCGGGGGGCGTGGTGCGGGTTTCACCGCGAACCAGATGGGCCTTGCCCACGTACTGGGCCTCGTAGGCCAGCACTTCGCCGGTGGTCGGATCCTTCAGGGGCGTGGCATTGCGGAACACGCGGAAGTTGCGTGGCTTGCCTTCGCCAAGGCTCAGTGGCTCGACGTCGCTCTCGCCACTGCCGTACTGGGCACGGGCGTAGGCCCGGTCACCCATGCTCATGAGCACGCGGCTGTCGGTGGCGGAGACGATGCGCGGCGCGCGCAAGAAGGTCTCTTCGTCGACGATGATGGGTTCTGCCAGGAAGGATTCGATGGCCTGCAGCGAGATCGGCGGAATGGCCGAGTCGGAGAGGCTTTCCGAGCGGACGCGGGGCGAGACGCGCACGGTGGGGGTGTCGCCATCGCCCGGTCGGCGGGTGCCCAGGCGGGCGGTGCCGTCGCTGGTGTCGAGGAACAGCACCTGTCCGGGGAAGATCAGGTGCGGGTTGCGGATTTCCTCGATGTTCATGCCCCAGAGCTCGGGCCAGCGCCAGGGGCTCTTGAGGTACAGGCGCGAAATCGCCCACAGCGTATCGCCGCGCTTGACCGTGTAGCTCTCGGGCGCGTTCGGCGCCAGCTCGGACAGGGGGACGCCGGCTTGTGCCACCTGGGTGGCGGTGGCGCGCTGGGTTTCGGTGATGGGGAACTTCTGGGCGCCGGCGCCGGTGGCGAAACCGGCTGCCAGCAACGCGGTGGCGCAGGCCAGAGGGCGCAGGCCGCGAGGAAATGAAAGGGTGACGGTCGGACGGATCTTCGATGGCATGTAGGGCCCCTGGGGCATGCACGTTCGCGGCAAGGCCGGCTCCCCATGGGACTGGCAGCCTGTTCGTGACAGCGCTTTGGTCTTGACAATTCGCATTTGATTTTGCGCCCAAGCCATTGATTAGGCAATGTTTATGCAGGAGACACGCAACGCCATCCGCCAAAAGTGGCGAAAATACCGACAAACGCGCAAGTGCGCCGCACAGCCGGTCGGGCCGGCTGCGCGAAGCTCGCCCGCCCGAGGGGCTGCCGCGTCCCGATCTTGTTTCCCGCCTGCCGCTGTTTCGACCATGACTTCTCCCGATTTGTTGCCCATTCTGTGTTTTCCCGACCCCCGGCTGCACACGGTGGCGCGCCCGGTGGCGCAGGTCGATGAGCGCATCAAGGCCCTGATCCCGCGCATGCTGGCCACGATGTACGACGCCAACGGCATCGGCCTGGCGGCCACGCAGGTCGATGTGCACGAGCGCCTGATCGTGATCGATGTGAGCCAGGAGCGCGACCAGCCCCTGGTGCTGATCAACCCCGAACTCGAATGGGCCAGCCCGGAAAAGCGCAAGGGCGAGGAGGGCTGCCTGTCGGTGCCGGGCATCTACGACGGCGTGGAGCGTTCGCTGGCGGTGCGTGTCCGGGCGCTGGACGAGGAGGGCCGCTCCCGGGTGATCGAGGCGCGGGACATGCTGGCGGTGTGCATCCAGCACGAAATGGACCACCTCATGGGCAAGGTGTTCGTGGAGTACCTCTCGCCGCTCAAGCGCAACCGCATCAAGAGCAAGCTGTTGAAGGCCCAGCGCGAGGCCCTGCGCGCATGACGGCGATGGACACCTTTCTTCGGGCGGTGGCCGCCCTCGTGCTCGGCGGGCTGCTGGCGGGCTGCGCCGGCATGCCCGAGCGCATCGCGCCGGGCACGCCGCGCGCGGAGATCGAAGACCGCCTGGGCATGCCCAGCGCGGTGTATCCGCTGGCCGACGGCACGCGCCTGCAGTATTCGCGCCAGCCGGCCGGGCAGCAGGTCTACAACCTCGACCTGGACGCGCAGGGTCGCCTGCGGCGCGTGGACCAGGTGCTCGATCTGGCCTGGCTGCAGCGCATCGAGATCGACCGCTGGACGCAGGACGACGTGCTGCGCCTGCTCGGGCGACCGGCACTGGTGGATCGGGTGGCGCGCTTCGACGGCTGGGTCTGGACCTACCGCTATCTGGAGCCGTTTTCCCTGGCGCGGCTGGCGCACATCCACATCGACCCTCAGGGCACCGTGCGCCGGATGGTCTACACCGACGAACCCATGTTCGACGATCCGGGCAAAAAATTCTGAAGACCGGCGGGCGGCGCGCGCCGTCCGCCACCGCGACCCATGAAAATCATCTTTGCCGGAACGCCGGCGTTCGCCCGCGTGGCCCTGCAGCGCCTGCACGCCGCCGGTTTCGAGATCCCCCTGGTGCTCAGCCAGCCCGACAGGCCGGCTGGCCGGGGCATGAAGCTGCAGGCTTCGCCGGTGAAGCAGTTCGCGATAGAACACCACCTGGCCGTGGCGCAGCCGCGCAGCCTGCGCCTGGACGGCAAGTACCCGCAGGACGCGGCGGCGGCGCGCGAGCAGATCGAAGCCGCGGGAGCGGACGCGATGGTGGTGGCGGCCTACGGGCTGATGCTGCCGCCGTGGGTGCTGAATGCCCCCCGGCTGGGCTGCCTGAACATCCATGCCTCGCTGCTGCCACGCTGGCGCGGCGCGGCGCCGATCCACCGCGCCATCGAAGCGGGTGACGCGGAAACCGGGGTGACCATCATGCAGATGGACGCCGGCCTCGACACCGGCGACATGCTGCTGGCCGAGCGCCTGCGCATCGGCGCCGACGAGACCACCGCGGGCCTGCACGACCGGCTGGCCGAGCTGGGCGGGCGGCTGATCGTGGAAGCGCTGGAACTGGCGGCCTGTGGCGGGCTGCGGCCGGTGCCCCAGCCCGCGCAGGGCATCACCTATGCCCACAAGATCGAAAAGAGCGAGGCCGCCATCGACTGGCACCAGCCCGCGGTCGCGCTGGCCCGGCGGGTGCGCGCTTTCGATCCGTTCCCCGGCGCCAGCTTTGCGCTGGCGGACGAGACCATCAAGCTCTGGGAGGCCCGCGCCGAACCCGGCGCCGCGCAGGCCTCGCCCGGCACGGTGCTCGCCGTGGGAAGCGATGGCATCCGCGTGCAGACGGGCGACGGCGTGCTGGTGCTCACGGCCCTGCAGCGCGCGGGCGGCAAGCGCCTGGCGGCGGCCGACTTCCTGCGTGGCTTTGCGCTCGCACCCGGCCAGGTGCTGGCCGGCGCCGCGCCGTCCAGGGCGGAGGGCTGATGTTCTACCTGCCGAAGCACCGGCGCCATCCCGAATTCTGGGAAGGCGTGCGCGACCAGACCTCGGTGGCCATGGGCATCGCCGCCTGGGGCCTGATGACGGGCGTGGCGATGGTGAAGTCGGGCCTGTCGGCGCTGGAGGCGGTGCTGATGACGTTGATCGTCTACGCCGGCAGCGCCCAGTTGGCCGCCGTGCCCATGATCGCGGCCGGCGCGCCGTTGTGGGTGATCCTGGCTGCGGCGTTCTGCGTCAACCTGCGTTTCGTGGTGTTCTCGGCCCACCTGCGGCCCTATCTGATGCACCTGCCGCGCTGGCAGCGCATCGCCACCGGCTACGTCACCGGCGACCTGAGCTACGTGTTCTTTGCCCGGCGCTATCCCAAGCCGGGACAGACCCCAGAAGAACTGGCGCGGCAGCAGTCGTACCTGGCGGGCAACTGCGCGGTCAACTACCTGGCCTGGATGGGCATGAGCCTGATGGGCATCGCCCTGGCCAATGCCATCCCGGCCGAATGGGGGCTGGGGTTCGCCGGCATCCTGGCCCTGCTGGGCGTGCTGGCGTCGCTGGCCACGTCCAGGCTGCGCGTGGTCTCGGCCGGCGTGGCCGGCGCGGCGGCGGTGGCGGCCTGGGCGCTGCCGCTCAAGCTCAACATCCTGGTGGCGATCGCCAGCGCGGTCGCGATCTGCCTGGTGATCGAGAAGATGCGCCCGGCTTCCGGGGGGCACCATGCTTGACCTCGACCCCTGGACGCTGCTGACCATCCTGGCGCTGGGCGCCGTCACGGTCGTCACGCGCGGTTTCTTCTTTCTCTCGGACCGGCCGTGGAAGCTGCCGCACTGGGCGCAGCGCGGCCTGCAGTACGCGCCCATTGCCGCGCTGTCGGCGGTGGTGGTGCCCGAGGTCGTGATGTCGCAGGACGAACTGATCCGGACCTGGCAGGATGCGCGGCTCTATGCGGTGGCCGCGGGGCTGTGCTGGTTCGCATGGCGCCGTGGCGTGCTGGGCACCATCGTGGCCGGCATGGCGGTCTACCTGCCGCTGAAAATCGGACTCGGCTGGTAGCGGCTTCCCTACAATCGTCGGGCCGGCGCGCCGCGCCCTCCTTCAACCGAGCCGATTCCCAGCCATGCAATTCATCCGCTTCTCCGATCTCTGTACCACCGGCCGTGCCAAGGGCCAGCGCGTGTTCATCCGAGCCGACCTGAACGTGCCGCAGAACGAGGCGGGCGAGAT
>CAZFOT010000143.1:0-2859 GCA_964520365.1 uncultured Hydrogenophaga sp.
GCGTATTCGCCCTCGACTTTGATGGTGGCGCTCTTGATGCCGGCGGTGTCGCCTGCGGTCTCGTCCTCCACCGTGGTGCTGAAGCCCTTGCGTTCGGCGTAGCGCAGGTACTGGCGCAGCAGCATGCTGGCCCAGTCGCAGGCCTCGGTGCCGCCGGCGCCGGCCTGGATGTCGAGGAAGCAGTTCAGCGGGTCGGCCGGGTTGTTGAACATGCGCCGGAACTCCAGCTTCTCGACATCGACCGCGATCTTGGCTGCCTCGCCCTCGATGGTGATCAGCCCGGCGTCGTCGTCGTCGGCCAGCGACATCTCGAACAGCTCGCTGTTGTCGGCCAGTTCGCCGGTCAGGCGGTCAAGCACGACCACCACGTCTTCGAGCGACTTCTTTTCCTTGCCCAGATCCTGGGCGCGCTTGGGGTTGTTCCAGACGGTGGGGTCTTCCAGCGCGGACTCGACTTCCTTCAGCTTCGATGCCTTGGCATCGTAGTCAAAGATACCTCCGTAGTTCGGCCACACGGGTGCTCAGGTCGTCAAGCTGGCTGCGGATGGTGTTGCTGCGTTCTGCGTCCATGGGGGGTGCTTTCTGTCGGTGTTCTGCGGAATGGGCCGGCGTGCCGGGCCTAAACCGCGATTTTCTCACGTCAGGTGCCCACCGTGCCGGAGCGTGGCCCCGGGGGTGTTCACCCCAAGAAATCTTCGATCAGCCGGGCGAGCGCATCGGGCTGGTCGTGGTGCAGCATGTGGCCGGCGTCGTCGATGACGGCACTTTGCAGGCGGGGCACGGCACGCAGGCGCTCCTGGTACTGCGCCAGCGTGAAAGTGCCTTTCCACCACCGGCCCAGGCTGTCGTCGCTGGCGGTCACGCTGAACACCGGGGCCGTGATGCGGCGGTAGATCTCCAGCGCTTCCTCCACCTGGTACAGGTGGGCGCTGATCACCTTGTGAGCAGGGTTGCCCAGGATCTCCCATTGTCCTTGCGCGTTCGGCGCCGCCCAGTGGCGGGCCAGCCATTCGGCCTTGCCGGCCGCCAGCCTGGGGTTGGTCTTCATCAGGCGCCGGGCCACGCCGTCGGGCGAATCGTAAGCCTTGAGGGACAGCGCGCCCGCGTGCAGCGACTTGATCTCGTCGATCCAGGTGGCATAGCGAGCGGGCGCCTGGGCGGGCCGCGTGGCCGGCAGGCCGAAACCCTCCAGGTTGACCAGGCGCCGGATACGCTGGGGGCGCACGCCGCCGTACATCATGGCCACGTTGCCGCCCATGCTGTGCCCCACCAGGTCGATCTCGCGTTCGCCGGCGAAATGGTCCAGCAGGATGTCGAGGTCGGCCAGGTAGTCCGCGAACCAGTAGCTGTCGGGCGCGGGGGCCGGTTCGCGCGTGAGCCCGAAGCCGCGCCAGTCCGGCGCGATGACCCAGCGCTCGGCCCGCAGGGCATCGACCATGAACTGCCACGAAGCCGACACGTCCATCCAGCCATGCACCAGCACCAGCGGCGGCTGGTCCGCGCCCGGGCTTCCCCACTGGCGGATGTGGTACTGCAGGTGGCGCACGGGCACGAAGCTGCTCTGCGATGGTTGGCGGGCTTGGTACATTCTCTGGATCATAGAGAACAACACGGAGACAGACGATGCGAGAGAGTCGACACAGCGACAAGGGCAAACCCCCGAAAAGGCCGGCCCGGGCGCGCGCAAAGGCCGTTGCAGGCACCTCCGCGCCCGACTGCTTCGAGGCCTTGCACAGCGGGTTCCGCTGGCACGTTCCGCAGCGCTTCAACATGGCCGAGGCGTGCATGCGAAGGTGGGCCGCCAACCCCGCCACGCGCGAGCGGACCGCCGTGATCGCCTGCGCGCCCGGTCAGGCCGACCGGCACCACAGCTATGCCGATCTGCAGCAGCAGGCCAACCGTTTGTCCAACGCGCTGGCGGCGCTGGGCGTGCAGCGCGGCGACCGCGTCGCGATCGTGCTGCCCCAGCGCTTCGAGACCGCCGTGGCCTACATGGCGGTGCTGCAGATGGGCGCGGTGGGCATGCCGCTGTCCCAGTTGTTCGGGCCCGAGGCGCTGGCCTACCGGCTGCACGACAGCGAGGCGGTGGTGGCCATCTGCGACGCGAGCACGCTGCAGGCGGTGCAGTCGGTGAGTGCAGACTGCCCGCTGCTGCATTCGGTGATCGCGATCGACGCGGCCGCGCCGGGCGCATCGGCGCTGGACTGGGCGGCGGTACTCGCGCAGGAGCCCGACGAGTTCGCGCTGGTGGATGCGCAAGCGGACGAAGCTGCCGTGCTGATCTACACCAGCGGCACCACCGGCAACCCCAAGGGCGCGCTCATTCCGCACCGCGCGCTGATCGGCAATCTGACCGGATTCGTCTGCAGCCAGAACTGGTTCGGCTTCGATCCGTTCGATGCCAGCGTGCCGTCGCAGGCGGTGTTCTGGTCGCCCGCTGACTGGGCCTGGACCGGCGGGCTCATGGACGCGCTGCTGCCGACGCTGTATTTCGGCCGCCCCATCGTCGGCTACAACGGCCGCTTCGCGCCGCAGACCGCGTTCGAGCTGCTGCAGCGCCACGGCGTCACGCACAGCTTTCTCTTTCCCACGGCGCTCAAGGCCATGATGAAGGCGTATCCGAAGCCGAGGAAACACTTCCGCCTGCGGCTTCAGGCCCTCATGAGTGCGGGCGAGGCCGTGGGCGACGCGGTGTTCGGGTACTGCGAGCAGCAACTGGGGGTGACGGTCAACGAGATGTTCGGCCAGACCGAGATCAACTACGTCGTGGGCAATTGTGCGATGCAATGGACCCCCACGCTCCCCGCTGCGCGTGGGGGTCCATTGCATCGCACAATTGCCCACGACGTAGTTGATCTC
>CAZFOT010000143.1:2869-9230 GCA_964520365.1 uncultured Hydrogenophaga sp.
CCCCGAGGGGGCTGAACCCGCCTTGGGGCGGCCCGGCGGCGGGTTCGGGTGGCCCGCCAGGCCCGGCAGCATGGGCAAGGGCTATCCGGGCCACCGCGTGGCCGTGATCGACGACGAAGGCCGGGAATGCCCTGCAGGTGTGCCTGGCGACGTGGCCGTGCACCGGCTCGACGTGCATGGGCATCCCGATCCGGTCTTCTTCCTGGGCTACTGGAAGAACGACGCCGCCACCCGCGCCAAGTTCACTGGCGACCCGACCGGCAGCTGGTGCCGCACCGGCGACCTGGCGGTGCGCGATGCCGATGGCTACCTCTGGTACCAGGGCCGTGCCGACGACGTGTTCAAGGCCGCGGGCTACCGCATCGGTCCGGGCGAAATCGAGAACTGCCTGGTCAAGCACCCCGCCGTGGCCAACGCGGCGGTGGTGCCCAAGCCCGACGCCGAGCGCGGCGCCGTGGTCAAGGCCTACGTGGTGCTCTCGCCCGACCATGCCGGCCAGGGTGGCGATGCGCTCGTGAAGGCCTTGCAGGCCCACGTCAAGGGCAAGCTGGCGCCCTACGAGTACCCCAAGGAGATCGAGTTCGTGGACGCCCTGCCCATGACCACCACGGGCAAGGTGCAGCGGCGGGTGCTGCGGCTGCAGGAGGAAGCCCGGTACCAGGCTTCGAGGCAGGGCGGTCAGCGTCCCGGCGGCTGAGCCACGTAGAGGGTCACGCGGCGGTTCCTGGCGCGGCCCTCGGGCGTGGCGTTGTCGGCCAGCGGTTCGGCCGATCCGCGGCCTTCGGTCTGCAGCCGGGTGATGGCCACGCCGCGGGCGATGAGGTAGTCGCGCGTGCTCAGCGCGCGCTCCCGGGACAAGGTGTTGTTGAGCGCCGCGCTGCCCGAGCTGTCGGTGTGTCCCACGATGGTGATGGTGGTGTCCGGGTGGGCCTTGGCGATGGCCGCATAGCGCGTGAGCAGGCCCGCGAAGACCGGCTTCACCGCCGAGCGGTTCACGTCGAAGGAAATGTCGCTCGGGATCTCCAGCTGGATCCGCTGGTCGGCGGTCTGGCTCACGATGGTGCCCGTGCCTTCGCTGGCGCGCTGGAAGGCCGCCATCTGCGTGCGCATGCTCTGCGACCAGGCTTGGCGCCCCGGCGGCGCCGATGCTTCGCCGGCCTTGGTGGGCAATGGGAGGCTGCCGCAGCCGGCCAGCGTGGCGAGCACGATGATGGCCGCCGCGGTCAGTGCTGCAAGGGGTCGGATGCGGTGGATGTGGTTCATGGGTCTGTTGAAGTGCCGGCCTGCGCCGAATGCGTTCCCCCTCTAAACTTACCATCTGACCGCCGGGACGCCCCGGCCTTTCAACTTTTCTTTACAGCACTTGCATGAACACAGTCCCGCTGGGCGCGAGCCCATTGAACGTCACTTCCATCTGCCTGGGCACCATGACCTTTGGCGAACAGGTGAACGAGGCCGACGCCCACGCCATCCTGGATCGCGCGATCGAGCGGGGTGTCGACTTCCTCGACGCGGCCGAGATGTATTCGGTGCCGGCGCGCGCCGAGACCTGCGGGTCCACCGAGACCATTCTGGGCAACTGGTTCGCCAGCCGGCCGGGTGCGCGCCAGAAGCTTGTGCTGGCGACCAAGGTGGCGGGGCCGGCGCGCGGCATGCCCTGGCTGCGCGGCGAGGTGAGCAAGGCCGGCATCATCGAGGCCTGCGAGGCCAGCCTCCGGCGGCTGCAGACCGACGTGATCGACCTCTACCAGATCCACTGGCCCGCGCGCAACGTGCCGGCGTTCGGCGCGCTGCACTTCGACCCGACCAAGGACAAGCCCTGTGCGACGGTGCTGGAGCAGCTCGAAGCCATGGCCGAGCTGGTGAAGGCCGGCAAGGTGCGCGCCATCGGCCTGTCCAACGAATCGCCCTATGGCGTGCACGAATTCGTGCGCCTGGCCGAGCAACACGGCCTGCCGCGCGTGGCCACGGTGCAGAACCCTTATTGTCTGGTCAACCGCAGCTACGAGAACGGTCTGGACGAGACCTGCCACCGGCTGGGGGTTTCGCTGCTGGCCTATTCGCCGCTGGGCTTCGGCCTGCTGACCGGCAAGTACGACGACACCGGCCTGGTGGGCGACGCCGGGCGCCTGTCGCTCTTCGAGTCGATGCGCAAGCAGCGCTGGGGCCGCCCGGAGGCCCTGGAGACCGCGCGCCGCTACAACGCGCTGGCCCGTGAACACGGGCTCACGCCCTCGCAACTCGCGCTGGCGTTCTGCTACACGAACTGGCGCGTGGCCAGCACCATCATCGGCGTGACTTCCCTGGCCCAGCTCGACGAATGCCTGGACGCCTGGGGCACCACGCTGTCGCCGGAGTTGCTGGCCGAGATCGACAAGATCCGATGGGCGCACCGCGATCCCGCTCAGTGAATGGAACACCCCCGCCGCGCTTCGCGCGACCCCCTCAAGGGGGCGATGCCTGTGGCCCGGCGGAGCCGGTTCCACGGCATCCCTGGATGACGACCTCGCGGCGTCCGTGAATGCGTCATGCCCAAAAACCGTCACGTCTCCGAAACCCCCGCCACCGCCTGGCTCAAGGCGCATGGCGTGGCGTTCACCGAGCATGCCTACGAGTACCTGGAGCACGGCGGTGCCCGGCACAGCGCGCAGGTGCTGGGGTTTGACCCGTTCGCGGTGGTCAAGACGCTGATCATGCAGGATGAGGCCGGCAAGCCGCTGGCCGTTCTCATGCACGGCAACCGCACCGTGTCCACCAAGAACCTGGCGCGGCAGATCGGGGTCAAGTCGGTGGAGCCTTGCAAGCCCGAGGTGGCCAACCGGCACAGCGGCTACCTGGTGGGAGGCACCTCGCCCTTCGGCCTCAAGCGTGGCATGCCGGTGTGAGTGGAGGCGACGGTGCTCGCCTTGCCGCGCATCTGGATCAACGGCGGCCGCCGGGGTTTTCTCGTCGGGCTCGATCCCGCCGTGCTCGGCGGCCCGCTGGGGGCCGCGCCGGTGCACTGCGCGCTGGCAGAATAGGCTTGGCGCCCGCCCATAACAACAACCGAGGAGCACGACTTGGAATTCGCCACCCCCTTGCTGGCCACCGTGGCCGCCTACCTGATCGGTTCGCTGTCGTTCGCCGTGCTGGTGAGCCGCCTGATGGGCCTGAGCGACCCGCGCACCTACGGCAGCAAGAATCCCGGCGCCACCAACGTCCTGCGTTCCGGCAACAAGGCCGCGGCGGCGGTCACCTTGCTGCTCGACGCCGTCAAGGGCTGGTTGCCGGTCGTGGTGGTGAAGTGGTGGGGCGAGGCCTGGGGGCTGGGCGACGGCACCGTGGCGCTGGTGGGCCTGGCGGCCTTCCTGGGCCATTTGTTCCCGGTGTTCTTCCGTTTCCAGGGCGGCAAGGGCGTGGCCACAGCGGCGGGCGTGATCCTCGCCTTCGAGCCCTGGCTGGGCCTGGCATCGCTGGTCACCTGGGCCATCGTGGCCTTCTTCTTCCGCTACTCGTCGCTGGCCTCCATCGTCACGGCGGTGTTCGCACCGCTGTTCTATCTGTTCGGCGACCGGGTGGCGTGGAACGCGCCCGGCGTGATGGTGCTCAGCCTCGCCGTGATGGGCGTGATGCTGGTCTGGCGCCATGCCGAGAACATCAATCGCCTGATCGCAGGCAAGGAAAGCAAACTGGGGAGCAAAAAGAAATGAGCCAGGACATCCAGCGCCACGGTGTGGCCGCGCGCTACAGCGAAGCCGCCGTCTTCAACGGCGTGGTCTACCTCGCCGGCATGGTGCCCGAGCGGGGCGACACCGACATCCGGGGCCAGACACGCGACGTGCTCGACCAGGTGCAGCAGCGCCTGGCGGAAGCGGGCAGCGACAAGTCGCGCATCCTGCGCACGCAGATCTTCCTGTCCGACATCACGGACATCGCCGCCATGAACGAAGTCTGGGACGCCTGGGTGGTGCCTGGCACGGCGCCGCCGCGCGCCACGGTGCAGGCCGCGCTGGCCAACCCAGGCTGGAAGATCGAGATCGTGGTCACCGCCGCGCAGCACGCGCCATAGCGTGGTAGGCCCTTTCCCCCAAAGGGGGAAGGGGCAAGACCGCAACGAGCGAGGCAGCTCAAAGCCAGGGGCAGCAAGGGACGGCTTTGCCGGCCCAAGATGCCGTCCCCCCTCCAAGCGCCCGAAGGGCGCGCCAGGGAGGGGGGAAGCCGCGTCAGCGGCGCAGGGGGGTGTCTCTAGTACCGGCGTTCGAGCGTCATCTGGTCGTTGCTGCGCTGCATCTGGAACCGCGTCAGGAAGCTGTTGCCCAGCAGCACGTAGGGCATGGCCTGCGGCGCCACCACGGCGGGCACGTCGTACACCTGCACGTCGCCCACCCGCACCGAGCTCAACTGGATCTGGTAGGCCGTTACGGCGCCGTTGGCGGTGCTGATGCGCACCGGGCGGCCGTCGCGGAACTTCAGGTTGAGCCGCTGGGCTTCGGCCTCGCCCATGGCGACCAGGGTGGCGCCGGTGTCCACCATGAACTGCACGGAGCGGCCGTTGATCTGCCCCTGGGGCAGGAAATGGCCGCGCGCGTCGGCCGTGAGCACGATGCGCTGGCCGCCGGCGGCAGCGGCACTGCCGCCGACGCTGACCGGCGCATCGCCGACGCGCAATGTGCGCGTGTCGCCCGCCACATCCACCGTGGCCGTGTCTCCCTGGACCGCCAGCAGCCTGACTCCCTGGTGCGCCTGCCCGATCGCCAGAAACCTTGGCGCCCCTCCATCCACGACAACCAGTGCCCGGGTACCCGACACCCCCGACAGCGCCACGGATTGCGCCCAACTGAAAGAAGCTGTGGCCGCCAGGACAATGAACGCGAGGTGTGGGCGAGGCATGGTTGGGGTCCAGGGTGCCGGGGATCCGGCTTCGCCGGTCCGCTGGCACCGCCCCCGTGAGGGGGTGACGCCGCAGGCGGCGCGGGGGTGGTTCGGTCAATCCCTGAAGTTGTTGAACGACAGCGGCAGGTCCTTCATCTCGCTGCGGATCAGCGCCATGGCGGCCTGCAGGTCGTCGCGCTTGGCGCCCGTGACGCGCACCGCGTCGCCCTGGATGGCGCCCTGCACCTTGAGTTTGCTGGCCTTGATGGCCTGCTGGATCTTCTTGCCGTCCTCGGTGCTGATGCCGTTCCTCACCTTGACGACCTGCTTGACCTTGTCGCCGCCGATCTTCTCGACCTTGCCCTTGTCGAGGAAGCGCACGTCCACGCCGCGCTTGGTGAGCTTGTTGCGCAGCACGTCCTCGACCTGCGCGAGCTGGAAATCGGCGTCGCCGAAGAGGGTGATGTCCTTGTCCTTGAGTTCGATGGCGGCGCTGGTGCCCTTGAAATCGAAGCGCGTGCCGACTTCCCTGGCAACCTGGTCCACGGCGTTTTTCACCTCGACCAGATCGGCTTCGAGGACAGTGTCAAATGAAGGCATGTGGGTGGATCCGCTGAACGTGAATGAGACAATCCCGGCATGTTAGTCGAGAACAACGTGGCACTCCAGCCCTACAACAGCTTCGGCATCCAGGCGCGCGCCCAGAGGCTGGTGCGCGTGCGCTCGCAAGAGGAGGCGCAGCGGTTGGTGGCCGAGGCATTGCCGGGCGGGTCGGGGCCGCCGCTGGTGCTCGGTGGCGGGAGCAACCTGGTGATCACGGGCGACATCAAGGCGCTGGTGATCAAGGTCGAGATCGCCGGGCGGCGCTTGCTGGAAGCGGCCGACAGGGGCTGGCTGGTGGAGGCGGGCGCCGGCGAGAACTGGCATGGCTTCGTGGCCTGGACGCTGGAGCAGGGCTGGCCCGGGCTGGAGAACCTGGCGCTGATTCCCGGTTCGGTCGGCGCTTCGCCGGTGCAGAACATCGGCGCCTATGGCGTGGAACTGCAGGACCGTTTCCATTCGCTCGACGCGGTGGACCTGCGCACCGGCCAGGCCTTCACGCTGGACGCCGCCCAATGCGGTTTTGGCTACCGCGACTCGGTGTTCAAGCACCCGCCCGCGGGCGACAAGGGGCTGGGCCTGGCGGGCTGCGCGCTGATCACGCGGGTGCGCTTCTGGCTGCCCAGGCCCTGGAAGCCGGTGCTGGGCTATCTCGACCTGGAGCGCAAGAAGGCCGAGTCGGGCATCGATGCGCCCGACGCCCGACAGATCTTCGACTGGGTCTGCGCGATCCGCCGCGCCAAGCTGCCCGACCCGGCCGTGATCGGCAACGCCGGCAGCTTCTTCAAGAACCCCACGGTCACGCCCGAGCAGTGCGCCGACATCATCGCGCGCGAGCCGAAGATCGTGCACTACCGATGGACGACGGCAGCATCAAGCTGGCCGCGGGCTGGCTCATCGACGCCTGCGG
>CAZFOT010000144.1:0-8187 GCA_964520365.1 uncultured Hydrogenophaga sp.
CGATGCCGGCGCCGGCCGCGCGGATGCGCTCGGCCAGGTTGCCTTGCGGCACCAGTTCCAGTTCGATCTGGCCGCTGCGGTACAGCGCGTCGAACACATGGCTGTCGGCCTGGCGCGGGAAGCTGCAGATGATCTTGCGCACGCGCCCGGCCTTGAGCAGGGCGGCCAGGCCGGTGTCGCCGTTGCCGGCGTTGTTGTTGACCACCGTGAGGTCGCGCGCGCCCTGCTCGATCAGGCCGTCAATCAGCTCGTTGGGAATGCCCGAGGTGCCGAAGCCCCCGATCAGCACCGTGGCGCCGTCGGGCGTGCCGGCCAGCGTCTCGGCGATCGATCCCGCGATCTTGTCGATCATTTTGTCTCCAAATGTTCGTATATAGAACAATTGTTCGATAATCGAATTATAAGCACAGGTCACAATCCAGCCTCCCCATGGCCCCACTTTCCGCATCCACCCCTCCGCGTCCCGGCGATGGCTACGTGCAGTCGTTCGCGCGCGGCCTGCAGGTCGTGCGCAGCTTCAGCGCCGAGGCACCGTGCCAGACCCTCAGCGAGGTGGCGGCGCGCAGCGGTCTCACGCGCGCGGGCGCGCGCCGCATCCTGTTGACGCTGCAGACGCTGGGCTACGTCGAGTCCGACGGCAAGTGGTTCCGGCTCACGCCGCGCATCCTGGACCTGGGTTTCGCCTACCTGTCGTCCATGCCGATCTGGAACCTGGCCGAGCCGGTGATGGAGCAACTGGTCGAGCAGGTCAAGGAATCGAGTTCGGTGGCCGTGCTCGACGGCGCCGACATCGTCTACGTCATGCGCGTGCCCACGCACAAGATCATGAAGAACTCGCTCGGCGTCGGATCGCGGCTGCCGGCTTTCTGCACCTCGCTGGGCCGCATGCTGCTGGCCGGCCTGGACGACGACGAGGTGCGCGCGCGGCTGGAGACGGCGCCGCGCACGGCGCTGACGCGCCACACCGTGACCGAGCTGGACGCCCTGGTGGCGCGGGTGCAGCAGGTGCGCCGCCAGGGTTGGTGCCTGATCAACCAGGAGCTGGAGGAGGGGCTGATCTCGCTGGCCGCGCCGCTGCATGGGCCGCAGGGCCGCATGATCGCGGCGCTCAACCTGAGCGGCCAGGCCAACCGCACCAGTGCCCGCATGATGCAGGAGCAACTGCTGCCGCCGCTGCTGGAAGCCGCGCGTACCATCTCCGGCCTGTTGGCCGTCAGGGGCGCGGCGTGATTCCGGGCGCGCACTGGGGCGAGACGCTGCGCCTGCTGGTCGAGATCGGCGCCACCGCCGCTTTCGCGCTGTCCGGGGTGCTGGAAGGCGCGCGCAAGCGGCTGGACGCGGTGGGCGTGTGCGTGGTGGGTTTCCTGGCCGCGTTCGGCGGCGGCACGCTGCGCGACCTGCTGCTGGACCAGCGGCCTTTCTTCTGGGTGCGCCACGTCGAGGTGCTGTGGGGCGTGCTGCTGCTGTGCGCGCTGGCCATGGTGTTCCTGCGCTCGCGCCATTTCCGGCTGACCGAGAAGACCATCCAGTGGCCCGACGCGCTGGGCCTGGGCCTGTTCGCGGCCACCGGCGTGCACCAGGCGCTGCTGCTGGACCTGCCCTACCTGGTGGCGGTGCTCATGGGCGTGATCACCGGCGTGTTCGGCGGCGTGCTGCGCGACGTGGTCTGCAATGAAATCCCCAACGCCTTCAAGGACCACCGGCCCTACGCCGTGTGCGCCTTCGTGGGCGGCTGGGCCTACGTGGGCCTGTGGCACGGAGGAAGCCCCGGCTGGCTGGCGCTGCTGGTTTGCGTGGGGCTGGCCGCCGGCCTGCGCCTGCTGGCGCTGTGGCGCGACTGGCAACTGCCGACCTGGCGGCTGTAGCCCCGGAATCCGCCGCCGTGCCGCTCGTCACCGATCCCTGGTTCTACGCCGTCGCCGTGCCCGCCGTGCTGCTGTTGGGCATGAGCAAGAGCGGCTTCGGTGCCGGCTTCGGTTCCCTGGCGGTGCCCATGATGGCGCTGGCGGTGACCGTGCCGCAGGCCGCGGCGATCCTGATGCCGGTGCTGCTGGTGATGGACCTGATGGGCATCGCGGCCTTTCGCAAGCAGGTCGATCGCCGCCTGTTGAAGTTCCTGCTGCCCTTCGGACTGATCGGCATCGGGATCGGGGCCCTGCTGTTCAGGGTGCTGGACGCGCGCGTGGTGGCCGGCATCGTGGGTGGCCTCACGCTGGTCTTTCTGGCGCAGCGCCTGCTGTTTCCGCCCCGGCCCGACGCGCGCCCGCCGCCCCGCTGGGTGGGTGTCCTGCTCACCGCGGCGTCCGGGTTCACCAGCTTCGTGGCTCACGCCGGCGGCCCGCCGCTCAACGCCTACATCATTCCGATGCGTCTGTCGCCGCTGGTGTTCACCGGCACCCTGGCCTTCTTTTTCTTCTTCATCAACCTCGCCAAATGGGTTCCCTACGCCTGGCTGGGGCTGCTGGACCTGCGCAACATGGCCACCTCGCTGGCGTTGCTGCCGTTTGCACCGATCGGGGTCTGGGCGGGGGTGCGCATCGCCCACCGCATCCGGCCCAGGCTGTTCTACCGGTTGATCTATCTGGGCATGTTCCTCACCGGCCTGAAGCTGCTGTGGGATGCCTGGGGTTGACGGGGAAGTAACATAAGAGCCTGTTCCCGCTCCCAGGAGGTCGTCATGCCCATCGTGGTGGTTGCCAATCCCAAGGGCGGTGTGGGCAAATCCACACTGTCCACCAACGTGGCCGGTTACTTCGCCAGCCAGGGCCGTGCCGTGATGCTCGGCGACACCGATCGCCAGCAGTCGTCCCGCCTGTGGCTGCAGCTGCGCCCGCCGGCCGCCCGCCCGATTCGCACCTGGGACATCTCGCACGACCTGATCGCCCGGCCGCCAAGGGATGTCACCCACGTGGTGCTGGACACGCCCGCGGGACTGCATGGCTGGCGCTTCAAGGATGTGATGCGCATGGCGGACAAGGTGCTCGTGCCCTTGCAGCCCAGCATCTTCGACATCTACGCCACGCGCGGCTTCCTCGACGAGATCGCCGAATTCCGGGGCGCCGACAAGCTCAAGATCGGCATCGTGGGCATGCGGGTCGATGCGCGCACCATCGCCGCCGACAAGCTGCAGGAGTTCGTGGGCGGCCTGGGGCTGCCGGTGCTGGGCCACCTGCGCGACACGCAGAACTACATCCACCTCGCCGCCCGGGGCCTCACGCTGTTCGACGTGGCGCCGGGCCGCGTCGAGAAGGATCTGCTGCAGTGGCAGGGGATCCGCCAATGGCTGGACAAATGAAGAGGCCCGCACCTGTCGCGGCGCCGACAGGCGCGGGCATCCGGTCTCGCTAGAGTCGGGCACATGAAAACCTTTGAAGCCCTGGCCGATCTGGCGGCCTGCGTGGGGCAGGAAGTGGCGACGAGCGACTGGGTGACCATCACCCAGGAGCAGGTCGATCTGTTCGCCCGTGCCACGGGCGATCACCAGTGGATCCATGTGGATGTCGAGCGCGCGGCGCAGGGGCCTTTCGGCGGGCCGATCGCCCATGGGTTCCTGACCCTGTCGCTGCTGCCGGTGTTTTTCGAGTCGGCGATGGCGGTGACGCAGTCCCGCATGGGCGTCAACTACGGACTGAACCGGGTGCGCTTCACCGCGCCCGTGCCGGTGGGCAGCCGCCTGCGCGCCCGCATGACGCTGCTGGCCAGCGAACCCATCGACGGCAACGGGGTCCAGATGACCTGGTCCGTGCTGGTCGAGCGCGAGGGCGTGGACAAACCGGTCTGCATCGCGGAATCGCTGGTTCGCCAGTACCCGTGAAGCCGCGGGCCGCGCCTGCCGGGCGGCCGCTGTCTCACTTGATGCGGGTGATCTGCCTGGGGTCGAGCCAGCCCTCGAACGCCTGCGCGAGTTCGTTGATGCGCTCGGCCGCGACCGCCTGGTCGTGGCGCTGGGAGATGACCTGGTAGATGTCGTTGCGCAGCATCCAGAGTTCGCTCGCCGACTTGGCGTTCTCGATCTTCATGCGCAGCCGCCGCGCAGGCTGCTCGACGCAGTCCTCGAAGCTGAGCAGCAGCGCCTGTCGAATGCCGGCCAGATCTCGCAGCGAGGGTGTTCTGTGCTTGCCAAAACCCGGCTTGAGGGACGCCCGGAAGATGCGGGCAATGGTGGTGATCAATGGGCTCTCCAGGCGAACGGATGGATCGCGCATGGTGCTGGGGGAATCGTCGCTTGCAGCGGATCACGCCCAAGAACATTTTCCATTGTGCCTCGGCCGGCGGCCCGCTTTTGGGGTTTGCGATCTACGAATACAGTGACGGTTTTCACGTGGACGTCGCTCCGAAGCCATGTTGTCTCCAGGCCTCGAACACCAGCACGGCCACCGCATTGGAAAGATTCAGGCTGCGCTGCCCCGGCCTCATGGGCAGGCGCAACTGCTGCCGCGGCGCGAACCGGTCGCGCACTGCCGCCGGGAGTCCCCGCGTCTCCGATCCGAACACCAGCCAGTCGCCGGGTTGGAACGCGGTGCCGAACGCGTTGCGCTGCCCATGCGTGGTGAGGGCGAACATGCGATCCGTCCCGGGGCGCTCGCCGAGTATGAAGCCGTCCCAGTCGCGATGGCGCTTCACCCGCGCATGCTCGTGATAGTCCAGCCCCGCGCGGCGCAGCAGCTTGTCGTCCATGGAGAAACCCAGCGGTTCGATCAGGTGGAGGGCGCAGCCGGTGTTGGCGCACAGCCGGATCACATTCCCGGTGTTGGGCGGAATCTCGGGGGCGACCAGTACCACGTGAAACATGTTGGAAGCAGGGTTGCCGGGCTGTGAGGGCAGGCGATGATAACGTCCAGGCGAGGGTTGCAGGACCCGCGCCCGACATTTCTTCTTCTCGCGCGGGTGGATGCGCGCGCGAACGCCGCGGCGGCGCCGGGCGCTCGCCGTTTCAGTCGCTGGGCGTGCGCGCGAAGACCAGAGCGCTCACGCGCCGCGCGCCCGCGCTCAACAAGGCCTCGCCCGCGGCCTGTAGCGTCGCCCCGGTGGTGGTGACGTCGTCCACCAGCAGCACGTGGCTGCCCGCCAGCCGGGACAGGGCGGGCGGATTCGCCACGAAGGCGCCACGCAGGTTGCGCAGCCGGGCGGCGCGTGGCAGGCTGTGCTGGTCGGGCGCGTCGCCGACGCGCAGCAAGCCCTCGCCGAGGGCTCGGCCCGCGCGCTGCCTGTCCAGCGCGGCTTGCCGGCGCAAGGCTTTGACCAGCTCCCACGCCTGGTTGTAGCCCCGCGAGGCCAGCCGTGCCGGTGCGAGCGGCACCGGCACCATCGCATCGCAGTGGCGCAGCAGCCTTGCGGCCTCCGGCGCCTGCAGCATCAGCCTGGCCATGGGGCCGGCCCAGCCCGGCTGGCGCCGGAACTTCAGCCTGGCCACCACCGCGTCCCAGGGGTAGGCGTAGTCCACCGCCGCCACGCACTGCTCGATCGCGGCCGGCGGGTTCCGGGCGAGGCACGCGCCGCAGCGCCCGGTATCGACGGCCATCGGCACCGCGCAGCCGCTGCAGCGCGCGCGGGGCGAGGCGAAACGCCGCGCGCATGCCGGGCAGATGGGTTGAGAGGGCCAGCTTCCGCACACCTCGCAGGTGGAGGGGATCCGGTCGGCGAGCCGCGAGAGCAGGGCATGCATCGCGCCAATATACTGAACGATTCCGCGCAGCCGGGCGCCGACCCTGTCAGATCGAACAGGGCCGGGCGCGATCATGACCCGTTTGCTTGCCGCGGAACCGCCTGCCCGCCCTCGACCAACGCCATTGCGCCGCCTTGAAGACCAGCAACGCTCCCGAGACCGCCGTGCCGGGCATGGACATCGCCGCCGCCCGGCGCTGGCAATCGCGCGTCGCCGCCGCCAGCCCGTGGCTGCATGAGGAGGTGGCCACCCGCATGGCGGAGCGATTGGCCTGGTTCCGGGAAAAGCCTTCCGACTGGATGCACTGGGAGCCCGTGCGGGGAGGGCTGCAAGGGCACCAGCGGGTGAGCGACTGGATTCCGCAAGCCAGGTGCCATGTGATGGCCCGGCACCTGCCCGAAGCCCTGAAGGCCACGCGCGGCCCTGCGGGGAACTGGTGGAATCCGGCGCGCTGGGGACATGGCCAGTCGACGGTGCCGGCCGACGCCGGGACCGTCGTCGGCATGCTGTGGGCCAACATGGCGCTGCACCACGAACCCCTGCCGCAGACCCTGCTGCGCCGGTGGCACGGCCATGTCGCCAACGACGGGTTCCTGATGTTTTCCTGCCTGGGGCCGGACAGCCTGCGCGAACTGCGGCAGGTCTATCGGCAGGCCGGCTGGCCCGACCCGGCCCATGCGTTCACCGACATGCACGACTGGGGGGACATGCTCGTGCACTGCGGCTTCGCCGAGCCCGTCATGGACATGGAGCGCATCACGCTTTCCTACAGCGGCGCGGCGCCCTTGCTGGCCGATCTGCGCGAACTCGGCCGCAACCTGCACGCGGAACGTCCCAGGGGCCTGCGCGCGCGCGGCTGGCTGGCCCGGCTGCACGCCGCCATCGAGGACGGCCTGCCCCGCGCCGACGATGGGCGCCTGCTGCTGACTTTCGAGGTCATCTACGGGCATGCGTTCAAGCCGCAGCCGCGGCCGGCGTCGAGCGGCGGCCAGACCGTCTCGGTCGACGAAATGCGCGCCATGCTGCGATCGCCGCGCCGCTGAGCCGGGGCCCGGGCCTTTCTCCAGGGCGGCGCGATGCCCGCCATACCCCATACCGGGCGGGACGTGGCGAAGGTTGCCTGTTTGACCTCGCTACAATTGATGCAAGTCAAGAACTTCTGGGCTGGTTCCCAGTGTCAACGCGTCTGGCCAACACCCGTCGCGGCCTGTTGAGGTGGTGGATGCCGAATCCCGCGAGCGATGGGTTCCTGTTGGGCACGGTGTCCGAATCCGGCCTGCACTGGACTTTGTGCCGCAACTGCTCGGTGGCGCCTGCTCGGCTTGCGGCCGTGCTGGGTGGCCTTGGCGCGCTGTCCCTGGGTGTGGCGCTGTTCTTCTGGTTCCAGGGCGCGGTGCTGGTGCTTCCCTTCGCCGTCCTGGAACTGCTGGTCCTTGGTGTGGCCTTCCTCGCGACCGCGAGGCACGCCACCGATGGAGAGCGCATCAGCCTCCAGGATGGCCGGCTGGTGGTGGAGGTGGAGTCCGCAGGCAGGGTGGAGCGGTGCGAGTTCGTCGCCGAGCGGGTGCGCGTTCAGCCCCGCAATGGCCTGGAACTGGTTGCCGTGACGGGCGAAGGGCGCACGGTGGACGTGGGGCGTTTCGTCCGTGCCGATCTCCGGCCCGTGCTGGCCATGGAGATCAGCCAGGCCTTGCGCAAGGGGTGAGGCGGGGTCGGACAAAGTGGGGGTCCCTGTACCAGGGCGGAAAGATTTGTTTTAATCGGCATTGATATAAATCAATACTTATATTCGAGGCGGAAAAGTGAGCAAGACGAACACGATGGGTCCGGGTGCAGAAGTTTCGATGCGGCAGAAGCTGTCCGCGTTGAGAGCGGGTGTGACGGGGATGGCACTGAGTGCCGGGGTGTGGGTGAGCGCGGCGGCCCAGGGAGTGAGAGACCTGCCGGGCGGCCCGGCGGTCAACCAGTTGAACTTCCATCCGCCGGTCACGCGCATCGCCGAAGAACAGCACTGGCTGCACTGGTTCATGATGATCCTCTGCGCCGTCATCTTCGTGGTGGTCTTCGGGGCGATGTTCTATTCCATCCTCAGGCACCGGAAATCCGTCGGGCACAAGGCGCAGGAACTGCCCGAACCGATCTGGGTGGAACTGGGCTGGACCATCGTGCCCCTGCTCATCGTGATCGGCATGGCCCTGCCGGCGACCAAGGTGCTGGTGGCCCAGAAGGACACCACCAACGCCGACCTGACCATCAAGGCCACCGGCATGCAGTGGAAATGGGGCTACGACTACATCAAGGGCGAGGGCGAAGGCATCGGCTTCCTCTCGACCATGGACAACAGCCACCGCGTGATGTCCAGCAGCGGCAAGCCCGAGGCCACCGACGACTACCTGCTCAAGGTGGACAACCCGATGGTGGTGCCCGTGGGCAAGAAGGTCCGCATCATCACCACCGCCAACGACGTGATCCACGCCTGGATGGTGCCGGCCTTCGGCGTCAAGCAGGATGCGATTCCCGGC
>CAZFOT010000144.1:8197-9163 GCA_964520365.1 uncultured Hydrogenophaga sp.
CGCGCCGAGCAGACCGGCGACTTCTATGGCCAGTGCGCCGAGCTGTGCGGCAAGGAGCACGCCTACATGCCCATCCATGTGAAGGTGGTGTCGGCCGAAGCGTATTCGGCCTGGGTGGACGAGCAGCTCAAGGCCATGGCCGCCGCGGCCGACGATCCAAGCAAGGTCTGGACGCTGGCGGACCTCGTCAAGCGCGGCGAATCGGTGTATGCCGCGAACTGCGTGGCCTGCCACCAGGCCAATGGCAAGGGCGCCGGGCCGATCAAGCCGCTGGACGGCTCCGCCCTCGTGACCGACGCCGATCATGGCCGGATGATCCGCGTCGTGCTCGACGGCGCGGGCGGCGGTGCCATGCCCGCGTGGAAGCAGCTCTCCGACACCGAGCTGGCCGCGGTGATCACCTACACCAAGAACAGCTGGTCCAACCAGACCGAACAGATCGTGCAGCCGTCCGAAGTGCTGTCCGCCCGCCAGTGATGGCGGGTTGCTGAAAACACATTGAGTCTCAAAGGAATCGACGATGAGTGCAGTTCTCGACCACCACGATGCGCACGGCCACGACCACGATCACGACCACCATGCCCCGAGCGGCTGGCGGCGCTGGGTCTACGCGACCAACCACAAGGACATCGGCACGCTGTACCTGCTGTTCGCGTTCACCATGCTCATGGTGGGCGGCGTGCTCGCGCTGCTGATCCGCGCCGAGCTGTTCCAGCCCGGCCTGCAACTGGTGAACCCGGGCCTGTTCAACCAGCTCACCACCATGCACGGCCTGATCATGGTGTTCGGCGCCATCATGCCGGCCTTCGTGGGTTTCGCGAACTGGATGATCCCGCTGCAGATCGGCGCCGGTGACATGGCGTTCGCCCGCATGAACAACTTCAGCTTCTGGCTGATGATCCCGGCGGCCATCATGCTGGTGGCCTCCTTCTTCATGCCCGGCGGCGCGCCCGCCGCGGGCTGGAC
>CAZFOT010000145.1:0-9108 GCA_964520365.1 uncultured Hydrogenophaga sp.
GGGCTTTGTCGCTTGACGTCCTCGCTGCCCATGTAGACCACGCACTCCAGCCCGTAGCGCGCGCAGATGGTGGCGGTGGCCACGCCGTGCTGGCCTGCGCCGGTTTCGGCAATGATGCGCGGCTTGCCCATGCGCCGGGCCAGCATGGCCTGGCCTATGGTGTTGTTGACCTTGTGGGCGCCGGTGTGGTTGAGGTCTTCGCGCTTGAGGAAGATCTGGGCGCCGCCCTGTTCGCGGCTCGTGCGCGCGGCGTGGTACACCGGGCTGGGCCTGCCGACGAAGTGCGCGAGTTCGCTGCTGAATTCGGCCAGGAACGCGGGGTCGTGCTGGTACCTGGCGTACGCGGCCTTCAGTTCGCTGATCGCATGGGTGAGCGTTTCGCTCACGAAACTGCCGCCATAGGTGCCGAAATGGCCGCTGGCGTCGGGTTGCTGGTAGGTTTGCATGGGAAGTTCTCGGAACGGAGCCCGAGCGTCCCCTGAAAAGGGATTCAACCCGGGCGGGCGGTCATGGCATCGGCTGCGCGCACGGCAGCCACGAAGGCGAGCATCTTGTCGGGGTCCTTGATGCCTTTGGACACCTCGACCCCGGAGCTCACGTCAACGGCCCAGGGCCGTACGTGCCTGATGCCATCGGTCACGTTTGCAGGCGTGAGTCCACCAGACAAAACGAGGCGAGAGCTGGCGTTTAGAAGCGGATGTGACCAAGGGAATGCCGTCCAGTCGAAGGATTGACCCCCGCCGCCGTAGCCTTCGACGTGTGCGTCGAGAAGGATGGCCTGGGCGGCGGAATGGTCTTGCGCGTATTTTAGGAGATCGAAGCCTGCCCCGGCAGGTCCGGGGGGAATGCGCGCGGCGCGCAGGTAGGGGCGCGCCGCGGCTTCGCAGTCCGCTGGCGACTCGTCGCCGTGGAACTGAAGCAAGGCATGGGGCACTTCGGCACAGGCCTCGCGGATGTGTTCGGGGCTGGCATTGACGAACAGCAGCACCGGCGTGACGAAGGCGGGCAGGCGGAGGGCCAGTTCGCCGGCGCGCTCGACCGAAACGGCGCGGGGGCTGAGGGGATACAGCACGAAGCCGATGGCATCCGCGCCCGCTTGCACGGCGGCGTCCACGTCGGCCTCGCGGGTGAGGCCGCAGATCTTGATGCGGGTGCGGTGGGGGGTCATCTCGGACAGGTCATGGCAGCCAGTCGAATGCGGGCACGCGCGCGGGCAGGTCCAGTGCCGCATCGTACCTTGGTCCCAGGAAATACAGGCCGTCCGGGGCGAACGTGGGCGCCGCCATCTCGCGGCTTCTGGCCAGCAGCACCTCGTTCATCCAGCTCGCGGGGCGGTTGCCGGCTCCGATGGCGATGAGGCAGCCCATGATGTTGCGGACCATGTGGTGCAGGAATGCCGTGGCTTCGAACTCGAAACGCCAGTAGGCGCCGCGCCGTTCGATGTCGATGCGCAGCATGCGCTTGACCGGTGTGAGGGCCTGGCACTGCGCCGCGCGGAACGAGGAAAAGTCATGCTCGCCCAGCAGCAGCGCCGCGGCCTGGCGCATGGCGTCGAGCCGCAGCGGGCGGAACACCCAGCCCACGCGCTGAGCTTCCACGCTGGGCCTGACCGGGGATTCCAGCAGCAGGTAGGCGTAGCGGCGCGATCTCGCGCTGGCGCGCGCGTGGAAAGAGGCGGGCACATGGCGCGCCCACTGGATGGCGATGTCGGGCGGCAGAAAGCTGTTGGTGCCGCGGACCCATGCGTTGTCGGTGCGCTCGATCGGGCAGTCGAAATGCACCACCTGCATCAGGGCGTGCACGCCGGCGTCGGTCCGGCCCGCGCAGAGCGTCGTCACCTTCTCCAGTGTGGTGAACCGAGACAGGGCGAGTTCCAGCCGGTTCTGCACCGTCCGGCCACTGGGCTGGCTCTGCCAGCCTTCGTAGGCGCTGCCGTTGTAGCTGACGCCCAGCGCTATGCGGGTGTGCCGGCCGTCCGAAGCCGGAGCCGGCGGCCCCGTGCCTTCGTCGGCGGCTGGTGGTGGCAAAGTGCTCGCAATCTCAGGCAAGGTCCGAGAGGAAGGTCCGTGCCTTGGTCTTGAGCGTCCCGGAGGCTTCGGCGAGCACTTCCTCTGCCAGGGAGCGGGCGCCTTCGAGGTCGCCGATGGCCCGGAACTCCTCGGCCAGGGACAGCTTGGTGTCCAGCGGGCTTTCTTCCGTGACCTGCTCGACTTCGGCCACCGTGGCCTGCGCCCCGTCGCCGAGGTCGAGGTTGAGCTCGTTGAGATCGAAAGCCATCAGATCTTCGCCCTTGGTCGGCGCTTGCTCGTCGGCGGCCGGCGGCGCGCCCAGGTCCAGGGATGGGATGGCGTCGGCGTTGAAGTCAGGCAGCACTTCGCTTTCGTCGAAGGTGGGTGCTGGCGTGGCAGCCGGCTCGGCATCGCCCGCTGCCGGCTCCGAACCCGACAGCGGTGTCGGCTCGGAGGGAAAATCGAGGTCGAAATCCATGGACATCGACGAAGGACCCGCGCCAGCGTCGTCGGGCAGGTCGGTCAGCGACTCCGTGAGCTTGAGATCGTCCATGCCGGAGACCGCTTCGGCGGCGGCCGCATCCGGCACCTCGTCACCCGAGGCGGACGCATCGGCCGGGTCGTCAAAGGAGAAGTCGAGATCCAGGCCCGACCCACCAGCGCCGTCGCCGCCCTGGGTCTGGGTGCTGGGGCTGAAAGGCTGGGTGTTGAGGCCGGCGCCGGCCATGCCGGCGGCCGCAGCCACCTTGACCACGGGGCTGCCCCCGGGTTGGTACAGCGGGTTGGACGGATCCAGTTCCTTGCCGAGGTCGCAGGCATGTTCCCACTCCGGACCTTGGCCTTGCGTGAGGTTGTAGGCTTCGATCGCCACCACCTCGAATGCCTTCGCATCGCGGCGCTTGGCGTAGATCTCGAGCAGCTTGACGTGGATCGCCACCCGGGTGGGCGTGCTGCGCATGGCTTCCTTGAGAATCTCCTCGGCCTGAAGGTCGCGGCCGTAGGCCAGGTAGACGTCGGCTTCCGCCACCGGATCGACATCGCCAGCCGCGTCCAGCTGGCTCGGCGAATACACCATGGACGAGCCCGAGACACTGGCATCGGCCGTATCGATGCGCTGGCCGCCGCTGGAGCCGAAGAAGGAGTCGGGCTGCAGCCGGCTTTCGAGGAACGAGCTGTCCACGCTGGCGCCCTTGTTGCGCTGACGCAGGCGGTAGAAGCCCAGCCCTGCCAGCAGGGCCAGCAGCACGCCGGCGATCGGGATGACCAGGGGGTTGTCGCGCAGCTTGTCGATCAGGCTGGGTTCGTCGGGAAGCGGTGCCGGGACCGGCGCCGGCGCCAGCACGGACGCGGGTGTCACCGGCGGTGCCGGCGGCTCGGCGGCCTCTGGTTCCGTCGCGGTCGGTCCGGATTCGGCAGGGGCAGCGTCGCCGGCGGCGGGCTCCGCGGGAACCGGTGCGCTTGGAACCTCCAGGGCGGGACCGGCGGCTGTGTCGGCCGGCGCTGCCGCGCCGGCTGCCGGCGCCTGTGCCTCGGACTGGACCCGGGACAGTTCCTCGATGTTGCGCTGCAACTCTTCCGCACGGACTGCGGTGTCTTCGGTCTGACGCTGCTGGGCGATCTGTGCCTCGGGCGCTGGCTGGCCTGGAGCCGCTCCCGGCGACACCATCAGGCGGTCTGGCGCGGTTTCCGCAGGGCGGGCGTCCTGGACCTCCGTCTGGACGCTGCCGGCTGCTTGCCGATCGGCCTGGCCCACGTCGGCGTCGGGTGCGGCGGCGGCCAGGCGGCGGCGGAATTCGTTGAAGTCGCGGCTTTGCGCGGCGATGATCTGGCGCGCTTCGCCGGCCGAGACGGACGAGGCTTCGCTGGCGCTGGGCAGATCCAGCACCACGCCGGCCTTGAGGCGGTTCACATTGTTGCCGATGAAGGCCCGGGGGTTGGACCTCAGCATCGCGACCAGCATCTGGTCGAGCGACACACTGGAGGGCCGGTTGGCCTCCGCGATGCGGCCGGCGGTGTCACCCGGCACGACCCGGACCTGGGAGGGGGCTTGATCCTGCCCGGCGGCCGGCGGCAGCACGCTGGGCGGCTGGGCGGCTGGGGGCTGGACCTGGGATGCGGTGGGCGCCGGCGCAGGCGCCGCGCCCGGTGCCTGAGGCGCTGTCACCCCTGGCGACACAGGTGCCACCGGCGCTGCGGCGCGAAGCCTTGGGGGATCGAACAGCAGGGTGTAGTCCCGGACGAGCCGGCCAGAGGACCAGTTCGCTTCCACGATCAGATCCACGAACGGTTCGGTGACGGCGCGGGTGCTGGTGAGCTGGAGGTAGGCCCGGCCATCTGCCCGGCGTTGCAAGGTGATCTGGAGGTTGCTCAGCGCGGGGTTGAAGTCCATGCCCGCGGCGCTGAATGCGTCGCCCGAGGCCAGCCCCACGGTGAGCGAGGACGCTTCATCGGCGTTGATTTCCGGAATGTCGATCTGCGCCCTCAGCGGCTCGCCAAGGGCCGACTGCACCACGATGCGGCCAAGGGCCAGGGCCTGCACATCGGCGTGCTGCGCCAGCCCTGCGCAAAGCAGCGCGGCAATCGCAACCGAATGCATCCGCGCAGTACCGCGTGTTCCGGTACCCACTTGAGGGGGCTTGATCGAGGAAGAATGGGTGTGGCGGATGTTGGGTGGCACTTGAACCTCGACATAAAAATTCGAGAAATGACCATAGCATCAACGCATTACAGTGACAAGCTGAGAATCCGCTTGAGTTTCAAAGCTGCCCTTCCGTCGCCACAGCCTGCCCGTTCCCGTTGCATAGTTGCAACGGGAACGGGCAGGAGGCAGCTGTAGCAGCTTCTTGCAATTTCGAGCGCTCCGGCGCTCTCACTCGGCCAGCAGGATGCGGAGCATGCGGCGCAGGGGTTCGGCCGCGCCCCAGAGCAACTGGTCGCCAATGGTGAAAGCGCCCACGTATTCGGGGCCCATCGCGAGCTTGCGGATGCGGCCCACCGGGATGGTCATCGTACCCGTGACCGCGACCGGGGTCAGGTCGCGCACCGTGTCTTCCCGCGTGTTGGGCACGACCTTCACCCAGGCGTTGTCGGCCGCGATCATCGCTTCGATGTCGGCCACCGGCACATCCTTGCGCAGCTTGAAGGTGAGCGCCTGGCTGTGGCAGCGCATGGCGCCCACGCGCACGCAGAAACCGTCCACCGGGATGGCGGAAGCGTCGAAACCTTCGCCCCGGCCAAGGATCTTGTTGGTCTCGGCCATGCCCTTCCATTCCTCCTTGGACATGCCGTTGCCCAGGTCCTTGTCGATCCAGGGAATCAGCGAGCCTCCCAGCGGCACGCCGAAATGGGTCGTTTCCGCGTGGGTGAGCGCTCGCTGCCTGGCGATCACCTTGCGGTCGATCTCGAGGATGGCGCTCTTGGGGTCGTCCAGCAGCGTCTTCACCTCATGGTGCAGCGCTCCGTACTGCGTGAGCAGTTCGCGCATGTGCTGCGCGCCCCCGCCGCTGGCGGCCTGGTAGGTCTGGGTGCTCATCCATTCCACCAGACCGGCCTTGTACAGCGCGCCCACGCCCATGAGCATGCAGCTCACCGTGCAGTTGCCGCCGACCCAGTTCCTGCCACCCTTGGCCAAAGCGTTCTGGATGACGGGCAGATTCACCGGGTCCAGGACGATGACCGCGTCCTTGTCCATGCGCAGCGTGGACGCGGCATCGATCCAGTGGCCGTTCCAGCCGGCGGCGCGCAGCTTCGGGTAGACCTCGCTGGTGTAGTCGCCGCCCTGCGCCGTGATGACGATGTCGCAGCGCTTGAGGGCTTCGATGTCGTGCGCGTCCTGCAGCGTGGTCTCGTTCTTCGCCATCGAAGGCGCCTTGCCGCCGGCGTTCGATGTGGAGAAGAAGAGGGGTTCGATGAGATCGAAGTCTTTCTCTTCGGTCATCCGGTCCATCAACACCGAACCGACCATGCCGCGCCAGCCGACCAGACCTACCAACTTGCTCATTTCAACGCCCTTTCAGTTTGAAAAACAGTACAGACCAGACTGTTTGCCCCGGCTCGTCTGGCCGGGGAGGGCGCACGACGTACCGGAGCTGGGTCAGCCCTTAATGGTCGTGGTTTTGGTGGTGATTGCGCGCACGACCACACCGGCCAGGGCGGCGGGTGCTGTGTTCAAGTTGAACGGGCGGGCGGCAAACATGGGGGGAGATTGTAGCGGATGCGGGCTTGTTGCTGGATGCTCATGCTGAAGAAGTTGTCGGCAAAGCGTCGAGTGGCCCGGCAGATCCTGCGCCGCCACATGTCTGGCAACGCCGCATGCCAGGCAGGCCTTTTCGATCTTGAAGCTATAGTGCATGCAGATACCGCATGTGCTCACGAACCTAGTCCAGCAGGCGCTTGGACACCGGAGGCGGCGCGGCGGTTTTGTCGGATGCGTTATGCCAGCTCATGCATCCAGCGCACGGGGGCGAGCACATGAAATCAAGAATCACTGTCATCACAATCGGTGTCGATGATCTTGAAACATCGCTGCGCTTCTACCGCGATGGATTGGGCTTTGCCACCGAGGGCATCGTAGGCAAGGAGTTCGAGTACGGGGCTGTTGTATTCATTGATCTGCAACCCGGCCTTCGCTTGGCTCTTTGGCCTCGCAAGAGCATCGCCCATGACACCGGGCTTGTAGCAGGCCCCGCCAGCCCTACAGAAATGACCCTGGGCCACAACGTATCCTCAAAAGCGGAGGTCGATGCTGCCATGGCAAGAGCAGCCTTGGCTGGTGCAATCATCGTCAAGTCTGCGCATGACACTTTTTGGGGCGGTTACTCGGGCTATTTCCAAGACCCGGATGGACATCTCTGGGAGGTCGTCTGGAATCCGCAGTGGTCAGAGTGAGGCAAGGGCATAGCAGTTCACTCAAGCCGACGCCGCTTCGCGGCGCGGCTTAACCCAGGCTACAAGGGCTTCCCCACATTCGCAAGCAATACTTCCCCCCCCCCTGGGTTTATCGCGCAGCGATAGACCCAGGCATGGTTTCGTTTCGTTCAGCTCTCAGCCTTGTGCATACTGACCCTAACCCCGAATTTCGAACCGTTTGGTTACAGAGAGTGCCGGCATGATGAACACCCCTGAAGGGGTAGGAGCATGTCGTGAAGAAGAGCAGATTCACCGAGGAGCAAATTGCCTTTGCCCTCAAGCAAGCCGAACTGGGATGCGTTCATCCAGCCGGGTGACTTCGCCAAGCAGATCGCCGATGACGGTGTTGGCCCAGCCGGGCAGGTCTTCGAGGTGGGCCAGTGCTTCGCGCCGCACGGTGGCTGCCTTGAGGGGCAGCACGATGCCCGGCTCCGACAGCAGGCCCCGGATGCGGTTGAGGGTGGCGGTGTGTTGTTCCACGAAACCCTGGTGGGCACGGTGCACCATCAACTGACCTTGCTGTTCGATGATCTTGAGGGGCACGAAGCGCATCTGGGGTCGGGTGACGGCTTCGCAGATGGCCGCCGCATCAGCAGCATCGTTCTTGCCACGCTTGCCCGAGAGGCGGTAGCATCCTCTGCACGCTAGATCGCACGCGCCCTGCTTTCACTCCTCCACTGCCCGCAACAAGGACAGCACACATGTACCGTCGTCAAGCCAGAGTCGCTATCGCCGTAGCCGCTGCTGCCCTCTCGGGTTGTGCCTACAGCATTGCCGATATCGACGTAAGCAAGAAAGAGCCAGATTGCGCAAGGCAATGCACCGCAAACTACTCGCAATGCGTGCAGGCTGGCCCAGTCGTTGGGTTCAAGACGGAGACGCTCAGAGCTTGCCGTGAGGCATATGCCGCATGCGTCTCCACATGTCCCGCGAAGTGATGGGAATGCTCATCAGGTGACAGAAGACCCTCGAACTGAACCACTCCGCGAGTGGAATCGCCTTGCCCGAGAGAACACCGAGAACGCAATCGTCTCGTCGATGTTCGAGGCGGCCACAAAGGCAAGTCCACCGATCGACACCTTCTCTACTTGGTTGCTGGTCGGCTCGGCTGCAATCGCCTCCTTCCTTATCACAAACGCCGATAAGCTCCTGCCTTTCATTGGCCGGACTGGGTTCCTCACGAGCGGAGCCTTCCTTTGCTCATCATGCGTGTTCGGCCTTCTTTCAAAGGGCTTCGCCGTTCGCTGCCAAGTCGCAAGCGAAGTCAGTCAGGCTGTCCGAGCAACTTTCGCAGAGCACCTTCGCATCTACGAGCAGGAAGAAAAGAAACTCCAAGAAGGTGCCAAGTTCTGGGGCATCACCCTCCAAACCGGAGTTCGGAGAGATCGCCTCCTGTCCGAGTTCTACGCGCCCATGCCAAAGTTCATCACTTGGCTCGCTCGCCGCCACCTCGCCAAGAACGCGGGCAACCCGCAGGTCGGCTACCTGCTGCGCATTAGCATGCTCAACAAGCAAGGACTTCTAGCCTTTCTGCAAGCGGCAGCGTTCCTGGGTTTTCTCATTGCAGGCTTCATCAGTGCGGCAGCGGCCTAACCCGTCGTATATGGACTCCCCCTCAACGGCAAGGGACTGATCGATTGGGGACCGTGGGGTAAAGCACCTGCAGTCGTATATCCGGCATCTGTTGTGGACTCTGTGTTGGTCCGTGCCGACATGAAATCTGCGTCACCGCGTCGCCACACGTTGCAAGCGGCTGTTTGCAAGCCGGAAGAGTTATCGGCGTTGAGCGGTGTGGGAGGAACCCGGTTGTACAGCGCTGCCAATCTGGCGGTGCGTAAGTGACCTGCCCCCTGTAGACGTACCAATCAAAAGTGGAAGCCCATCCCATCATTCAAGCTGACCCCGATTTGCGGGTCAGCCCGATGGATTCGTCGAACCCCTTCAGGAGAATGCCATGTCGAGCAACTGGAGCCATTCGGAAAAGAAGATTGCCCGGCGCGTCTACGATTCAGCGCTGCAAAGCGAACTGGCTGAGGTGATGCGTTCGTTCAAAGCCATGGCCGGCAGCGCCAAGGAGCCAGCGGACATGTGGGCCGTGGAAGAGTTTCTGGTGCAAGCCAGGCGCGCGATCGACGGCAAGTACGACTACAGGTATTCGCAGCTTGAATTCGTCTTTGGCATATTGCTTCGG
>CAZFOT010000146.1:0-9069 GCA_964520365.1 uncultured Hydrogenophaga sp.
CGAGGATCACCATCATGATCGCGTGCGCACTCATGTGAAAGCCCATCAACTCGGGGTTCATGAAGCCGGTCTGCGCCGCCCAGAGAAAGCCCGCCACGCCCGCGAGCGCGCCGGCCAGGGTGAAGGCCGCCAGCTTGTAGCCGAAGGTGCCGTAGCCCACGGCGCGCATGCGGTGTTCGTTGACGCGGATGCCGGCGAGCACGCGGCCGAACGGCGAAAACAGCAGGCGCCTGAGGAACAGGTACACCAGCACCAGCATCAGCAGCGTGAAGTAGAAGAACGTGGTCTTGTTCTCCAGGTCGATCGGCTGCCAGCCGAAGATGGCGGCGTCGGGGCGGAAGTACACGTAGATGCCGTCCGAGCCGCCCAGCGCCTTGTTGTCGAAGAACAGGAAGAAGACCATCTGGGCGAACGCCATGGTCACCATGATGAAGTAGATGCCGTGGGTGCGCACCACGAAGAAGCCGATCACCAGCGCGGCCAGGCCGGCGCCCAGCGCAGACGCGGGCAGCGCCCACCACAGGCTGATGGGGGTATCGGCCGGCGTCAGGAAGGCCAGCGCGTAGCCCGCCAGGCCGAAATAGGCCGCGTGTCCGAGCGAGACCAGGCCGGTGACGCCTTGCAGCAGGTCCAGGCTCATCGCGAAGATGGCCAGGATCATCATCTGCGAGAGCATCTGGAGGTAGAAATCCGAGCCGGTGAGCGGCACGAACGGGAACACGGCCAGGGCCAGCGCGCCGAGCGCGAGCAGCGCCTGCATGCCGGCCGGCAGTTTTTCGAGTTGGGCTTTGGGGGAACTCATCGTATGTGCCTATGT
This sequence comes from uncultured Hydrogenophaga sp., assembly GCA_964520365.1. Classification (GTDB taxonomy): domain Bacteria; phylum Pseudomonadota; class Gammaproteobacteria; order Burkholderiales; family Burkholderiaceae_C; genus Hydrogenophaga. Next base: position 818 of record CAZFOT010000146.1, read on the forward strand.
GGTGCGCCTAGTGCTTGAACAGGCCTTCGGGCTTGTAGAGCAGCACCGCCGCCATCAGCATGTAGACGGCCATGCCCGCGATCTGCGGCACCAGCACCTTGCCGAAGGTGTCCACCAGGCCCACCAGCAGGGCGGCCACCAGCGCGCCGCGCACCGAGCCGATGCCGCCGATCACCACCACCACGAAGCACATGATGAGCACCGAGCTGCCCATGCCGGGGTACACGCTGGCGATCGGCGAGGCGATCATGCCGGCAATGGCCGCCAGGGCCACGCCCAGCGCGAACACCACGCCGTGGATGAGCCGGATGTTGATGCCCAGGGCCTCGGTCATTTCGCGGTTGAACGCGCCGGCGCGGATCTTCATGCCCAGCCGCGTCCTGGAGATCAGCAGGTACAGGCCCAGCGCCAGGGCGATGCAGATGCCCGACATGACCAGGCGGTACACCGGGTAGGACAGGTTTTCGGTCAGCGGGATCGACCAGTTCAGCATCTCGGGCACCTGCACCGCGTGCACGTCGTCGCCCCAGAAGATGGAGCGGATCTCTTCGAAGATGTAGATCAGGCCGAAGGTGAGCAGCACCTGGTCGAGGTGGTCGCGGTGGTAGAAGTGCCGGAACAGCAGCCATTCCAGCAGCCAGCCCAGCGCCACCGCGATGAGCGTGCCCACCACGATGGCCAGCACCAGGCTGCCCAGTTGCGAGGCCAGGAACCAGGCCAGGTAGGCGCCCAGCATGTAGAAGCTGCCGTGCGCCAGATTGACCACGCCCATGATGCCGAAGATCAGGGTGAGTCCCGCAGCGAGCATGAACAGCAGCAGGCCGTACTGCAGGCTGTTGAGCAACTGGATCAGGAAGTTGGCGAAATCCATGGCGGAGCGTGAGAGGCGAAATGGGCAGGACCCACGTGCAAAAAACAGACCAGCGCGGTCAAGCGCTGGTCTGGGGCACGAGAGCGCGCGGGGGTGCGGAATCAGGCCATGCGGCAGCCGGTGGCGGGGTCGGCCACGGCCTTCTGGGCGATGCCGATCACCTTGTTTTCCTTGTTCTCGACCTTGCGCAGGTACATGTCCTGGATCGGGTTGTGGGCCTTGCTCATGGTCCACTTGCCGCGCGGGCTGTCGATCTCGGCGCCTTCCATGGCGGCATAAAGGGCCTTCTTGTTCGACAGGTCGCCCTTGACCGCGTTGGCGCCCTTGACCAGCAGCAGTCCGGTGTCGTAGCCCTGCACCGCGTACACATCGGGCTGCGCGCGGAAGGCCTTGGCGTACTCCAGGCGGAACTGCTTGTTGCGCGGCGTGTCCAGCGAGTCGCTGTAGTGCATGGTGGTGAGCACGCCGTCGGCGGCCGGGCCGGCGGCATCCAGCACGCCTTCGGTGAGGAAGCCCGAGCCGTAGAGCTGGATGTTGCGGTTCAGGCCGGCGGCAGCGTAGTCGCGCAGGAACTTGGCGGCACCGCCACCCGCGAAGAAGCAGGCCACGGCGTCGGGGTTGAGCGAGGCGATTTCGGTCAGCAGCGCCTGGAACTCGACATTGGGGAAGGGCAGGCCGAGCTTCTTGACGATGGTGCCGCCCGCTTCGGTGTAGCTCTTCTCGAAACCCTCGAACGCCTCTTCGCCGGCGGCGTAGTTCCAGGTGATCCAGACCGCCTTCTTGTGCCCGCGCTCGACCATGGCCTTGCCCAGCGCCAGGGTGGGCTGGGAGTTGGTGAAGGAGGTGCGGAACACGTTGGGCGCACACTGCGCGCGGGTCGCCACGTGCACGCCGGCGTTGGGGATCAGGTTGAGCACGCCCGAATCGCGGGCCACCTTGTGGATGCCCATCTGCACGCCTGAGTGCACGGTGCCGACGAGCACGTCCACCTTGTCGCGCTGCACCAGCCGGGTGGCGTTCTCGATGCCTTTGGCCGGGTTGGATTCGTCGTCCACCTTGAAGAACTCGATCTCGCGTCCGCCCAGCTTGCCGCCCTGTTCATCGAGCGCCATGCGAAAGCCGTTTTCGATGGCCACGCCCAACTGGGCGAAGGTGCCGGTGTAGGGCAGCATGAAACCCACGCGCACCTTGTCGGACTGGGCGCGCACGATCTGCGGCAGCAGCAGTCCGGTGGAAGCGGCGCCGATCACGGCAGCGCTGCGGGTGAGTACAAGTCGGCGGGTGGTCATGGAGTTCTCCTGTGGGTGGGTTGCCGGGATGCGTTTCACTGTAGACGGGCGGTACCGGGTTGGCGATACTGAATTACCCGTACTTCATACTTGAATTGTTCAAGCATGAATTGAATGCCGTTCTGGCCAGGGCACTGCACCGGCCAGGTTGCGGCATTTCGAGCGCGGCAGCATGCGCTATATTGCATTTCGTGCGCCGCAGGGCGGCGCTGAAATTCGGGTGATTTGCACTCATGTCTTGCAATATAGTGCATATATCGCCTATGACCATCTGGGGAAAACCCTTTGATGGGGTGCCGTGCAAAAGGCCTGTGGCGTCGGACAGGGGCCCAGGGGTGCGACACTCGAGCCATGAACAGGCAGCCCCTCTCCCATGACGCTCCGCCCAGGCGGTCCACCCATCCGGCGACCGGCGAGGCTCCCGTCGATCCGCTTTTCCTGGCAGCACCCAGGGTGTCTTCCTTTCTCGGAACGCAGGCGCTGACCAACGCCAGCGGGTTTTTTTTCGAGCGCGACGGGCGACTGTTCCTGGTCACCAGCCGGCATGTGGTGATCGACGAGGACACCCAGCACTTCCCGGATCGGCTGGAGATCGAGTTGCACACCGATGTCGCCAACCTCACGCTCTCGACCGGTTTTTCCATGCTGCTGTATGACGAGGGCGCGGCCGTCTGGCGCCAGGGCCGCGACAGCGGCGGCGAGATCGACGTGGCGGTGCTGGAGCTGGACCGCGGTGCCTTGCCCGATTCGGCGGTGGTCCGTGCTTTCACGCCGGAACACCTGCAAACCGACTTCGATGAAGTGCACCCGGGCGAATCGCTGCTGGTGGTGGGCTTTCCGCTGGGCTTTCACGATGCCCTGCACCACCTGCCGGTGCTGCGCCACGCGGTGATCGCATCGCCCTACGGCATCCGATTCCAGGGCCAGGGCTACTTCCTCACCGACGCGCGCACCCACCGGGGGACCAGCGGCGCTGCCGTGGTGATGCGCGACGCTTCACCCACGGCCGCCACCGCCGGGATGCCCTGGAAACTGCTGGGCGTGCACTCGGCGCGCATGGACATGGGCAACCGCGACCTCGTGCTCGACGAGTCCCTGGGTCTGAACTGCGCCTGGTACGCCGACATCCTGCTCACGCTGACCGAGCCGCGCGAGACTGCAGGCCCGGCGTGACGGCGGCCCGCTCCTACACTCGGGAGCATGAGCCCGTCATCGCCCGTTCCACCGATCACCACCATCCGCCAGGCGGTGCTTCAGAGCCCCGACTACCCGTTTGATCCCCTGAGCGCACCGGTCAAGCTGGACCAGAACGAATCCTTCGCGGACTTTCCCGCCGAACTCAAGGCGATGGCGCTGGAGCGGCTGCTGCACCAGCCGTGGCACCGCTACACCGATCTTCACGCCGAAGGACTGGGCGAAGCCATCGCCCGGCACGACGGCTGGACGCCAGAGGGCACGGTGGTCACGACCGGCAGCAACGTGCTGATCGCGCTGCTGATCCAGCTCTGCGCGCTCGGCGGGCGCGTCGTCACGGTCAAGCCCAATTTCGCGCTGTATGCGCTGGACGCGCAATTGCTGGGGGCCTCGCTCACCGAAGTCCCGCTGCGCGGCGACCATGCCCTGGATCTGCGGGCCGTCATGGCAGTGCTGAGCCCCGGCGCCTCACCCACCGGTGCGCCCCATGGCGTGGTGTACATCCCGCGGCCCCATGCCCCGACCGGATCGCTCTGCGCGCTGGACGAACTGGACCGGCTGGCCAGCGCCTGCCCCGGGTGGCTGCTGGTGATCGACGAGGCCTACCACCACTTCGCCGAATCCGATGCGCTGGCGCTGGCACGCAAGCACCCGCACGTGGTGTTGCTGCGCACCTTCTCCAAGGCATGGGGGCTCGCGGGTTTGCGCCTGGGCTACGCATTGACCTCCGCGGTGGTGGCGCGGCAGTTGCGCAAGCTGGTGCCCCCGTTTGGCGTCTCGGTCCTGCAGGCCGTGTGTGCCCAGGTGGCGCTGGCGCACGATGCGTACATGGTCGAACGGGTGGCGCAGACCGTGCGCGAGCGCGAGCGCATGTTCGCCGCGCTGCAGCGGCATCCGGTGTGGCGCACGGCGGCCTCGCACGGCAATTTCCTGCTGGTGCGAACCCCGGATGCGGCCAGCGCCCATGCCGGACTGCTCGCGCACGGGGTGCTGGTGCGGCGCCAGGACAAACTGCATGGCCTCGAAGGCTGCTTCCGGGTGACCGTGGGTTCCCCTGAGGAGAACGATGCGTTCCTGAGGGCGGCGGGGCTGGGCGGTTGAACCGGCGCTGGGTGCCCGAGGTCAGCCGCCGGACTTGGCACCCTCGTCGAGGGCGACCACTTCGCAGTGCCAGCGGTCGTGCCGCAGGATGTGGCCTGCCGTCTCCAGTTGGCGCAGCGACCGGGCCACGCTTTCGCGTGTGGTGGAGAGCAGCGAGGCCAGCGCCACGTGGCTGGGCAGCCGGATCACGCGCACACGCTGCTCGCGCGCATAGAGCTGCAGCGTGGCCAGCACCCGTTGCTGGATGCCCTTGATGCGCATCACACGGGACCAGTCGGCCAACTGGCCATGCGAACACACGATGCACCGCTGTACGCAGGCGTGGAATTGCCGGTCCGCCAGTCCCAGGCGGTAGACATCGGATACATCCAGGCGGCAGACCCGTCCGGCCGACAGCGCCACGGCACTGGTCTGCTCGGCGTGTCCGTAGATGGCGTACCCGCCCAGCGCCTTGCCGCGCCCAAGCAGGGCCACGGGCTGAGGCTGGCCGTTTTCCCCCTGGCGGCAGACCATCACCGCGCCGATCTTGACGATGGACAGTTGTCGCGCCACCTGGCCTTCGGGCAGCAGCAGGTCACCCTTTGCGAAGGTGGATTCCGCGACGCAGGGTGCGAGCTGGTTCCGAGATGCTTCGGGCAGACATCCCATGAAGCAGATCGGCAGCGTGGCGCACTGCGGGCAGCGCATGCGTGCCCTGGATGGGGCGGAGCCTGTGCCGGTGTCGGAAGTGGACGGTGTCATGTTGGAGTCACCGTATGGCGGCGACAGACTTGTTGTGAGGTCGAACAGATGCGATTCAAGAGCGGATGACACTTGGCCGGCGGCGGCTTCACGGGCCCGGGGAATTTAAGCAAGCATCTGCTTGGTACTCATAGGCCGGGTGGTGCCGGAAATGCGTGTTGCGTCACATCGGGTGCAGATTCAGGCACTTTTGCTGCGTTTTTTGAGCTGGGTCAAACCGCTTGTGTGTCGAAATGCCATCCACTTCATCAACGCACACGACAACTGCCCATGCGAGACAACCAGCCCGTGACCCAGAAGGAATACGAGTTCGATGACCACAGCACGCTGTTGTCGACCACGGACACGCAGAGCCATATCGTTCATGCCAACGCGGCATTCGTGAGCGTCAGCGGGTTCACCACGGAGGAACTGATGGGTCGGCCGCACAACCTGGTGCGCCATCCGGACATGCCGCCCGAGGCCTTCGCCGACATGTGGGACACGCTGCGCCAGGGCATGCCGTGGTCGGCACTGGTGAAGAACCGGCGAAAGAACGGCGACCACTACTGGGTGCGAGCCAACGCCGCGCCGGTGGTTCGCAATGGCGTGCTCACGGGCTACCTCTCGGTGCGCACCAAACCCGCGCGGGAAGAGGTGCGGGGTGCGGAAGCGCTGTACCGGCGGTTTCGCGCGGGCCAGGCACGGGGGTTGCGGTTCTATCGAGGCCTGGTGGTGCGCAGCGGGCCGCTGGCCTGGTTGTCCTGGAGCCGGTGGCTGGGTGTGAGCGCGCGGATCCGGCTGGCGATGCTGCTGCCCGGCGCGGGCCTGGCGGGTCTGCTGGCTTTCTCCGGCCTGCCGCTCCCGCAGGTGCTGGGCCTGCTGGGTGCCCAGGTGGTGCTGCTGGCGCTGGCCACGCTGTGGCTGCAGCGGCAATTGGCCGTACCCCTGAAACAGGTGCTGCAGCAGGCGCTGCGCGTGGCGACCGGGCAAGCCGGCGGTCTGGCCAGCCTGAACCGTGCGGACGAAATCGGTCTGCTGCTGCTCACGGTGAACCAGTCGGCGCTGAATCTTCGCTCGCTGCTGGACGACATGACCTCGAAGGCGGCGGGCGTGTCGGTGGCCAGCGGCGAGATCGCCAGCGGCAACGACGACCTGAGCAACCGCACCGAGCAGACGGCAGCCAACCTGCAGCAGACCGCTTCATCGATGGAGCAACTGGTGGAGACCATGCGCGAGAACGCCAGCGCGTCCAGCCAGGCGGCTTCCCTGGCCGGCAAGACCCGCCAGGCCGCCGGCTCGGGCGGCGAAGCCATGCAGGCCATGGCGCGCACCATGGAGCAGATCACGCAGTCGAGCCACCGCATCGCCGAGTTCGTGGAGATCATCGACGGTATTGCCTTCCAGACCAACATCCTGGCGCTCAACGCGGCGGTCGAGGCCGCCCGTGCCGGCGAGCAGGGCAGGGGCTTCTCGGTGGTGTCCACCGAGGTGCGCACGCTGGCGCAGCGCAGCGCCAGCGCCGCCAAGGAAATCCGGGAACTGATCGACGGCAGCCTGAACAGCATCCGCGAGGGCGTGACCCAGGTGCAGGCCACCAGCAACTGCATGAGCGAGATCGTCAAGCAGGTGGGCGATCTCACCCGGCTGGTGGCGACGGTCCATGCGGCCTCCGTGCAGCAGACGGCTGAAATGGAGCAGCTCAATACGGCGGTGGGTCGCCTGGACGAGATGACGCAGCAGAACGCCGCGCTGGTGGAGCAGAGCGCGGCGGCGGCCGGCGCGCTGAACCACCAGTCGCAGAGCATGAAGAGTGCGGTGGGCATTTTTGCCTGAGTTCCAGACCGAGGATCAAGCCATGTCGCCCACGTCCATGCCTGGCGCCGACGATGTGCTGCGCCGCCTGCAGATGCTGGAGATGATCGTGGAGAACACCTCCAACATGGTGGTGGTGACCGACGAGGAGCGCCGCATCACCTGGGTCAACGCCGCCTACTCGCGCATCACGGGCTGGTCGCTGGAGGAGTGCGTGGGCCGGCGTCCGGGCGAACTGCTGCACGGGCCGCTCACGAGCGCCGAAGCGCTCGCCCGCCTGGCCGGCCTGCTTCGCAAGCCGCAGGCGGTGCGCGACTTCGAGCTGCAGAACCACAAGCGTTCGGGCGAGCCCTACTGGGTGCTGCTCAACATCGAGCCCATTCTCGACGCCGCGGGCCGGCTGACCAGCTACGTGTCGATCCAGACCGACATCACCGAGCGCAAGCAGCGCGAACTGCAGACCGCCGACCTGCAAGGCCGCCTGGAGGTGGCGCAGCGGCTGGCGCGGCTGGGCCGCATCGAGCACGACGCCGACAGCGGTGCCTCGCGCTGGACATCGGAGATCTTTCGCATCCTTGGCCGCGAGCGCGACGAGCAGCCCCACGGGATCGATGCGTTCCTGGCCTGTGTCCACGCGCAGGACAGCGAAGTCCTGGCCGGCAGGCTGGCGCAGGCGCTGAGCACCGGCGAGGAGATCGACGCCGAGTTCCGCGTCATCACCGCCAGCGGCGCCAGCCGATGGGTGCGCTGCCGGGGTTTTCCGCATCCGGGCCGCAACGGCTTCGAACTGCCGCTCACGCTCACGGTGCAGGACATCACGTTCTACAAGAACATGATCGAACAGCGCCACCGCCGCAACGAAGACCTGAACCAGCAGGTGCTGGTGCGCACCCGCCAGCTGGAGGAAGCCTACGGATCGCTGGAGGAGTTTTCCTACGCGCTGTCGCATGACCTGCGCACGCCGTTGCGCCACATCGCCGGGTTCGCCGAACTGCTCAAGGAAGAGGTGGCCGCGGGCGATGGGCCAGGGACGCTGGCCTATTGCGACAAGATCATCCGGGCCGCCGTGCAGATGCGCCAGCTTATCGACGGCATGCTGTCGTTCGCCCGCCTGGGCCGCAAGGGCATGAAGGTGGAGCCGGTGGACATGGCCGAACTGGTGGAAGAAGTGGTGGCGGCGATGGCGATCGACGGCGGTTTGAAAAAAGACCCCCACGCTCCACCGCTGCGCGGGTCGCTGCCCCCCGAGGGGGCTGATCCGG
>CAZFOT010000147.1:0-8812 GCA_964520365.1 uncultured Hydrogenophaga sp.
CGAGCGCCCGCATGATGGCCGCTCCCCCCACCGAGATGGAGCGCGAGCCGTAGGTGCCCATGCCGAAGGGCACGCGGCCGGTGTCGCCGTGCACGATGTCCACCTGCGAGGGGTCGATCCCCAGGCGCGAGGCCACCACCTGCGCGAACGTGGTCTCGTGGCCCTGGCCGTGGCTGTGCGAGCCGGTGAACACGGTCACGCTGCCGGTGGGATGCACGCGCACCTCGCCGCACTCGAACAGGCCGGCGCGCGCACCGAGCGCGCCGGCGATGTTGCTCGGCGCCAGGCCGCAGGCCTCGATGTAGCTGCTGTAGCCCACGCCGCGCAGCAGGCCCTTGGCCTTCGATGCCGCCTTGCGCGCTTCCAGGCCGGCGATGTCGGCCAGCTCGTTGGCCTGGTCCATGCAGGCGGGGAAGTCGCCCGTGTCGTACTGCAGCGCCACCGGCGTCTGGTAGGGGAACTCGGTGATGAAGTTGCGCCGGCGGATCTCGTCCTGGCTCAGCCCCAACTGCCACGCGGCGCGGCTGACGATGCGCTCGAGCAGGTAGGTGGCCTCGGGACGGCCGGCGCCGCGGTAGGCGTCCACCGGCGCGGTGTTGGTGAACCAGGCGTCCACCTCCACATAGACCTGCGGCGTCTTGTACTGCCCGGCCAGCAGCGTGGCGTACAGGATGGTGGGGACCGCGGTGGAGAAGGTGGAGAGGTAGGCGCCGAGGTTGGCGTCGGTGTGCACGCGCAGGCCCAGGAACTGGCCGTCCTTGTCCAGCGCCAGCTCGGCGTGGCTCACGTGGTCGCGGCCGTGCGCGTCGCACAGGAAGGCCTCGCTGCGCTCGCAGGTCCACTTGATGGCGCAGTTGAGCTTCTTCGCGGCCCAGGTCAGGCACACGTCCTCGGCGTAGAGGTAGATCTTGGCGCCGAAGCCGCCGCCCACGTCGGGCGCGATCACGCGCACCTTGTGCTCGGGCAGGCCCATCACGAAGGCGGTGAGCAGCAGGCGCTCGACGTGCGGGTTCTGGTTGGCGACGTAAAGCGTGTACTCGTCGCTGGCGCGGTTGTAGGCGCCGATCACCGCGCGCGGCTCGATCGGGTTGGGCGCCAGGCGGTTGTTGATGAGATCGAGCTTGACGACGTGCGCCGCGCCGGTGAAGGTCGCATCGACCGCGGCCTTGTCGCCGATGGCCCACTTGTAGCAGTGGTTGTCGGGCGCGGCGTCATGCAGGGCGGGCGCGCCGGCCTTCTGCGCGTCGCGCACGTCCACCACGGCGCCCAGCGGCTCGTAGTCCACTTCCACCAGCTCGGCGGCGTTCTTCGCGTTCTCCACCGTGTCGGCCACCACCAGGGCCACGTGGTCGCCCACGTAGCGCACCTTCTCGAAAGCCAGGATGGGGTGGGGCGGCTCCTTCATGGGCTGGCCGCTGGTGTCGGTGATGAGCCAGCCGCAGGGCAGGCCGCCGATCTTGTCGGCCGCCACGTCCTGGCCGTCGAGGATGGCGATCACGCCGGGCGACTGCAGCGCGGCGGTCTTGTCGATCGAGCGGATCTTCGCGTGCGCATGCGGCGAGCGCACGAACACCGCGTGCTGCATGTTGGCGAGCGTGATGTCGTCGGTGTAGTTGCCGGCGCCGGTGAGGAAGCGGTAGTCCTCCTTGCGGCGCAGGGATTCCCCGATGTGGGGCAGCTTGGCGAAATCGGTGGCACCCATGTCGGTCTCCTTCAGGTCTTCATGCCGGCAGCGCCTTGCCGCACGGCCTTGACGATGTTCTGGTAGCCGGTGCAGCGGCAGAAATTGCCTTCGAGCATTTCACGCACCTCGGCCTCGGTGGCGTCGGGCTTGCGCTGGCACAGGTCCAGCGAGCTCATGACCATGCCGGGCGTACAGAAGCCGCATTGCAGGCCATGGCACTCCTTGAAGGCCGCCTGCATCGGGTGCATGGTGCCGTCGGCCTGGGCCAGTCCCTCGATGGTGGTGACCTTGCTGCCCGCCATCTGGGCGAGCAGCACGTTGCAGGACTTGACCGCGCGGCCGTCCACCATCACGGTGCAGGCGCCGCACTGGGCGGTGTCGCAGCCGACGTGGGTGCCGGTGAGCTTGAGGTGTTCGCGGATCGCCTGGACCAGCAGCGTGTGGGGCGCCGCGTCGATGGTCACGGACTTGCCGTTGACCGTGAGAGGGACTTGCATGCCTGTCTCCTTGTTGTGTGGGGCACGACAAGTTGAGCACGCACAAAAAGGCCCGGTTTGCGGGTTAACCCTGAATTCGCCCGGCGGGCTTCAATCATTCTCAAATTGAGACGTGATGAGTCACTGGATGGGCCGGCGGCTGGCCTTGCCGCTCAGACGCTGGCGCGCAATGCCGAGCGCGCCGTGGGTACGAGGCAGAGGTGTTCCGTCGGCCGTGCGAGCCAGGGTGCGAGCGATGGGTCGGCCTCCCGGGGCCAGGCGCCGAAGTGGGCCGTGTCGTCGAACAAGGCCAGTCCGACCAGCACATGCTCGCCTTCACGCACGGGCAGGCGAGGGAATGTGTTGGGCGCGGCCTCGGTGACATACCAGCCCAGGCGCCGTGCGCCGGCGCGCGCCAGCGTCGGCGAGATACCTTCCCGGCACAGTGTCAGCAGTTCGGCGGTGGCGGGCCCGTGCAGGTGGAAGATGCGGGCATCGAGCAGGCCGAGGGCAGGCCGTGTGGACCCGGGCGCGGCACGATCATCCGTGTCCACGGGCATGCCCGCCCCGGGCCAGGCTGGCCGCAGGAGCAGCACGTTGTCCGAATCGATCATGGTGGCGTTGGCCAGGTCGCGGTGTGCCTGCCAGACCGGACCGCCGTAGAACGCCTCCAGGCTGGCGCGGCGGCTCGCCATGTCGGGAAAGCCGCGCAGCCAGACGAAACGGTCGGCATCGTCCAGGTCCCGGAACTGGCCCATCACTCTCATGCCGGCGGCTTCCTGCGTTTCGACGAACTCGCGGTCGAACAGCTCGATCAGCGCATCGCGTTGTCCCGGATGCAGGGTGTACTGGCGCAGTTCGACGAGGGCGCAATCCTGGGCGGAAGAAGTGGCAGACATGGTGACGGGTTCCTTGAAAGAATGATGAATGGAGCGATCATGGAATACTTAACCTGACACCTGGTGTCATGATTAAATCCGAACCATGAAAGCCAGCCGCCTGCTCTCGATCCTGATGCTGCTGCAGGCGCGCGGTCGCATGACGGCGGGCGCGCTGGCCCAGGCCATGGAGGTGTCCGAGCGCACCATCCTGCGCGATATCGACCAACTCTCGGCCGCCGGCGTGCCGCTGTGGGGCGAGCGTGGGCGCCAGGGCGGTTTCCAACTGCGCGAGGGCTGGAGCACACAGCTCACCGGCATGACCGAGCCCGAGGCGAACGCGTTGCTGCTCGCCGGCCTGCCGGGGCCGGCCACCGAACTGGGCCTTGGGGCGGCGGCCGCCTCGGCGCGTCTGAAGATGGTGGCGAGCCTGCCGAGCGGCTGGCGCGAGCGGGCCGACCGCGTGGGCCAGCGTCTGCACATCGACCCGGTGGACTGGTACCGCGCGCAGGACGCGCCCAGGTTTCTGCGCGAGGTGGCCGACGCGGTCTGGCGCGGGCGCCGCATTGAAGTGCTGTACGAGAGCTGGCGCGGCGAAGCGTGGCGGGTGCTGGAGCCGCTGGGCCTGGTGCTCAAGGCGGGCGCCTGGTACCTGGTGGCGCGGGCCGTGGGGGCCGGCGCGAAGGACGACGGTGCGCGCACCTATCGGCTGGCGAGCCTGCTTGACCTGAAGGCCGTCGGCGCGGCCTTCAAGCGGCCCAGGGGTTTTGATCTCGCGCGCGTCTGGCAGGCGCGCGCCGCGCGTTTCGAGTCCGAACTTCGCTCCGTGGAAGTGCGGGCACGCGTGTCAGCGCGGTGCCTGAAGTGGCTGGCGAACGCGCGCATCCCGTTCGCCGACCTCCCGGCGAGCGAGGGAACGGGGCACGAGGTCGCGATCCGCGTCGAATCGGTCGAGCAGGGCGCGCGCCAGTTGCTGGGCTTTGGCGACGAGATCGAGGTGCTTGCGCCGCCGGCATTGCGCGAGCGCATGGCGCAGCAGGCCGGCGCGGTGCTCGCGATGTACAGGCTGGCCTGAACCCGGGCACCGAATGCTGTTCTCCTTCAGCCGATCTCGGCGATCAGCTCGATCTCCACGCACGCGCCCATGGGCAGTTGCGCCACGCCGAACGCGCTGCGTGCGTGCGCGCCCACCTGAGGGCCGAAGACCTGGCCCAGCAGTTCGCTGCAGCCGTTGGTGACGAGGTGCTGCTCGGTGTAGGTGGATGTGGAGTTGACCAGGCTGAGCACCTTGACGATGCGTTTGACGCTGTTGAGGTCCTTGTTGGCTGCCAGGCAGGCGGCGGCCAGCGTGCCCATGAGGTCGATCGCCACCGCGCGCGCGGCCAGTTTGGCTTCTTCGGTGGTCATGGTCAGGCCCACCTGGCCCACCCAGGGCTTGCCGTCCTGCCGCGCGATGTGGCCGCTCAGGAAGACGAGGTTGCCGCTCTGCACGAAAGGCACATAGGCCGCGGCGGGCACCGAGACGGGTGGCAATGCGATGCCGAGGCTGGCGAGTTGGTCGTAGACGCTCATGAAGGGCTCCTGAAAAAGACCGGCTCATTCTATCGACGGGCACCATCGGGCCGGCCTGCTCCGCAGGTCCGGGGGCTTCCATCAGATGGAATCATCGGGCCGCTGCTGGGCGGATGCCGCTTCTTGGAAGCAGGGCCTCGAACTCATCCGGTGGCGCCACGGTGACTTCCACCTCCAGGGCGTGCCGGGCACCCCCCTGGATCACGCCGCGCATCGGTGACACGTCGCCGAAGTCGCGCCCGGTGGCCAGGGTCGCGTAGTCCGCGCCGGGGCTGCCCCAGCCGCAGCGGTCGTTCGTGGGGTCGAAGTCGAACCAGGCGCCCGCCGGCTCGGGCAGGTCCTCGCTGCCGCGCTCACGCCCTTCGGACGGCAGGGGCAGGTACAGCGACACCCAGGCGTGCGAGGCATCCGCGCCGACCAGGCGGGGCTGGCCCGGCGGCGGCTGCGTGAGCAGGTAGCCGCTGACGTAGCGCGCCGGCAGGCCCAGGCTGCGCAGGCAGCCCAGCATGATGTGGGCGAAGTCCTGGCACACGCCCTTGCCCTGTTCCAGGGCCTCCAGCGCCGGGGTGTTGACCTCGGTGCTGGCGGATTCGTAGGCGAGCTCGGCATGGATGCGCGCCATCAGCGCGCGCACGGCCCGCAGCACCGGCAAGCCGGGCTCGAACGCGGACCGAGCAAAGGCCGAGAAGGCGTCGTCGCGCGGCACGTAGGGCGAGGCGAACAGGAATTCCGCGGCAGGGTCGTAGGGGGCCTTGGCCCGGTACCTGAAATGCTCGCGCACCTGTTCCCAGGCCATCGCTTCCCACTCGGGGCTGTCGGGCAGCGGGAGCGGTTCGACGGTCTCGACCAGGCTGTCGGCCTCCACCGTCAGTGTCTCGTGCGGCGACTGCAGCGAGAAGAAGGTGCGTGGATTGCCAAACGCATCCACCGCCTGGCTGCGCGCGGCCGGCTCGGGCGAGATGCGAAGCGCATGTTCGCGCAGCGTCTGCGTCGCGGTGTTCGCCGGCGTCAGATGCACCATGTGCTGCGCCATGTTGACGGTGCCGTGGTAGTTGTAGACCGTGCGGTGGAGGATGCGCAACAACATGTCAGCGAGCTCCCAGTATTCGGGCACGCCCCGTCTTGTCCAACAAGTGGCCGGCGAGGCGTGCCTGTTTCCAGGAACACCGCGGAACCGGCTCCGCCGGGCCGCAGGTGTTGCCCCCCTGGGGGGGGATGCGGCTACGCGCAGCGAGCAAGCAACGGGGGGGGGTCATATGGTCTGCCGGTCGGCATGGCTGAAGTGCAGCCGGGTGATCTCGTCCGAGAGTTCGCCCGCGGCCAGTTCGCACTGGTCCAGCAGATCGGCCAGATCGCTCCAGGTGCGCAGGCCCTCGGGGCTGCGCTGCCAGTTGCTCAGGTTGGCCAGCACCCAGGTGTCGGGGTCGGGCAGCGCCATGGCCAGCTCGGCGTCCTGCAGCGTGGCGCTGCGCGACAGCTTGGCCAGGCGCGCGCGCAAGGTCTGCACCACCCAGGCCAGGGAGCGCGGGTTGTCGCGGTCCATCACCAGCAGGTCGATCAGCGCCACCATATCGCGGCGCTGCTGGTACTGGGCGTGGAAGGTGATGGTGCTGTCGAACAGCGCGACCACCGCCTCGAAACCCGCGGCGTCGTGCACGCAGCCGTGTTCCAGGCCCAGCATCAGCGCGCGCGAGAGCGTGATGAGCCGTTCGATGTGGCGGCCCACCGAGAGCAGGCGCCAGCCGTCGTCGCGCACCATGCGGTCGGTTTGCGAGCCGGTGATGGCGGCCAGCAGTTCGCTGGCGTTCTGCAGCGCCCTCAGCGCTTCGGCATTGGTGTATTCGGCTTCGCTGGAGAGCGCGGCGCAGTCGCGGGCGAACTCGGCCTCGGTGCGCTCGATCAGGTTCCAGTGCTCCTGCGACAGGCGTTCGCGCACCTGCGACGCGGCGGCCTTCAGCGCCCGCAGGTTGAAGCCCACGCTGAACGAGCCGGCCGCCATCGGGTCGCCGGGGGCGGGCGAGAGCCCGGCGATCAGGCTGCGCGCGAACACCCGCGCCGACTGGCCGGCATCGGGCACGTCGGCCAGCACCAGCGCGTTTTCGCGCGCGGCGGCCGACATCCAGGCCACCAGCGGGCGCGAGCTGGGCTCCTCGCCGCCCAGATGGTCGAGCACGATCCGGGCCAGGCGGATGCTGTTCTCCGCGCGTTCGGTGTAGCGGCCGAGCCAGAACAGGTTCTCGGCGGCGCGGCTGGTGACGGGGCGTTTCTGGTGCGCCAGCGCCAGCGTGCTGGGGGCCGACTGCAGCAGGCTGGTGTGGTCCACCTGGCCTTCGGTGAGCACCCAGCAGTCGGCGCTGCTGCCGCCGCGCTGCATGGCGGCGATCAGTTGCCCGCGCGGCGCCAGCCGCACCAGGCCGCCCGGCAGCACGCGCCAGGAGCCCGGACCGTCGGCCAGCGCGAACACGCGCAGCATGGCCGAGCGCGGCACCAGCCGTTCGTTGCTCCAGGTGGGGGTCTGCGACAGCGGCAGCCACGACTGCACGGTGTAGTGGTCCGGGTGGCGCACCATGCGGCCCGACCACTCGTCGCGCTCGCGCGGGCTCAGGCTCTGGCCCATCACCGTGTGCAGTCCCGATCGCGGGTAGGTGGGGCGGATCACGCTGTCCTTGAGCAGCGGAAGCACCTCGCGCAGCGCCGCGTCTTCGCCGCACCACCAGGTGGCCAGCGACGGCAGGGCCAGTTCCTCGCCCAGCAGGTGGCGGCTGATCGCCGGCAGAAAGCCCAGCAGCGCGCTCGACTCCAGCGGGGCCGAGCCCGGCGCGTTGGCCAGCAGCAGGTTGCCCGCGCGCAGCACTTGCAGCAGGCCGGGCACGCCCAGGGTCGAGTCCGAGCGCAACTCCAGCGGGTCGAGCCATTCGTCGTCCAGCCGCTTGATGAGGGCGTGCACCGGCTCCAGGCCGCCGAGCGTCTTGAGGTACAGGCGCTGGTCGCGCACCGTGAGGTCGTTGCCTTCGACCAGCGTGAGGCCGAGGTAGCGCGCCAGGAAGGCGTGCTCGAAATAGGTTTCGTTGTAGGGGCCGGGCGTGAGCAGCGCGATGCGCGCGTTCTCGCCTTCGGGGGCCATGCGCTTGATGCCGTCCATCAGCGCGCGGTAGCTGGCCGCCAGGCGCTGCACCTTCATGCCGGCGAAGGCCTTGGGGAACTGGCGCGAGATGGCGATGCGGTTTTCCAGCAGGTAGCCCAGCCCCGAGGGCGCCTGCGTGCGCTGGCCCACCACCCACCAGCGTCCGTCCGGGCCGTGCGCGAGATCGAAGGCCATGATGTGCAGCCAGGTGCCGCCACTCGGGCGCAGGCCCTGCATGGCGCGCAGGTAGCCGGGGTGGCCCTGCACCAGCGCGGCCGGCAGCAGGGCGCGCCTGAGCAGCTCGTGTTCGCCGTACAGGTCGCCCATCATGGCGTTGAGCAGGCGCGCGCGCTGCTGCACGCCCGCTTCGATCACCGCCCAGTCCTGGGGGCCGACGATCATGGGAAACAGGTCCAGCGCCCAGGGCCGCTGCAGGCCGGTGGCGGCATCGGCGTAGACGTTGTAGGTCACGCCGTTGTCGCGGATCTGGCGCTGCAGGTTGTCCGCGCGGCGGTTCAGGTCGGCGAAACCGTCGTCGCCGATGTGTTCGAGAAACCTGGCCCAGGCGGGTGCCAGGGCCGCGGCGCCGGGCTGGCGCAACTCGTCGCGGTGTCCGGCATCGGCCGGCACGGAAAGCGACAGGGCCCAGTCGCCGGGCTGGCCGGGGCTGAGTTCGCCGAACAGGGAGTCGGGGGCTTCTTCGGAGGTCACAGGCCCGGAGTATGCCTTTGTCAGGACGGGCCGCTGCCGGCGTCTCCCTGGAGGGTGGGCGCGCAAGGCGGCGCGGGAGGGGTCATGCCCATTGCCGCAGGTCCAGCGTGAACGGGAATTCGCGGCTGTGAACCGCCGGTGCCACCGGCATCCGCCCCGGTGTGTGGCCGATCTGGAAGAAGCGCGAGAGGCGCCGGCTCTCGGCTTCGTAGGCGTTGACGGGGAAGGTGTCGTAGTTGCGTCCGCCCGGATGCGCCACATGGTACTGGCAGCCACCCATGGAGCGCTGCATCCAGTTGTCCACGATGTCGAAGGTCAGCGGCGCGTGGGCCGGGACCGAGGGGTGCAGCGCCGACGGCGGGCTCCA
>CAZFOT010000148.1:0-897 GCA_964520365.1 uncultured Hydrogenophaga sp.
GCTGTTTGCGATCCTCTCCAGCGATGATCCGGCCTGGGACCCCGTGGCCCTGGGCGACTATGCCTCGCGCAACGTGGTGCCCGAGCTGCAGCGCGTGCCGGGCGTGGGCCAGGCCCAGTTGTTCGGCACCGAACGCGCCATGCGCGTCTGGATCGATCCGGCCCGGCTGCTGGGCTACAATCTCAGCGCCGCGGACGTGATCGCGGCGATCCGCGCGCAGAACGCCCAGGTGTCGGCCGGCGAGATCGGCGCCCTGCCGAACGTCGCCGGCCAGAGCATCGCGGCCACCGTGGTGGTCGATGGCCAGCTCTCCGGCGTGGAGGCGTTCAGCGACATCGTGCTGCGGGCCAGCCCGGACGGCTCGACCGTGCGCCTCAAGGACGTGGCGCGCGTCGAACTCGGCGCCCAGGCCTATGCCACGTCGGCGCGCCTGAACGGCCGGCCGTCCACCGGCATCGGCGTGCAGCTCTCGCCCAGCGGCAACGCCCTGGCCACCGCCGACGCGGTGCGCGCCAAGATGACCGAGCTGGAAGCCTACTTTCCCGAGGGCATGAGTTGGTCCATCCCGTACGACAGCTCGCGTTTCGTGAAGATATCGATCGAGCAGGTCGCCATCACGCTGGGCGAGGCCGTGCTGCTGGTGTTCCTGGTGATGTTCCTGTTCCTGCAGAACTTCCGCTACACCATCATCCCCACCATCGTGGTGCCGGTGGCGCTGCTGGGCACCTTCGCCGTGCTGCTCGCGCTCGGTTTCTCGATCAACGTGTTGACCATGTTCGGCATGGTGCTGGTGATCGGCATCGTGGTGGACGACGCCATCGTGGTGGTGGAGAACGTCGAGCGCATCATGAGCGAGGAGGGGCTGGAGCCGCGCGCCGCCACGCGCAAGGCCATGGG
>CAZFOT010000148.1:907-8806 GCA_964520365.1 uncultured Hydrogenophaga sp.
TTCGTGCCGCTGGCCTTCTTCACCGGCGCGGTGGGCAACATCTACCGCCAGTTCGCCGCCGCCATGGGTGTGTCGATCGCGTTCTCGGCCTTCATGGCGCTGTCGCTCACGCCGGCGCTGTGCGCCACCTTGCTCAAGCCGGTGCAGGCCGGCCACCACCACGAGAAGAAAGGTTTCTTCGGCTGGTTCAACCGGGGCTTCGCCCGCACGGCCAAGGGTTACGAACGGGGCGTGGCGGCGCTGCTGCCCCGCGCCGGGCGCACGCTGATCGTCTATGTCGCCATCATCGGTGCCGTGGCCTGGGTCTACAACCGCCTGCCCACTTCGTTCCTGCCCGGCGAGGACCAAGGCACCATGCTGGTCAACGTGCAGCTGCCGCCCGGCGCCACGCAGGAGCGCACGCTGGAGGTGATGAAACAGGTCGAAGGCTTCGTGCTGCAGCAGCCCGAGGTGCAAAGCATGGTGAGCGTGCTGGGTTTCAGCTTCTCGGGCCAGGGGCAGAACGCCGCGCTGGCGTTCGTCACGCTCAAGGACTGGGCCGAACGCACGGCGCCCGGCAGTTCGGCCGAGGCCCTGGCGGGCCGCGCCTTCGGCGCGCTCTCCGGTATCCGCGATGCGTTCATCTATCCGTTGAGCCCGCCGCCCATCCCCGAGCTGGGCGCTTCGTCGGGCTTCAAGTTCCGCCTCCAGGACCGTGCCGGCCTGGGTCACGAGGCCTTGTTGGGTGCTCGCAACCAGTTGCTGGGCATGGCTTCGCAGAGCACCGTGCTCACCCAGGTGCGGCCTGACGGCCTGGAAGACGCGCCGCAACTGCAGATCGAAATCGATCGCGACCGGGCCAATGCCCTTGGCGTCGGCTTCGACGCCATCAACAGCGCCATCGGCACCGCGCTGGGGTCGAGCTATGTGAACGACTTCCCGAACGCAGGGCGCTTGCAGCGCGTGGTGGTGCAGGCCGACGCGCCGGCGCGCATGCAGCCCGACGACCTGCTGCGCATCAACACGCTCAACAACCGGGGGCAGGCCGTGCCGCTGTCGGCCTTTGCCAGCACGAAGTGGATCACGGGGCCGATGCAGACCGTGCGTTACAACGGCTACCCGTCGATGCGCATCGAAGGCAGCGCGGCGCCAGGCGCCAGCACCGGCGCGGCGATGGCCGAGATGGAGCGACTGGCCGCCCAGTTGCCTCAGGGCATCGGCTTCGAGTGGACCGGACAGTCCCGCGAAGAGAAGCTCGCGGGTTCCCAGGCCATGATCCTGTATGCCTTCGCCATCCTGGCTGTCTTCCTGTGCCTGGCGGCCCTCTACGAGAGCTGGACCATTCCGCTGGCGGTGGTCCTGGTGGTGCCGCTGGGCGTGCTGGGCGTGCTGCTGGCCACCGTGCTGCGCGGGTATTCCAACGACGTGTACTTCCAGGTGGGGTTGATCACCATCATCGGCCTTTCGGCGAAGAACGCGATCCTGATCATCGAATTCGCCAAGGACCTGCAGGCCCAGGGCAGGAGCGTCATCGAGTCCGCGCTGGCGGCGGCGCACCTGCGCTTCCGGCCGATCGTCATGACCTCGATGGCGTTCACGCTGGGCGTGCTGCCGCTGGCGCTGGCCTCGGGCGCGGGCTCGGCGAGCCAGCGCGCCATCGGCACCGGCGTGATCGGCGGCATGCTCACCGGTACCGCACTGGCGGTGGTGTTCGTTCCGATCTTTTTCGTGGTGGTGCGCACGCTGTTCAAGGGCAGCGACCGTCAGCGCCGCCTGCATGCGGCCGACGCCGAACACATGGGAGTGCACAGCGATGCATGACAGCTTTTCGAACGCCACATGGCGGCGCACCCTGGCCGGCAGCCTGGCCGCGGCGGTTCTTTCCGGCTGCTCGATGATCCCGACCTACGAGCGCCCGGCGGCTCCCGTGGCCGGTGACTGGCCGGGTCAGGTGGCGAGCGATGCCGCGGCGCCAGCCGCCGCCGATGTGCCCTGGACCGAGTTCGTGCGCGATGAGCGCCTGCGCGAGCTGATCGCGCTGGCGATCCAGAACAACCGCGATCTGCGGGTGGCGGTGCTCAACATCGAACAGGTGCGCGCGCAATACCAGATCCGGCGTGCCGATCAGTTCCCCAACCTGAACCTGGCCGCCACGGGCAACCGGCAGCCGGATGGCAATGGCGGCATTGCCAGCACCTACAGCGTGGGTCTGGCCATGAGCAGCTGGGAGATCGACTTCTTTGGCCGTGTGGCCAGCCTGAAGGAAGCGGCGCTGGCCCAGTACCTGGCGAGCGAGGAAGCACGCAAGGCGGCGCAGACCAGCCTGGTGGCGTCGGTGGCCAGCACCTGGCTGAGCCTGCAGACCAACGATTTTCTGCTCGCGCTCACCCAGCAGACGCTGGCCACGCGCGAAGACTCGCTGCGTTTGACCCAGTTGCGCTTCGACAACGGCGCCACCTCGGCACTGGACCTGCGCCAGGCCGAATCGCTCACCGCCGCCGCGCGCGGCACGCTGGCTCAGCAACGGCGCCAGCGTGCGCTGGACCTGAATGCGCTGACCTTGCTGGTGGGTCAACCCTTGCCCGACGCGCTGGTGTCGACGCGCCCGGTGACGAACCGGGACACGTCCCTGCGTGACGTACCGGCCGGCCTGCCGTCGGACCTGCTGACACGGCGCCCCGACATCCGCCAGGCCGAGCAGGCCTTGCTGGCGGCGAACGCCAACATCGGCGCTGCCCGCGCGGCCTTCTTCCCGCGCATCTCGCTCACGGCCAGCGTCGGCACCGCCAGCAACGAACTCTCGGGGCTGTTCCGGGATGGGTCGTGGGGCTTCACCCTGGCGCCGCAGGCCCTGCTGCCGATCTTCGATGCCGGGCGCAACCAGGCCGGCCTGGCATCGGCCAATGCGGCGCGCGACATCGCCGTGGCCCAGTACGAGAAGGCGATCCAGTCGGCCTTCCGCGAGGTCGCCGACGCCCTGGCGGGACGAACCACGCTGGAAGAGCAACTGGTGGCCCAGCGGGCGCAAGCCGATGCCGAGGCCGAGCGCTTCCGGCTGGCCGATCTGCGCTACCGCAACGGGGTGGCCAGCTACCTCGACGTGCTCGATGCCCAGCGTTCGCTGTTTGCCACCCAGCAGGCGCTGGCGCAGACGCGCCTGGCGCAGCAGCAGAACCAGGTGGCCTTGTACCGGTCGCTCGGGGGTGGCTGGGCAGACTGAATCGGAACACCCCCTGCGCCGCAGTGGGGTTACACCTTCAGGTCGTAGAACCGCGCGATGGCGGCCCACGCCGCCTGGGGGTCATCCACGTACTCGAACAGATCGAGGTCCTCGGGCGAGATCGTGCCTTCCTCGACCAGCACCTCGAGGTTGAGCAGGCGTTTCCAGTAGCCGCTGCCGAACAGCACGATGGGCACCGGCTTGGCCTTCTTGCATTGCACGAGGGTGATCACCTCGAACAGTTCGTCCAGCGTGCCGAACCCGCCGGGGAAGGCCACCAGCGCCTTGGCACGCATCATGAAGTGCATCTTGCGCAGCGCGAAGTAGTGGAACTTGAAGCTCAGTTCCGGTGACACGTAGGGATTGGCTGCCTGTTCGTGCGGCAGTGCAATGTTCAGCCCGACGTTGAGCGCACCTTCGTCGTGTGCGCCCCGGTTGGCCGCCTCCATGATGCCGGGGCCGCCGCCGGTGCAAATGAACAACTGGTCTTCTTCCGGACAGGCCTTGCTGTGGCGGGCCACGATGCGGGCGAACTCGCGCGAGTGGTCGTAGTAGTGGGCATTGCGCACCAGGGCCTGTGCCCGGGCGATGTCGCGGGCCTCGCCGCTGCGCCGGGCGCGTTCCAGCTGTTCCCGGGCTTCGCCGGCCTCGCGGAAGCGGGCGCTGCCGAACACCACGACGGTGCTGTCGATGCCCAGATCGTGCTGGGCCAGATCGGGCTTGAGCATTTCCAGCTGGAAGCGGATACCGCGCGTTTCGCGGCGCAGGAGGAATTCCGGGTCGGCGAACGCGAGCCGGTAGGCGTCGGCGTGCAGGGGGTGTCCCTCGTTCGCGTGCGATTGCAGCTCGGCCCAGGCGTCGGCCAGGCGGCGTTCGTTGATGTCTTGTGTGGCTTCCATGTGGTGACTTCCCGGGTTGGACAACGTGGATGTGGTCAGAGACCGAGCGCGAGCGCCAGCGGCACGAAGACGATGGCCAGTGCGTTGCCCAGCATGATCATCGCACCGACCTTGTCGGGCTCCTGGTGGTAGCGCTCGGCCAGCATGAACTGCACCACGGCGGGCGGCAACGCGGCGAACAGCAGCAGCTGTCCCCTGGCCGCGCCCTCCAGCCCCAGCGCCCAGGCCAGCGGGATGCCGATGGCCAGGCCGATCAGCGGCCGGGCCAGCGCCCCCAGCAGGCCCAGGGCGAGCCCGGTGCGTGTCAGCGCGGTCAGGCGAACACCCAGGGCGAACAGCATCATCGGCAGCAGCGCATCGCCCAGCAGCTTCAGTCCGGCCAGTGCCACGTCGGGCGGGCGCACGCCGGTGAGCGCGCTGAGGAAGCCCAGCGCGGTGCCGATCATGAGCGGGCTGAGCAGGAGGTCGCGTGTGCGGGCATGGCTGCTGGTGATGCGCGCGCCGAGGGAAAAGTGCAGCAGGTTGCTGACCGAGAACAGCGCCACCGCCGCCCCGAAGTTCGAGCCGCCAAAGGCCAGCAGGGCCAGCGGCAGGCCCATGTTGCCGCAGTTGTTGAACATCACCACCGGCACCAGGGTGCGCGGCTGCGCGCCGAAGGCCCGTGCCATGGGCCATGCGAGCAGGCCGCTGCCCAGGATCAGGATGGCGCCGCCAATGAGCAGCGTGACGTGGTCGCCGATGCGGAAGTCTCTGGCCGCCAGCGCCGAATACACCAGCAGGGGCGCCAGCACGTCGAGCGCGATCCGGTTGAAGACCGCCATGTCGGGCGCACCGCGGCGCGCGTAGCCATAGCCGATCGCCACGATCAGGAACACCGGAATGATGACGTCGGCGATGCGGGCGATCATGCAGGCACCCCCTGCGCCGCTTCGCGGCCGGACTCTGCGCTTTTTTTCATGCGATGCGGCGGCGGGCCTGGAAGATCGAAATGCAAAGAGGCTCCGCGGGGAGCCTCTTCAGATGGTGGTCCGGATCAGACCCGCTTGCGGTATTCGCCGGTGCGGGTGTCGATCTCGATCTTGTCGTCCTGCGAGACGAACAGCGGCACCGCCACCTCGAAGCCGGTGGCGATCTTGGCGGGCTTGAGCACCTTGCCGGAGGTGTCGCCCTTGACGGCGGGCTCGGTCCAGGTGATCACGCGCTCGACGCTGGTGGGCAGCTCGACCGAGATTGCCTTGCCGTCGTAGAACACCACTTCCAGCGCCATGCCATCTTCGAGGTAGTTCAGCGCATCGCCCATGTTCTCGGCTTCCACCTCGTACTGGTTGTACTCGGCGTCCATGCACACGTACATCGGATCGGCGAAGTAGGAGTAGGTGCACTCCTTCTTGTCCAGGATCACGTTGTCGATCTTGTCGTCGGCCTTGAACACGACTTCGGTGCCGAAGTTGCCGATCAGGCTCTTGAGCTTCATGCGCACCGTGGCCGCGCCACGGCCGCCGCGGGCGTATTCGGTCTTGAGCACGACCATGGGATCCTTGCCGTGCATGATGACGTTGCCGGCGCGAAGTTCTTGAGCGATTTTCATAGGGCGTTCCAATGTTGGGGCCGCCAGTCCGGGGCAGTGGTCGTGCGGTCCGGAACTGTGCTGATGGATGCAATCTGTGCGGCGAGGCAGAGGGCGGGCAGAAGGCGCACGCCATGTGTCCGGCGCGCAGCTCTTTGCTGCAAAGCCTTGGATTTTATCGTCTTTTGCCGCTGGGCCGCCACGGGGCAGCGACCCGCTTCAGCGGCGGAGCGTGGGGGCCATCGTCCTGCCGTCGATGAACCTGAGCAGTTGCTCGCTCAGGTCGGCCTGCGATGCCAGCCGCTGTCCGGCGGCTCGAACGCAGTCGCGCCAACCGTCCACCACGGCCCAGCCGGGCCAGATGGCCGGGCTCGGGGCGACGCCGTTCCACGCGCGGTGAAAGGTCCGCAGCGAATCCGGCGCATCGAGCCAGTCCAGGAACGCCTCGAGCTTGGCGTGGTGGGCGTTGTCGTGCTGGGGGTAGATGTGCCACACGAAAGGCTGGCCGGCCCAAAGGGCGCGCACCAGCGAATCCTCGCCGCGCACCAGGTTGAAATCGCTGGCCCACAGCAGGTGGTCGAATTCGGTTTGCGGCAGGAGAGGCAGGGCGTGCATGTGCCCCATGGGCCGCTCGGGCACCCAGCCGGACGCTGCCCGCACGGCCTGCGCGGCCCGCCCCGAGGTGATCAGCCAGTCGATGGCCGGTTCCCCCGGCGCGCCGGCCTGCCGCAGCAGGTCGGGCAGGGCCGCGGATTCGTAGCAGAACACGCTCACGCGCCGTCCACCCGGGGACGACCACCCGCGTGCCCGCAGCCAGGCATTCGGGTCGAACCGCGCCCGCCGCGCCGCCAGGTCGGACTCGCGCAGCAGGCCACCGGTGGCGGGCGTGAAGCCGGGGAAGAAGAACCACTTCGTCAGCCCCTTGAGCGGGCCGCTCATCACGGGCGAGGGCAGCCCGTGCGAGCGCTCCACGTACGGTTCGGCGCTCAGGTATTCGAGGTTGATCCACACCGGCGGCACACCGCCATGGGCGAGGCGCCGCGCCAGCGCCAGCAAGGCCTCTGGCGGCGGGTTGCAGCCGAAGGCCTCGACCCACACCTGGGCGGGCGCCAGCGATTCACACAGGCCGGGCGCCACCGGCATGGTCCAGGGGATCACCTGAACGCCGGGGTATGCTCCTTCCAGGGCGCCCGGCGCCATCCAGCCCAGGGGATCGGGCTGGTCGACCCAGAGCCGGATCTGTTGTCCCCTGCTGGCCAGGTCGACGCACAGGCGCCAGCACACGCCGATGTCGCCCAGGTTGTCCACCACGTGGCAGAACACGTCCCAAACGGGGCGATGGCGGGGATCCGGGATGGTTGCGGGCAGCGGCTGCATGGCCGCGATCTTGCCGCATTTCCCTGCGGCCGCTTCCCGGACCCGGGTTGTTCGGGCGGTTCACAATGGTGCTCATGTCCGAGACCCATTCCGAACAACTGCTCAGCGAAGTGGCGGCCCTGCCCGGGCTGCCCGGGGTGTACCGCTATTTCGATAGCCAGGGCCAACTGCTCTATGTGGGCAAGGCGCGCAACCTGAAGAAGCGCGTGGCCAGCTACTTCCAGAAGAACCACGATGGCACCCGCATCGGGCACATGGTGGGCAAGATCGCGCGCATGGAGACCACCGTGGTGCGCTCCGAGGCCGAAGCGCTGCTGCTGGAGAACAACCTCATCAAGACGCTCGGCCCGCGCTTCAACATCCTGTTCCGCGACGACAAGAGCTACCCCTATCTCAAGATCAGCGGCACCCGCGAAGCCGCGCACGCGGCGGGCCGGCCGCCTTCGCCCTCGACCGCGTTCCCGCGCATGGCCTACTACCGCGGCGTGGTGGACCGGCGCCACAGCTATTACGGTCCTTACCCGAGCGCCTGGGCGGTCAAGGAATCGATCACCCTGCTGCAGAAGGTGTTTCGCCTGCGAACCTGCGAGGACACGGTGTTCGCCAACCGCACGCGGCCCTGCCTGCTGTACCAGATCAAGCGCTGCAGCGGCCCCTGCGTGGACCTGGTGGACAGCGAGGCCTACGCCCGCGACGTGGCCGACGCCGAGCGCTTCCTGCGCGGCGAAACGCAAGCCGTGCTCGACACGCTGGAGCAGCGCATGATGCAGCACGCCGAGCGGCTGGAGTTCGAGCAGGCGGCCGAGATCCGCAACCAGATATCGGCGCTGTCGCGCGTGCTGCACCAGCAGGCGGTG
>CAZFOT010000149.1:0-8731 GCA_964520365.1 uncultured Hydrogenophaga sp.
CCCAGAACCTCAGCCCCGAGCTGGCGCAGAGCTTCGGCATCGAGGGCGACCAAGGCGTGATCATCACGGGCGTGCTGCAGAACGGCCCGGCCGCGCTCGCCGGGCTCAAGCCGGGCGACGTGATCACGCGGGTGGCGGACCAGGAGGTCAGGAGCGTGGCCCAGTTGCTCTCCGCGGTGGCGGCCCTGCCGCCCGGCACACCCGCGTCGCTGGAAATCGTGCGGCGGGAGGGGAAGTCGGTGCTCCAGGTCACCCCCGGCCGGCGCAATCTTCAGGTGCGCCAGCCAAGATAGAACACCCCTGCGCCGCCTTCGGCGTCACCCCCTCAAGGGGGCGACACCAGCCGTCCGGCAAAGCCGGCCCGGCGGTGTCTCTGGATTGCACCGTTTCACGCGATGCAGGGTAGCGGCTTCGGTGCGGCAGGAGCCCGTTATTTGCTTGCCTGCTCGTCGCCCTCTTCGGCGGGTTTCGCCGTGGCCTTCACGAACCAGTGGGCGCCCCAGATGCCGAGCTGGTAGAGCAGCACCATGGGAATGGCCAGCGCCAGCTGTGAAATCACGTCGGGCGGGGTGACCAGGGCCGCGATGACGAAGGCGATGACGATGAAGTACCCGCGGAAATCCTTCAACTGCTGGATGGACACCATCTCCAGCCGCACCAGCAGCACCACCACAATGGGCACCTGGAACGCCAGCCCGAAAGCGAGGTAGAGCGACAGGATCGCCTCCACATACGAGGCGATGTCCGGCGTGGCGGCCACGCTCGCCGGCGTGAACCCCTGGATGAACCCGAACATCTTGTCCAGCACGAAGAGCTGGACAAAGGCAATGCCCACGTACGCCAGCAAGCTGCCCAGGATGATCAGGGGAATCGCAAATTTCTTCTCGTGGCTGTAGAGGCCGGGAGCGATGAAAGCCCAGATCTGGTACATCCACCAAGGCAGCGAAAGCAGCAAGGCCGCCATGGCCAGAACCTTCAGCGGAACGAAGAAAGGCGAGAAAACGCCCACGGCGATCAGCTTGGCATCGGGCGGCATGTGCGCCCGGATCGGCACCGCGATCAGATCGATCAATCCGCTCGGGCCGGGCCAGAACGCCAGCAAGGCCATGCACAGACCCATACCGACGATGCCGTAGAGCAGGCGATCGCGCAGCTCCATCAGGTGCTGGACAAACGGCTGTTCTGTACCGGCGAGTTCGTCGGTTTTTTCTTTGGAATCTGACATCAGCGGGGCGCGGAGGGGGAGCGTGGCCTGAATCGCGCCACGCGGGCCGCGCCGGACTGGGTGCGCGTTCGCACCCCGGCGCGGGCCTTGTACCACTGAGGCATGGCTTTTTGCTTCATGCGCCAGTTCTTCCTGGGATGCCGGTACACCGGATACACCGGGGCGCCGATCGAGGCCAATGCATCCGAATGGCCGTCCTCGCCGTAGCCGGTGCCCGTGCCATCGAGCCCGGCGGTGACTTCCGACCAGGACTTCTCGAAGTCGCTCGCGCTGCTCTGCATCGACGATTCCACGTCGCGCGCGGCGCTTTCCACGGAATCCTTCATCTTCTTGAGCTCTTCGAGCTCCATCGAACGGCTCACCTCGGACTTCACATCGGCCACATAGCGCTGCGCCTTGCCGAGCAAGGCTCCCACGGTGCGCGCCACGCGCGGCAGCTTCTCCGGACCGATGACGATGAGCGCCACCACGCCGATGAGGGCGAGCTTGGAAATGCCCAGATCAATCATGTGTCAGTCGTTCTGCGGGCGAGGTCGGAAAGTTCGGCGCAGCAACGCAACGGGCGAACCGAGATCGCCGGCGCTGGCCGCAAAGGGCATCAGCTTTTCTGCTTGGCTTCGACGTCGATGGCGCTCTTGTCGATGCGGGCGTCCTGGGTCACTTGCCCAGGTTGAGCGGCACCGGCCTCTTCGGCGGTCTGGCCGCCTTCCTTCATGCCGTCCTTGAAACCCTTGACCGCGCCGCCCAGATCCGAGCCGATGTTCTTGAGCTTCTTGGTACCGAAGACCATCACCACGATCAGCAGCACGATCAGCCAGTGCCAGATAGAAAAAGCACCCATGAGACTCTCCAGATGTAGAAATGAAGCGCAGGCAATGCGCCATTCATGGGATTCTAAGCCCGGGGCGGAGTTCAGACGCCCTGGATCGCAATCCCTGCACGCCGGTCGGCGGCGCGGGCGGGCCTATCCCCTGGCCCAGGGCCTGGGGCCACCCATCACATGGATGTGCAGGTGATGCACCTCCTGGCCGCCTTCGGCACCGGTGTTGCACACGATGCGGAAACCCCCTTCGGGATACGGTTTGCACCCCTGTTCGAGCGCGAGCCGCGGCGCCAGCAGCATCATGCGGCCCAGCAGCGGCTGGTGTTCGGGCAACACCTGCGCCATGGAGGGAATGTGCAGCTTGGGCACCATGAGGAAGTGCACGGGTGCCCAGGGATGGATGTCGTGGAAAACGAAGACTTCGTCGTCCTCGAAGACCCGCTGGGAGGGAATCTGCCCCGCGATGATCTTGCAGAAGATGCAGTTCGGATCGTGCATGTGTCGGAAAACCTATGGACGGCTTGAGCTTGAAAGAGAGGCCGGCTGCATTGTCATGAAGCGACAGGCTTGCTGTCGTTCATGCGAACCATGCCCTTGACGATGCGGTAGAGGAACCAGACGGAGACGATCAGCCAGGCCATCATGCCCGGGATCAGCAGCAGAAGGAAAAGGGGCGATGTGATCAGGTACCAGAACGCCGCCCACAGAACCGTGCGGATGCGCCACGAAAAATGGCTGGCCTGCCAGGTGCCCACGGCATCGCCCTGCTTGACCAGATCGATCACCAGCGCCACCAGCAGCAAGGCGATGCTGGGCTGGGCGCCCGGCACCACGGCCGCGACCGCGACCACGAGGTGAAGGATGTAGCTCAGCCAGCCCACGCTCTTGAGGGACTGCGCCGCCTCACTGTCCTTGGCTTCGACATCGATGATGTCCGATGGATTCTTCATGCCGGGCTCCTTGTGGTCGGGTCCGCCGCTATTCGCTCGCCTCGCGCGCCTGGGCCTTGCGCAGCGCTTTTTCCTCCAGCCCGCTCTGGCCGGCCCGGCGCACCAGTTCGCTCACCACGTCGGCGGGCGTTTTCCCGTAATGCGCCAGGGCGATCATGGAGTGAAACCACAGATCGGCCACCTCGTTGACCAGCTTGCCGGCGTCCGCGCCGTGGTCACAGTCCTTGGCGGCCATCACCACCTCGGTCGCTTCTTCGCCGATCTTCTTCAGGAAGGCGTCGGGGCCCTGGTGCAACAGCCGGGCCACGTAGCTCTTGTCGGGGTCGCCGCCTTTGCGGGGCTTGCGGCTTTCGATCACGGCGGCGAGCCGCTGCAGCGCGTCAGTAGAGGTCATGGTCTATCGGTAGATGGATTCGGGGTCCTTGAGCACCGGCTCCACGGCGTCCCATCGACCCTCCTGAAGGCTGTGGAAGAAACAGCTGTGGCGACCGGTGTGGCAGGCGATGCCCGGCTCATGGCCCAACTGCGTCACCTTGAGCAGGATCACGTCGTTGTCGCAGTCCATGCGGATGTCGTGGACGGTCTGCACATGCCCGGATTCTTCACCCTTGAACCAGAGCCGGCCCCGCGAACGGCTGAAATACACCGCCCGTCCCAGTTCCGCCGTCTTCTGAAGGGCCTCGCGGTTCATCCACGCGAACATCAGCACGTCTCCGGAGCCCTGCTCCTGAGCGATGACGGGAACCAACCCCTGTGCGTCCCATTTCACGTCGTCAAGCCATTTCATGCACGGAATCTAACATGTGAGCCGCGCAGCCGCAGGAGAGCGGATAGGATGCGCAAGCCCTGGCCCGCAACCGCGCGCGCGCATGGCGCATTCAAGGAGACTGCATGAAATTCCGGACCCTGACGCTGGTGGTGTTCATCCTGCTGGTGGCCGCGCTGGTCGCGCTCAACGCGGACGAAGTGTTCCGGCCAGCCACGCTCAATCTGGGCGTCACCCAGGTTCAGGCGCCCATCGGCCTGGTGCTGCTGGGCATCCTCACGCTGATGCTGGTGGCGTTTCTGCTGGCCCTGGTCTTCAACCAAACCACCCATCTGATGGAGGTGCGGCGGATCACCCGCGAGGCCGCCGAGCAGCGCAACCTGGCCGACAAGGCCGAAGCTTCCCGCCTGGTCGAATTGCGCGAACACGTCCAGACCCAGTTCCTGGCCGTCGCGGCACGGGACCAGGAAAACCTGGCCAGGCTTCAGCAGAAGATGGACGACGTCCAGGCGCGCATGGCCGAAGTGATCGAACAGACCGGCAACGGCCTGGGCGCCAGTCTGGGCGAACTGGAAGACCGACTCGAACAGCAGTTCGGACGCTCCACGGACTGAAGCCCGCGGCGTCAGAGGCGAACGGGGATGCCCCGCTCGGCCATGCGCGCCTTGGCCTGCGCGACCGTGTATTCGCCGTAGTGGAAGATGCTGGCGGCCAGCACGGCGTCGGCCCCGCCTTGCTGCACGCCATCGGCCAGGTGGTCGAGATGGCCCACGCCACCCGACGCGATCACCGGCACGTCGACCGCATCGGCCACGGCACGCGTCAAGGCCAGATCGAAGCCGGACTTGGTGCCGTCCCGGTCCATGCTGGTGAGCAGGATCTCGCCGGCGCCGAAGTCGGCCATCTGTTTCGCCCAGGCCACGGCATCGAGCCCGGTGTTCCTGCGCCCGCCATGGCTGTACACGTCCCAGCCTTCGCCGCGATGGAGCAGGTCCTCGCCGAAGCGGCGCTTGGCATCGATGGCCACCACGATGCACTGCGAGCCGTATTTCCCGGACGCCTCGCGGATGACCTCGGGCCGGGCGATCGCGGCCGAGTTGAAGCTGGTCTTGTCGGCCCCCGCGTTGAGCAGGCGGCGCACGTCCTCCACGGTGCGCACGCCCCCTCCGACCGTGAGGGGGATGAACACCTGGGAAGCCACCGACTCGATGATGTGAAGAATCAGGTCGCGCCCATCGCTGGTCGCGGTGATGTCCAGAAACGTGAGCTCGTCCGCGCCCTGATCGTTGTAGCGCGCGGCGATCTCCACCGGGTCGCCCGCATCGCGCAACTCGACGAAGTTGACGCCCTTGACCACGCGGCCACCGGTCACGTCCAGGCAGGGGATGATGCGTTTGGCAAGCATGTCGGGGTCCGCGGCGATGGCAATGCCGTCAAGCGCCGTTCAGTTCGTCGGCGAGTCGCTGAGCGGCTTCGAAGTCGAGGTCGCCGCTGTAGATGGAGCGGCCACAGATGACGCCTTCGACGCCTTCGTCTTCCACCTCGCACAAGGCGCGGATGTCTTCGAGGTTGGACAGTCCGCCCGAGGCGATCACCGGGACCGACAGGGCCTGCGCCAGCTTGACCGTGGCGTCGATGTTGATGCCGGACAACATGCCGTCGCGCCCGATGTCGGTGTAGATGATGCCCTCGACGCCGTAGTCCTCGAACTTCTTGCCCAGATCCACGACCTCGTGGCCCGTGAGCTTGCTCCAGCCGTCGGTGGCCACCTTGCCGTCCTTGGCGTCGAGGCCGACGATGATGTGGCCGCCGAAAGCCGTGCAGGCGTCCTGCAGGAAGCCGGGGTTTTTCACGGCGGCCGTGCCGATGATCACGTAGCGCAGCCCGGCATCGAGGTAGCGCTCGATGGTGTCCAGGTCGCGGATGCCGCCGCCGAGCTGAACGTCCACTTCCGAGCCCACTTCCTTGAGGATGGCGCGGATGGCCTGCTCGTTCTTCGGCTTGCCGGCGAAGGCGCCGTTCAAGTCCACCAGGTGCACGCGCCGGGCGCCCTTGTCGACCCAGCTGCGGGCCATGGCCGCCGGGTCTTCGCCGAACACCGTGGATTGGTCCATGTCGCCCTGCTTGAGGCGAACGCACTGGCCGTCTTTCAAATCAATGGCAGGAATCAGCAGCATGATGGTCGGGTGGGGAGGGTCGGTCAGGGATTCCAGGACAGGAAGTTGCGATAGAGCGCCAGTCCCTGGTCAGCGCTCTTCTCCGGGTGAAACTGCGTGGCGAAAATATTGTCCCGTGCAATGGCCGCCGCGAAACGCCCGCCATAGTCGGTCTCGCCGGCGGTGTGCCGCGCCTGGGCGGGGCGTGCGTGGTAGCTGTGCACGAAATAGAAATAGGCCCCGTCGCCGATGCCGCGCCACAGCGCATGCGAAGGGGCACCATCCAGCGCATGGAACACCTGGTTCCAGCCCATCTGCGGCACCTTGAAGCGGCTGCCGTCGGCCTGCAGCCTGCCTTCGAGGCGGAACCGCACCACATCCCCCGGGATCAGGCCCAGGCCTGGCGTATCACCCTCTTCGCTGCGGTCGAGCAACATCTGCATGCCCACGCAGACGCCAAAGAGCGGCTTGTTGGCGGCAGCGTGGAGCACGGCGTCCAGCAGTCCCGAATCGGCCAGTTCCCGCATGCAGTCGGCCATGTGGCCCTGCCCCGGCAGCACGACGCGCTCGGCATTCAGGACTTCGCTGGCCTGCGAGGTGACGCGCACTTCCACCCCGCTGCCCTGGGCCACATGCCTGACCGCCTGGGATACCGATCGCAGATTGCCGCTGCCGTAGTCCACCACGGCCACTGTTCCGGATTTCATCGCAAACTCAAAGCGAGCCTTTTGTCGAAGGGATCACGTCGCCCAGACGCGCATCGCGCTCCAGCGCCATGCGCAACGCGCGGGCAAAGGCCTTGAACACCGTCTCGGCCTGGTGGTGGGCGTTCTCGCCGTGCAGGTTGTCGATGTGCAGCGTGACACCCGCATGGTTGACGAAGCCCTGGAAGAACTCGAAGGCCAGTTGGGTGTCGAATCCGCCCACCATGCCGCTCTTGAACGGCACGCGCATGTGCAGGCCCGGCCGCCCGGAAAAATCGATCACCACGCGCGACAAGGCCTCGTCGAGCGGCACATAGGCATGGCCATAGCGCCGGATGCCCTTCTTGTCGCCCACCGCCTGGGCGAAGGCCTGCCCCAGCGTGATGCCCACGTCTTCCACCGTGTGGTGTCCATCGATGTGCAGGTCGCCCTGGGCCTGGATGTCGAGATCGATCAGGCCGTGCCGCGCGATCTGGTCCAGCATGTGGTCGAAGAAACCGATGCCCGTGGACAGGCTGGCGGTCCCGCTGCCGTCGATGTTGACGCGGACCGAAATCCGGGTTTCTGCGGTATTGCGCTGCACCTGGGCAACGCGGTCGCCGGTGGGAGGGACGGAAGGCGTGGAGGTCATAGGGCGGTCTTCAGGGCATGGATCAGTTGCGCGTTTTCTTCGGGCGTTCCCACCGTGAGACGCAGACAATGGCCTAGCAGTGGGTGCATTTTAGAAACATTCTTGACCAGGATGCCCTGCGCCTTCAGCGCATCGAAACACCGCTGGGCATCCGGCACCCGCGCCAGCACCATGTTGGCTTCGCTGGGAAAGGGTGTCACGCCGGGCATGTGCGCCAGCACATCGATCAGCAGCCGCCTCTGGTCGCGTATCTCCGCGGCCTGGGCGGCGAACACGTCGGCGTGTTTCAACGCGAACAGGGCGCATTCGGCATTGAGCACGCTCACGTTGTAGGGCGGGCGGAGTTTGTCCAGTTCGTGCACCAGGGATTGCGGACCCAGCAGATACCCCAGGCGGACACCAGCCAGGCCCAGCTTGGAAAGCGTGCGCACCAGAAGGACATTGGCATTCGCCTGCGGATGCGCTCGCATCTCTTCGAGCCAGGTGGCGCTGGAAAAAGGCTGGTAGGCCTCGTCCATCACCACGAGCCCGCCAAACGCGGCGGCTTCGGCAATCAGCCGGCGGATCACCGCGGCATCCCAGAGGTTGGCGGTGGGGTTGTTCGGATAGGCGATGTAGGTGATGGCCGGCTGGCGTTCCCGCAGAGCCGCCACCATGGCGCTTTCGTCGAGCTCGAACCGCTCCGTCAGGGGAACGCCGACGAACTCGAGCCCCTGCAACTGGGCGCTCATCGCATACATGACGAACCCGGGAACCGGCGCCAGGATGGACGCATCAGGCAGATCGCAGGCCATGGCCAGCAGCGAGATCAGCTCGTCCGAGCCATTGCCCAGCATCAGCGAACACCCCTGCGGCAGGTCCACGTGCGCCGCCAGGGCCTGTTTCAGATCGTCGATCCGCGCACCGGGGTACCGGTTGATGGCCACGGCGCCCAGACGGGCGCCCAGCTCGGCCTGCAGTTCGGCGGGCAGGCGGTAGGGGTTCTCCATCGCGTCGAGCTTGACCATGCCCGCCGAATCCTGGATGGCGTAGGCGTGCATGGACTGGATGTCCTTGCGGATGAAGCGCAGTGGCGAAACGGCGCTCATCGCGTGCCTCGCATCACGGGCACTTCATCCAGCCTCAACTCGGCCGCCCTGGCATGGGCCTGCAGGCCTTCGCCATAGGCCATTTCGGCCGCGATCACGCCCAGGCTCTGCGCCCCGGCCCGGCTGACCTCGATCAGGCTGCTGCGCTTCTGGAAGTCGTACACGCCCAGGGGGGAGGAAAAGCGCGCCGTGCCGCTCGTGGGCAGCACGTGGTTGGGGCCGGCGCAGTAGTCACCCAGGCTTTCGCTGGTGTAGGCCCCCAGGAAAATGGCACCTGCGTGCCTGAGCAGCGGCTCCCAGCGGTGCGGATCCTGGCTGGAAACCTCGAGGTGCTCCGGCGCGATGCGGTTGCTGATGGCGCAGGCTTCTTCCATGCTGCGCGTGTGGA
>CAZFOT010000150.1:0-841 GCA_964520365.1 uncultured Hydrogenophaga sp.
CAATCACGTCGGCCCGGGTGTAGCGCGCCATCATGCCCAGCAGCACGCTTTTTCCCACGCCCGAGCCGGCGAACAGGCCGATGCGCTGGCCGCGCCCCACGGTGAGCAGGGCGTTGATGGCGCGCACGCCGGTGTCCAGCGATTCGCGCACCGGGTCGCGGTCCATGGCGTTGATGGGCTGGCGGTCCATGGGCGCCATGTCCACCTGGGTGATGGGGCCCTGGTGGTCGAGCGGGTTGCCGTGCGAATCCACCACGCGGCCGAGCAGGCCCCGGCCCAGCGGCAGGCGCAGGGCGCCGCGGTCGTCGGGCGAGGGCGGCTTGTTGGCCTGGCCCATGCGGGGCACCGGCCGGTAGGGCGCCAGCGGGGTCACGCTGGCGCCGCTGGACAGGCCGTGCGTGTCGCCCGCGGGCATGAGGTAGGCGCGGTCGCCCGAGAAGCCCACCACCTCGGCCAGCACCGGCTCCTTGGGGCCGTTGCTGATCAGGCACTGCGAACCCACCGGCACCTTCAGGCCCACGGCCTCGAGCACCAGGCCGGCCAGGCGCGTGAGCGTGCCGCGCACTTCCAGCGGCGTGTGCGCGCTGGCGTTCTCGCGCAGGTCTTCCATGAAGTGGCCCCAGCGGCTGGGCGCGCCGAAGGTGCTGTCGTTCAAGTTGCGCTCCTCGGGGACATGCGAGCGTGCAGGGACAGAACAGACGCCTCTCCGGCGTGAAGTGCCTTGTTCCAGAGATGCCGTGGAACCGGCTTCGCCGGGCCACAGGCATGCCTTGCAGGCCGCAGCGGCGCCAGAGTCGCCGCTTCATCGGGCCGCGGCTCCAAGCCTGCCTGCGCAGGCTTG
>CAZFOT010000150.1:851-1825 GCA_964520365.1 uncultured Hydrogenophaga sp.
AAGCGGCGACTCTGGCGCCGCTTCATCGGGCCGTCCAAGCCTGCGCAGGCAGGCTTGGAGCCGCGGCCCTCTGCCCCCTCGAGGGGGTCGCGCGCAGCGCGGCGGGGGTGCTTCCCAATCAGACATCGGCGTTCTCCGGGTTCCACGCGGTCTCCAGACCGAGGTTGCCCACGGCGCGCGCCCAGCGCTTCTCGATCGTGGCGTCCACCGAGGTGCTGGGCGATTCGATCATGCAGCCGCCCGGACTGATCGACGCGTCGGCCACGAACTCGGGCGGCGACTTGCCGCCGATGTTCTCGGCCAGCGCGCCCTGCATCAGCGCGAGGTCGGACGGGTGCATGCGCACGGTGGCGGGCAGGCCGTCCTCCACCAACTGGGCCAGCGCCTCGCCGATCACCGGCCTGAGGTGCGCCGGGTCGCCGCGCAGTTCCTGGCGCACCACCTGGCGCGCCAGGTCGCAGGCGAGTTCGAGGATGTGGTGCGAGATCTGGTCCTCGCTCTTGCGCAGGTGATCGCGCGTGGCGTGCAGCAACTGGGCCATGCGCACGGCGGTTTCCTCCGCCGTCTTGCGCACCGTGGCCTCCAGCGCCTCGCGGACTTCCTGGCCCCCGGCTTCGCGGCCACGGGCATAGCCCTCGGCGTAGGCTTGTTCGGTGGCTTGCTGGAGGGCGGCCTGGTCGATCGCACTGGCCTCGTTCTCGGCGGCGTCCAGCGGCAGCAGGTCCTCGCTGCCGTCCACGGCGGTGAAGCGCC
Organism: uncultured Hydrogenophaga sp.; assembly: GCA_964520365.1. Classification (GTDB taxonomy): domain Bacteria; phylum Pseudomonadota; class Gammaproteobacteria; order Burkholderiales; family Burkholderiaceae_C; genus Hydrogenophaga. Next base: position 1,605 of record CAZFOT010000150.1, read on the forward strand.
AGGCGGACACGCCGTCGATTTCCTCGCGCGGCACGAAACGCGAGTGAGTGTTGGTCTTAGCCGCCATGCTTGCTCCCCTCGGCAGAACTCCAGCGCTCCGTCGCGCATGAAACGGTGCAACCCAGGGACACCGAGGGTCCGGCTTTGCCGGCCCAAGGTGTCGCCCCCCTCCCGCCGCAGGCGAGAGAGGGGGGAGCCGCGAAGCGGCGCGGGGGGTGTTC
>CAZFOT010000150.1:1835-8584 GCA_964520365.1 uncultured Hydrogenophaga sp.
CAGGCGGACACGCCGTCGATCTCCTCGCGCGGCACGAAGCGCGAGTGGGCGCTGCCTTTAGACGAAGCTTTCATCTTCCGCTCCACCGATCATGATCAGACCTTCGTCGGACAGGCGGCGCACGATCTTGAGGATCTCCTTCTGCTGGTTCTCGACCTCGGAGAGCCGGATCGGGCCGCGCGATTCGAGGTCCTCGCGCAAGGCCTCGGCGGCGCGGGTGGACATGTTGGACAGCACCAGCTCGCGCAGGTCGGTGGTGGCGCCCTTGAGCGCGATCACCAGCGAATCGGACGACACTTCCTTGAGCACCATCTGCACCGACTTGGAATCGAGCTTGAGCAAGTCCTCGAAGACGAACATCTTGTCCATGATCCGCTGGGCCAGATCGGGGTCGAAATCGTGGATCGCCTCGATCACCGCGCTCTCGATGCTGGTGCCCATCATGTTGATGATCTCCGCGGCGGTCTTGACGCCGCCCATCGAGGTCTTGCGGATCTTGTCGCCGCCGGCGAGCACCTTGTAGAGCACCTCGTTCAAGTCCTTCAGCGCGGTGGGCTGGATGCCTTCGAGGGTGGCGATGCGAAGCATCACCTCGTTGCGCGTGCGTTCGGTGAAGTTCTTCAGGACGGCCGCGGTCTGGTCGGACTCCAGGTGCACCAGGATGGCCGCGACGATCTGGGGGTGTTCGTTGCGCAGCAGCTCGGCGATGGAGAACGGGTCCATCCACTTCAGGCTCTCGATGCCCGAGACGTCGCCGCCCTGCAGGATGCGGTCGATCAGCAGGGAAGCCTTGTCGTCGCCGAGCGCGCGCTTGAGCACCGCGCGCACGTAGTTGTCGGTGTCGGACACCAGCAGGCTCTGCGAGGCCGCGGCGCTGGTGAACCTCTGCATCACCTGGTCCACGCGCTCGTGCGAGACCGCGCGCATCTTGGCGATCGTCTCGCCCAGCTTCTGCACTTCCTTCGGGCTGAGGTGCTTGAACACCTCGGCCGCCTCTTCCTCGCCGAGTGACATCAGAAAGATCGCGGCGTCGTGTAGTCCCTGCTCTTCCATGTTGCTCTTCCTTGTCTATGCGAAGTTCGCGGCATCCGTTGGCGCGCGGCGGCTCCCGCTCATGCGGGAGACTCGCCATTCACCCAGCCCTTGACGATGTTCGCCACGGCCATCGGGTTCTCCAGCGCCAGGCGCTTGGCGTCGGATATGCGCTCTTGCTCGGCCGTGATCTCCTGCGGGGTCGGCATCGGCAGCCCGGGGCGTTCCGGCGTTTCGTTGACCAGGGCGTTGAGCGCCTTGGGCGAGCGGGCGTCGGCGGGCCGGCCGGGCGAGCGGATCGCCTTGATCCCGGGGCGCACCATGCCCAGCACCACCAGCAGACCCAGGGCCACCATGCCCAGCGGCCAGGCCAGCGTGCGCGCCAGCTCCTGGTTGTCGCTTTGCAGCCACCAGGCCACAGGGGCTTCCTCGGCCGGCTTGTCCACGCTGAAGGCGGCGTTGACCAGGTTGACCGAGTCGCCGCGCTCGCGGTTGAAGCCGATGGTCTCGCGCACCAGGGCGGTCATCTGTTCGAGCTGCTCGGGCGGAATGGGCGTGGCCGTTTCCCTGCCGGCGCGGTCGGTCACGGTGCGGTGGTTGATCACCACGGCGGCGCTGAGGCGGCGCACCTGGCCGCTGGCCTCGCGCACCACCTTCACCGTTTTGTCCACCTCGTAGTTCACCACCGATTCGCGGCGCACGGCACCGGCCTTGTCGGCCGCGCTCGCCACGCCCAGCGTGCCGGGGTCGCCATTGATGGGCGCGCTGCCCGTGGCCGGCGGCTGGTTGCTCACCGCGCCGGGTACGCCGGCGGGCTGCGCGACGGGGGCGGCGCCGTCCTCCACGATCTGCTGGCTGCGGATGGTGCCGGGCTCGCCGCCCTGGTTCGGCCGGTGCTGCTCGGAGGTCGATTCCACCTGCGAGAAGTCGATGTCGGCGCTGACCTGGGCCTTGACGTTGCCGCGCCCCACCAGGGGTTCGAGCATGTCCAGGATGCGCCGCGTGTAGACCTGCTCCAGTTGCTGCGCGTACTGCAGTTTCTGGGTGTCGGCGCCCTGCGCGGGGCCGTCGGCCGAGTTCGAGAGCAGGGTGCCGGCGTCGTCCACCACGCTGACCGCCTTGGGGTTCATCTCCGGCACGCTGGAGGCCACCAGGTGCACGATGCCGGCCACTTGCGCGCGGTCGAGCACGCGGCCGGGGTGCAGCGTGAGCAGCACCGAGGCGCTGGGCTGCTGCTGCTGGCGGAAGAAGCCGTTCTGGTTGGGCAGCGCGAGGTGGACGCGCGCGCTCTGCACCGACGACAGCGACTGGATCGAGCGCGTGAGTTCTCCCTCGAGCCCGCGCTGGAAGGTCAGGCGTTCCTGGAACTGGGTCATGCCGAAGCGGTTCGACTCCATCAGCTCGAAGCCCACCACCGAGCCCTTGGGCAGCCCCTGCGAGGCCAGGCGCAGCCGGGTGTCGTGCACCTTGTCGGCCGGCACCATGATCGCCATGCCGCCTTCGGCGTGCTTGTAGGGCACGTTCATCTGCGAGAGCTGGGCCACGATGGCGCCGCCGTCGCGATCGCCCAGGTTCGCGTAGAGCACGCGCCACTCGGCCTGGCGGCCCATGTAGAAGAAGGCGGCGACGATGGCCACCAGCGCCAGCACGCCCAGCCCCATCTTGATCTTCAGGCCTTGGTCCATGCGCGCGAAGCTCTCGGCCAATGGGCTGCGCGGCACGGGTTGCATGTCCAGTTCGGCGACGGTGGTGGTCATGGGGCTGGATGGGTCGAATAAGGGTGGTGCGGCAGGGGGAATCTCCCCTGCTGCGACCGATTATTCGGGTCCGGCGCCGCCGCCATACCCATGAAAAGGACCGGGTTTGTGCCCCTATTCCCACCGCGCGCCCGGGCCGCCCTCCCTAGCATCGGGGTGTGCACAAGTATTCGTTTGGAAGGACACCGCCATGGACATGCGCATCAGCCCCCTGACCAGCCAGGCGCTCACCGGCGTGGGACAGACCGCCCTGAAGCGCCCTGGCGCGGCCACGGGCGCGCCCGGCATCGCCGACGGCTTCAAGACCGCCCTGCGCGCGGTCAGCGCCAGCCAGAACGAGGCCGCGCGCCTGCAGACCCAGGTCCAGCTCGGCAACCCGAACGTCAGCCTGGAGGAAACCATGCTCGCCATGCAGAAGTCGCAGATCGGCTTCCAGGCCACGCTGCACGTGCGCAACCGCATGGTCCAGGCGTACACCGACGTGATGAACATGAGTGTTTGAGACTCCCCCCTGCGCCGCTTCGCGGCTTCCCCCCTCCCTGGCGCGCCCTTCGGGCGCTTGGAGGGGGGACGGCACCTTGGGCCGGCAAAGCCGGACCCTCGGTGCCCCTGGCTTTCGAATTCCACACGCGCGTTGCGGGTTTCGCGAGCGCTCCCGGGGTTCAATGCACCGCCGGGCGATCCACCAGGTGGGCCAGGTCGTTCAGCCAGGGTTCGGCCAGGCAGCGGATCTCGGCGTCGGTGCGCAGGATGCGCTGCATGATCTTCGTCTTCTCCTTGCGCTCGTCGGGGGCGAGCCGGTCGGTGCGCGACTTGCTGCGCAGTTGCGCGATCAGCACGGCGCAGGCGCCTTCGAGGCGGACCACCTGGTCCCAGTTTTCGGTTTGCGCGGCCTCCAGCATCTTCTGGCTGGCGTCGTCGATGGCGCGGTAATAGTCCAGCAAGGTGTGCTCCATGGTCAGGCTCCAAGGCCCGTTGCGGGCTGATGGGCGGTCGGCGCGGCGCCGCGGATGTCTTTCCAGGATTGCGCCACCGGCTCGATGAGCGTCGCCACCTCGACGATGAGCTTTTCATCGTTGCGCATGTTGGCCAGCGTCAGGCGCTGGATGCCGTAGTCGTAGAGCGCGCGCAGGTTGTGCGCCAGCTCGCCGCCATCGCGCGGATTCAGGCCGGCCTTGAGGCCTTCTTCCAGGAGGCGGACGGCCTTGCCCAGGGCCTTGCCCTTGGCCTCCACATCGCCGCGCTGCATGGCGCCGCGGGCGAGGTTCATCGACTGCATGAGCGCGTCGAACAGCAGGCCGACGAGTTGGTGCGGGTCGGCACCCTGCACGCCGGTTTCGACGGCAACACTTTTGTAGGCGGATGCGGCGCGGGTGCTGACAGGGGTGAACATGGCTTGGGTTCCTTGTGTCTGATGCCTTTTTTTATCGGCATCTGCACCCGGGACTGTAGGCATCCGGTCGTCGTTCAGAGGTGGAAATTTCATGCTTTTCTCCTCTGCGGTCCGGGCACTTGTTCCATCCAGAAAAAAGACCCGGCGCCGGTGGCGCGCAGGCCGCTCACTCGTTCAAGCCCTCATCCCAAGCGTCCCTCTCCAGGCCGAAGGCGCCAGAGAAGGGGAAGCCGCGCAGCGGCGCAGGGGTGCTGCATCTACCGCTTGATGTTGTTCCAGAGCGTGATCTGCTGGGTCACGAAGGCGTTGAGACCCGAGAGCTGCCCCACCGCCGCGTCCATGGCGTTGTACTGCGCCAGGTAGCGCACCTCGGCCCGCGCGGCACGGTCGGTGACTTTGTCCATTTCCTTGGCGTTGCGCGTGATGGAGCCTTGCAGGGCTTCGGTGCGCGTGGTCACCAGGCCGTTGGTGGCCAGCAGGCCGTCGGCAAAGGCCTTGACCTTCAGGCCGAAGCCGCGCTCCGTGGGGTTGGCGCTGGTCTGGGCGAACAGCGCCTGCAGGCTGGCCGGGTTCTCCATCGCCTGGTCCAGCTTGGTGGTGTCGATCGACATCACACCGCCGGTCTTCATTTCGATGCCCACGTCCAGCAGGCGCGAGAACGGCTCGCTCGCGGTGACCGACCGCATCATGCCGCGCAGGGCGTTCTGCAGGCCCACGGCGGTGCTGTCGCCCTGCAGCGATCCGGCCACCTTGGTGTCAGGGTCGTACTTGGTGGCCGTGGCCAGCATGTTGTTGATGCTGTTGTAGGCGTCCACGAAGGCCTGGATGTTCTTGCGCATCGCGTCCTTGTCCACGCTCACCGCCACCTCGACCGGGCCGGTGGTCACTTTCGACAACGTCAGCGTGATGCCGGGCAGCGCGTCCTTCACGGTGTTGCTGGCCGAGCTGATGGGCACGTTGTTGACCGTGGCCTGCGCGTTCGCGCCGGCCTGGCTCAGCGCCATGCCGCTGGCGGTGCCGGGGTCGAAGGCCAGGCTCGAAAGACCGCTGGCGTCGTTGGAGTCGCCGTCGTTGTCGGCCACCTGGATGCGAAAGCCATTGGCTTCACCGGTTTCGCTCGAACGCACCAGCAGGCGCTCGCCCGAGGCGTCGCGCAGCACGGTGGCGCTCACACCCGCGCCGGCGGCGTTGATCTTGCTGGCGATGGTGCTGAGGGAATCGCCGGCCCCGATGGCGACATCGACCGCCGCGCCGGTGCCGGCGGCGAAGCTGCCACCGGACCAGTCACCGATCTGGATGCTCAGGGTGCCGCCACCGATGGCGGAGCCGTTGGGCACGGCGCCGGAGGCGACCGACTGGGCCTTGGCCAGGCTTTGCACCTCGATGGACATGGCGGTGGCTGCCGTGCTCGCGGCCACGCTGATGCCGACCGCGTCCGGCGCGGACGAACTGCCCTTGACGCTGGTCCATGCACCCGGTGCCGAGAGCTTGGCGGCCGCCTCGCCGAGCCCCGCCACCATGGACTTGATGGTGCCGTAGATCGAGAGCTTGCTCTGGAACGACGCGGCCTTCTGCTGCAGCGGGGCCAGGGGTGCGCGCTCCAGCGCCACCAGCTTGGAGACGATACCCTGGATGTCGATGCCGCTGGCAAGGCCGGGTGATGAGATGGCCATGGGAAGTCCTTTCCGGGATGGGCACAGCGCACGCGGGAGGCCTGCGCTGTGCTCATCCCGCAAGGCCCGAAGCGGTGGGGCGGTTGTTCACCGCCGCCACCGCCCTGGGACAGCCGCGCCCGATGAAGGCGCGGCCCTTGCGAGTCTGTTGAATCGCGGTCAGCGCAGCAGCGAGAGCACGCCCTGGGGAATCTGGTTGGCCTGGGCCACCATGGCGGTACCGGCCTGCTGCAGGATCTGCGCGCGCGACAGGTTGGCCGTTTCCTTGGCGAAGTCGGCGTCCATGATGCGGCCACGCGAAGCGGACAGGTTTTCCACGCCGATCTGGATGTTGGCCACGGCGTTCTCGAAGCGGCTTTGCACGGCACCCAGGGTGGCGCGCGCGCTGTTCACGTCGTCGAGCGCGGCGTCCAGCTTCTTCATGGCGATGTAGGCGCCCTTTTCGCTCGTCACGTCGATGCTGGAGATGCCGGTCAGATTGGTGGCGGCGGGGTCGATGTCATCGGCGTCGTCCGCCTCGATACCGGTATTGGCGACGGTGAATCCGGCGCCGAACTCCACGACCTCCGGTTCGCCATCGGCATCCAGTTTGGACGACAGCAGTTCCACGTCGAAGGTGCCGTCCCCGTTGTCCACCAGGAAGGCCGAGACGCCGGTTTCGCTGGTCTTGCGGTTGATCGCCTCGACCACCTGGCCGATGCGTTCGGTGGCGGAAGAGGCCGCGGCCAGTTCGCCCAGATCGACCGCGTCGGCGGTGCCGACGGTGATGGTCAGGTTGGTCGTGACCGCGGTGTTGTAGCCGGTGATGTCCGCTGCGTCCAGCTCCACGGTGTTTTCGGCGTAGGCGATGGTGCTCAGGTTGTCGGCGGTGGTGTTGGCCAGCGAGCCGATGGT
>CAZFOT010000151.1:0-8128 GCA_964520365.1 uncultured Hydrogenophaga sp.
GCGAGGGCACGCTGGGCGTCATCACCGCCGCGACGATAAAGCTCTACCCGCTGCCGGCCGCGCAGCTCACCGCCTGGGCCGCCGTGCCCAGCCTCGATGCGGCGGTCGCGCTGCTGGGGCTGGCCCACCGGCACCTGGGCGCGGGCCTGACCGGCTTCGAAGTCATGGGCCGCTTCGCGCTCGGCCTGGTGGACCGGCACATGCCGCAACTGCGCGTGCCCTTCATCGACCAGGACGACGTGCCCTACGGCGTGCTGCTGGAAAACAGCGACAGCGAATCGGAAGACCATGCGCGCGCGCAGTTCGAGCGCCTGCTGGAAACCGCCTTCGAAGACGGGCTGGTCAGCGACGCCGTGGTGGCCGAAAACCTCGCCCAGGCACACCAGCTCTGGCACATCCGCGAGAGCATTCCGCTGGCGCAGGCCGAAGAAGGCCTGAACATCAAGCACGACATCTCGGTGCCCGTCTCGCGCATACCGGCCTTCTGCGCCGAAACCGACGCCCTGCTGGCGCGCGAGATTCCCGGCGTGCGCCTGGTCAACTTCGGCCACCTGGGCGACGGCAACCTTCACTACAACGTGCAGGCACCCGCCGAAGGCGACGCCAAGGCCTTCCTGCGCGACCACGAAGAGCGCGTGAACCACCTGGTGTTCGACCAGGTGCTCAAGTTCGGCGGTTCCATCAGCGCCGAGCACGGCATCGGCAGCCTCAAGGCCGGCACCCTGCCCCGGTACAAGGACCCGGTGGCCCTGGCGCTGATGCGCTCGCTCAAGCGGGCGCTGGACCCGCAGAACCTGATGAATCCGGGGCGGGTGCTGGCGGCCTGAAGACAGCCATCTTCCAGGTGGTCAGAACCGGTATTTCAGGTTTGCCGTGAACTTGCGCGGCTCGCCGAAGGTGGAATAGTTGCGACCCTCGAGATTGCGGTAGCTGCGGTCCGTGAGATTGCTGATCGAGAAAAGCGCTTCCGTCTTCGGGTTTATCCGGTATTTGGCGGTCAGCCCCAACAGCAGCAATGACCCGCGATGAATCGTCCAGGGATTGGTGGCAGAACGGTTGATTTTGTGCGCCCGGCTGGTCGCGGCCAGATGGCCGCCGACCGACCAGCCAGTACCGGGCAATGAGTAGATGGCGGCCAGGCGCAGGCTATGTCGGGGCGCATCGGTGAGGTAGCGCTGGCCCTGCAGGTCGCCCGCCGCATACTCGGCGCTCATGTAGGTATAGCCTGCGGACAGGTTCAGATCACGGCCGAGTTGCCCGCTGATGCCCAGATCGACGCCCTGGCTCACCACCTTGTCGGCAGCGATGTAGCAGGTGCCGCCGCACGCGTTCGTGGGGTCGAACGGAACGGAGTCGTCCTCGCGGGCAAGGTTGGTCTGTTCCAGACGGAACACGGCGGCGGACACGTTCAAGCGCTTGTCCATCAATTCGCCCTTGATACCCAGTTCATAGTTGGCGCCGACCACGGGGTCGAGCATGCTTCCGTTCGCGCTCCTGTTGCTCTGCGGATTGAAGATGTCGGAATAGCTGGCGTAAACGGAATACTGCGCATCCAGGTCGTAAACCAGGCCGGCATAGGGGCTGACGACACCGCTCTCCTTGATGTCCGTGACGCCTGTGACGAGATCTTTGCTCCGGTATTGGCTGACCCGGGCGCCTGTGATCAGCTTGAACGAATCGGCCAGGCTCCAGCGCGCCACGCCGTACAAGCCCAGTTGATCGACTCTCGTCGACCCCAGATAAGGAATTCCGCCGTCAGGCACGGGGCCAAGCGATGCGGGGTCGAAGGTATGGACGTTGATCGCGGTGGACACGGGGTAGTACCCCGAGCCTTGAAAGGTGTCCCTGTAGGAAGTCCCATTCGTGCCCAATGCCAGTTCATGCTTTCGCCCAAGCAGATCGAAAGGACCCGTGGCATGGACATCCAGGGCATGAGAGCGGGTATCTCTGGCAAACGCCCGCATGCGTCTCATCAGCATGCCATCGCCTGTCACGGGATTCAGGCTGCCGGTGATAAAGCTGTAGTTCCGTATGACGTTGCCGGTTTCCTGCGAGGAATAAGCGGCCTTGAGGCTCCAGCCCCCGGAAAGCCGTTGCGTCAGGCCCAGGGTGTATTGCGTGGCGTCCTTGTTCACACGGTGGTTGGCATCAGCCAGGAACAAGGAGCGGCGCAGCCCGGCATCGCTGCCATCAGCCGCGAAGGGCACGCCAAACTGGTTGCGACCTTCGTCGCGTTGATGTTGCACGCTGGCGCTGAACAAGGTGCCCGGGGTCAGGTCGGCCTCGACGATGCCGTAGACAGCGCGCCGGTCGAGAAATACATGGTCCGTGAATGAATCGCTGTCGTCGGCCACGGCCACCAGGCGCCCCCGGATTCGGCCCGATGCCACGAGCGGGCCGGACACATCGGCAACCATGCGGTGCTGGTTCCACGAACCCAGTTGCACTTCGGCCTGCCCCTGGAAGGATTCGGTGGGCCGCTTGCGGACCAAGTTGATCGAGCCGCCGGGCTCGCCAGCGCCAGAGAGCAAGCCCGCCGCGCCTTGCAGGACTTCCACCCGATCCAGAAAGGCCCGGTCAGCCTGCGGAGCGCGGTTCCAATCGCTGATGCCGCCCGGTGCGGCCATGCCGTCGTACTGGGACTGCAACTCGAACCCGCGGCTGTAGTACACATTGCCGTTGCTGCCCTGCTCAATCAGGTAGACGCCGCTGGTCGCCTTGAGCGCATCGTCCACCGAGGTCATGCCGAAATCGTCCATCTGCTGGTGCGTGACCACGGTGATCGTCTGTGGCGTTTCGCGAGGTGACAGGTTCAGCCTGGTGGCCGTGTTCGTGTACGAAGCCTGGTACGAACCGGAGCCCTCGGTGACGCCCTCTCGCACGGTCTGCGCCGTCACCGTGACTTGCGCAAGCGTCGCCTCGCCACCACCCGAGGATGTGGAGGCCGGCGAGGTCTGTGCCACCGGCCGCAGCGTGTAGCCCCCGCCCGTCGCCGCCAGCAGTTCCAGCCCCGATCCCGCGAGCGCCTGGCGCAGGGCCTGCGCGGCGTTCAACCGGCCTTGCACCGGCGCGGCGCTGCGGCCTTCGACGAGTTGCGCGTCCACCGTCAGCGCCAGCCCCGCCTCGCGGGCGATGCGGTTGAGCGTGGCGGCCAGCGGGCCGGCGGGCAGGTCGTAGTCGCGCGTGGCTTCGGCGCCGGCCGCAGGCGCGGCGGGCGTTGTAGCGGTCTGCGCGATGGACGGCAATGGCAGGGCACCGCCGCCCAGAGCCAGCAGCAAGGCGGCGGTACAGGGGCTCAGGCGGAACGACGGCAGGGTGCGGGACAGGCGCAGATGGATGGACACGGGTCGGGCTCCGATGGCAAGAAGAAAAGAATGAGGAACAACGGGGACCGCCGAAACAGCGGCCTTATTCCTCTTGCCGGACGAGCGCGGAAAAGTGAGAGGGGGTCGATGAAAAAATTATTCGCTGACGCGCGGCCGCAGCGTGACCCACCACCAGGTGGCGTAGGCCACCTCCACCGGCACGGCGGCGGTCAGGGCCAGCAGGGCCTGGTCGGTATCGGCCAGCGGCAGGGTGCCGGTGACGCGCAAGTGGGCCACGCGCGGGTCCACGGCCAGGCGGCCCGGGCGGTGGCGGGCCAGTGTGGCCACCACCTCGGCCAGGGACTGGTTCTCCACCACCAGCATGCCGTCCTTCCAGGCATCGGCGTCGGGTGCGGCGGCCTCGGGCGTGTCCACCCGGCTGTCGCGCAGGCGCGCGGTCTGGCCTTCGGGCACGATGCGTTCGCCCGCGCAGGGCTCGGTAGGTGCGATGGCGCAGCCGGTCGGGCGGGCTGCCACGGCCGACTGGGTGACGGTCAACTGCGTGCCGCCGCCCTCTTCGCCGTCCTGGCCATCCAGACGCCGGACCGTGAACACCGTGCCCAGCGCGCGCAGGCTGCCGTCGGGCGTGACAACGACGAAGGGGCGCCGCTCCTGCGCATCGGCATGGCGGGTTTCGACGATGATTTCACCTTCGCGCAGGCGCACCGCTCGCAGGTTCTCGTCGAAGGCCAGGTCCACCGCGCTGCGGGTGTTCAGGTGCAGCATGGTCTGGTCGGGCAGCACGATGGTGCGTCGCTCGCCGGTGCCGGTGCGGTAGTCCGCCAGCAACTGGTCCACGGGCTGAAAGCGGTCGAGCACAGCCAGCCCCAACAGCGTGGCCGCCGCCAGCCCGAGCGCGGTGCCCGCCGCGCGCAGCCGGCCGCCCCTTTTCGGGCCAAGCAAGGCGGCCTTTGCCGCCGGGCCGGGCGCCAGTTGGGCCAATGCGCCCCATTGCTGCCCGATCTGGCCGATCTGGCGCCAGGCACGCATGTGGTCTGCATGGGCGGCCAGCCATTCACGCCAGGCTTGGGCCACGTCGATGGGCGGGTCGTCTTCCAGCCGCAGTTGCCATGCGATGGCGGCATCCAGCACTTCGGCGGGCACCGGCCGCTCGTTCCCGGACGAACTGGCATTGCCCTGCATGGGAGACGAAGCGGCCGACGACATCATTGCCCGGCGCCAAACCGCATCCGGTAGGCGTGGCGCAAGGCATTCGCCAGATACTGGCGCACGCGCGGCACCGACACCTGGAGCCGTTCGGCGATCTCGGCGTGCGTCAGGCCGTCGAGCCGGCTCATGAGCCAGGCCTGGCGCGTGCGGGGCGTGAGCGAGCGCAACAGCGCATCCACCGCCTCCAACATCTGCACGGCCGCCAGGCGCTCCTCGGGCGAGGGTTGCAGCGCCTCGGGCTGATGGGCCAGATCCTCCAGATAGGCGCGCTCCAGTTCGCCCCGCCGCCAGAAGTCCACCAGCAGCCCACGCGCCACGATGGTCAGGTAGGCCCTGGGTTCGCGCAGGACCTCGGGTTCGAGCGCCTGCGCCGGACGTCCGAGCAGGCGCACAAAAGTGTCCTGGGCCAGGTCGGCCGCATCGTCCACGCACCCCAGCCGCCGGCGCAGCCATGCCTGCAGCCAGCCGAGGTGGTGGCTATACAGCGCGAGGATGGGGTGGGCAGCGGACACGGGTATTTTTTGAGAATGATTCTCGATTATAAGAACCCAAATCGGCGATGGCGATACCGGCCACCCGAGGATGTCGATGCCCTGGCCTTCCTCAGAACTTACGATGAAAGGGTTAGCCCTCTGGATTTTGACGCCGCCAGGCGCTACCATCGTTCTACCAGTGGCCGAACAGGCGCTGGACCCACTCCAACATCCGAACCCTGGTCTTGTGATCACCCCATGAAGCAGCGCTTGCTGTCCCTGTCCGTGGCCTGGAGCCTTGCGCTGGCCGCAGGAGCTGCTTTTGCGGATGCCGCGAACCCCGCGTCGGTCGACCCAGCTCAAGCGATCGCCTGGCGAGAAGCGGCCCGGGCGCTCGAACATGGCCAGGGTGTCCGGCGCGATCCCGAGCAGGCCATCGCGCTGTACTGCAAGGCGGCAATGGCGGGCGATGCCGACGCGCGCTACCGCCTGGGCTGGATCTACGCCAACGGGCGCGGCACCAAGCGCAGCGATGCCTTCGCGGCGTATTTCTTCCAGCAGGCGGCGGAACAAGGCCACCTGCAATCCGGGAACATGCTCAAGCTCATGGGGCAGGCCCCCGAGAAGCCGCCGTGCGTGCGGGAAGCGGAAGCCGAAGCAGAAGCGGCACAAGCCCAGCGCGCGGCCGAGGCACTCGCCGAAGCAGAACGCGCGCGTCGCGAGGCACGCTACCGCGAGTTGGCCGACAACGATCAACGCCGCAAGATCCTCGCCATCGTGGACCGGCTAGCGCCCGAGTACGGCATCCATCCCGGCCTGGCTTTCGCCGTCATCCGGGCGGAGTCGAATTTCAACCCGCAAGCGCTGTCGGTGAAGAACGCCCAGGGCCTGATGCAGCTCATTCCGGAGACCGCGGCCCGGTTCCAGGTGCGCAAGCCGTTCGACCCCGAGCAGAACATCCGGGGCGGGCTGGCCTACCTGCGCTGGCTGCTGGCCTACTTCCAGGGCGACGTGGCCCTGGCCTTGGCCGCGTACAACGCTGGCGAAGGCGCGGTGGAGCGGCACCGCGGCGTGCCGCCCTACCCCGAGACCCAGGGCTATCTTCGCCGCATCCAGGAAGTGTTCGACCTCCAGCAGCACCCGTTCGACGCAAGAGTGACCCAGCCTTCACTGGTGGTGAGCCAGGCCACGGCTCTGCCGTAACCCAGCCGGAGCCCTCACCCCGACCCGCGAGCGGGAGAGGGAGAAACACCGCAACGCGTGTGTGGAACTCGAAAGCCAGGGGCGGCAAGGGTCCGGCTCCGCCGGCCCGAGATGCCGTCCCCCCTCCAAGCGCCGCAAAGCGGCGCGCCAGAGAGGGGGGAAGCCGCGCAGCGGCGCAGGGGGGTGTCCGCTCTACACCCCGGCGAGCACCCTCAGATGCGCTTCCACGCTGCGTGCGAGCGCACTCAGGCTGTATCCGCCTTCCAGGCAACTGACGATGCGCCCTTTGGCATGGCGTTGCGCCACTTCCATGATGCGCTGCGTGATCCACGCGTAGTCGTTCTCCACCAGACCCATCTGGGCCATGTCGTCTTCGCGGTGGGCATCGAAGCCCGCGCTGATGAAGATCATCTGCGGCTTGTGCGCATCCAGCCGAGGCATCCACATCATGTCGATCAGCTCGCGCACGTCCATGCCCCGGGTGTAGGCGGGCACCGGCAGGTTGACCAAGTTGGGCGCGGTGGCGTGGTTCCACTCGGGGTAGAAGGGGTGCTGGTAGAAGCTGCACATGAGGATGCGTTGGTCGCCGGCGACGATGTCCTCGGTGCCGTTGCCATGGTGCACGTCGAAATCGATGATGGCCACGCGCTGGAGGCCGTGCCGCTCCAGCGCGTACCTGGCCGCCACCGCCACGTTGTTGACGAAACAGAAACCCATGGCCCGGCTGCGCGTGGCGTGGTGGCCGGGCGGGCGCACCGCGCAGAAGGCGTTGGCCAGTTCACCGGCCATCACCGCGTCGGTGGCGTCGATGGCCGCGCCGGCCGCCATCTGGATGGCGGCCCAGCTGTGCACGTTGATCGAAGTATCCGGATCGACCTGGACGTGCTCGGGGCCACCGGCCGCGATCTCGTCGCGCAACCCATCGCTGAGGCCGCGCAGCGCGGCCAGGTGCATGCGGTCGTGGGCCAGTTCCATGTCGGCCATCGAGGCCGGCGTGGCCTCGCGCCGCTCCAGCGCCATGTCCAGTCCCGAGATGAGCAGCCGGTCGTGGATCGCGTCGAGCCGTTCGGGGCATTCGGGGTGTCCCCGGCCCATTTCGTGTCGCCAACAATCCTCGTGGGTGAAATATCCGGTGGCCTGGCTCATGGGGGTTTTGCGGTATGGTTCGCGGCATGCACGCCGATACAAAATTACACCAACTCCTGAATCAGCTTAACACGGTCATCGTCGGCAAAAACCAGCAAGTGGCCGACTGCGTGGCCTGTCTGCTCGCGGGCGGCCACCTGTTGATCGAAGACGTGCCCGGCGTGGGAAAGACCACGCTGGCCCATGCGCTCTCCCGCTCGTTCGGACTGCAGTTTTCCCGGGTCCAGTTCACCGCCGATCTCATGCCCAGCGACCTGGTGGGCGTGTCCATCTACGAGCGCGGCCGCGAGGGTTTCGTGTTCCACCCGGGCCCGGTGTTCGCCCAGGTGCTGCTGGCCGACGAGATCAACCGCGCCAGTCCCAAGACCCAGAGCGCGCTGCTCGAAGCCATGGAGGAAAAACAGGTCACGGTCGAAGGCGCCACGCGCGCCCTGCCCAGCCCGTTCTTCGTGATCGCCACGCAAAACCCGCACGACCAGCTCGGCACCTATGCGCTGCCGGAATCGCAGTTGGACCGTTTCCACATGCGCCTCTCGCTGGGCTATCCCGACCGCGCCGCCGAGCGCGAACTGCTGCGCGGCCAGGATCGGCGTGACATGCTGGAGCAGCTCCAGCCCGTGCTCACACCGGCCGACCTCGCGCGGCTGCAGCAGGCGGTGAGCGCGGTGCACACGGCCGAACCGGTGCTGGAGTATCTGCAGGACCTGGTCGCCGCCACGCGCTCCGGGCGCTGGTTCGCGGCCTTCTCGGCGGGGAGTAGCCGGCGGCGGG
>CAZFOT010000151.1:8138-8559 GCA_964520365.1 uncultured Hydrogenophaga sp.
CGGGCGCTGGTTCGCCCAGGGCCTGTCGCCCAGGGCCGCGCTCGCGGTGGTGCGATCGGCCAAGGCGCAGGCATTCCTCAGCGGGCGCGACTACGTGGCGCCGGACGACATCGCGGCCATTCTTCCGCAGACGGTGGCGCACCGCCTGGTGCCGGTGAGCGATGCCGGGCGCGGGCCGGTCGAGCAGGTGCGCGCCATGGTCGAGGCCACGCCCTTGCCGTAGGGCCTGTTCACACTATTTTTCCAAGATGCGTTGCGGATCAAAAAGGCCATGCGCAAGGCGCGAAACGCAGACGGGCCGGTGGCCCGGCGAGGCTTCGCAACGCGGCGCATGGCCTTTTTGGCCGCAACCCGAAGGGAATGGGTTGAAAACAGCGCCACTCGTCGTTGCACTCCTAGGCCAGACGCCCAGTCTGGCCGT
>CAZFOT010000152.1:0-8513 GCA_964520365.1 uncultured Hydrogenophaga sp.
CGTGCCGCCGCCGAGCATGGTGGTCACGCCCGAGGCCAGGGCTTCGTCGACCTGCTGCGGGCAGATGAAGTGGATGTGGCTGTCGATGCCGCCGGGTGTGACGATGCTGCCTTCGCAACTGATGATCTCGGTGCCGGGGCCGATGACGATGTCCACGCCGGGCATGGTGTCGGGGTTGCCGGCCTTGCCGATGGCCGCGATGCGACCGTCCTTGAGGCCGATGTCGGCCTTGACGATGCCCCAGTGGTCGATGATGAGCGCGTTGGTCAGCACGGTGTCCACAGCGCCCCCGGTGCTGTCTCCCGGCCCCGCCGGCGGCGCATTGGTGCGCTGGCTCTGCGCCATGCCGTCGCGGATGGTCTTGCCGCCGCCGAACTTCACTTCTTCACCGTAGCCACCGGCGCGCAAGGTGAGGTCCTCTTCCACTTCCACGATCAGGTCGGTGTCGGCCAGCCGCAGGCGGTCGCCCACGGTGGGGCCGAACATGTCGGCGTAAGCGCTTCGGGTGATGGTGTGCATGGTGGTTGTCGTCCTGCGATGGCGTCGGCATGCCGGCGGCCTGTTGCACGGTGTGTAACAGGTACACACAACGTTGCACGTTGCCGCATTGCCTAACGGGGTCGTCGATGCTTACATTGGCAGCCGATCCGGCCCGTTAGCTTGAGCACGGATCGTGCCAGAGACCCTGCATCTGCCAGCGAGGCGGATGGCCGGGATGCCCTTCATTCGACGACCGACCGAACCATGCATGATCCCGCGCTTCACCTGCCGCTTCCCCTGCGTGCAGGCATTCTTGTCGTTGTGCTGATGGGCCTGGCGGCCTGCGGCGGAAGCGACTCTTCTGACTCCGGGTCCGAAGGCCCCGACAGCGTGGGCGTGCCCAGCGGCCAGGTGCCCGTGCCGGCTGCGGGCCTCGCCGTGGACACCCGCCAGCCCGATCAGGTGGTGGGCACGGGCACACCGGCCAGTTGCACCGGCCAGGCCGTGGTGGACGCGGTCGCGCAGGGCGGCAAGATCCGCTTCAACTGCGGCCCCGGCCCGGTGACCATCACCCTGCCGGGCACGGCCAAGGTGTTCAACAACCGGCCCGACGTGACGCTCGACGGTGAAGGCCTGATCACGTTGAGCGGCGGTGGAGCCCGGCGCATCCTGTACCAGAACACCTGCGACCCGGCCCAGGTCTGGACCACCTCGCACTGCCAGAACCAGGAAACCCCCCGGCTCACGGTACAGAACATGCGCTTCGCCAACGGCAATTCCAGCGGCCAGTTGACCGACGGCGGCGGCGGTGGCGCCATCTTCGTGCGCGGCGGCCAGTTCAAGATCGTCAACAGCGTGTTCACCAACAACCGCTGCGAGTCCGCCGGCCCGGACATCGGCGGCGGCGCGGTGCGCGTGCTCAGCATCTACCAGAACCGGCCGGTGTACGTGGTGCAAAGCACCTTCGGGGGCGGGCCCGGCCTGGGCAACACCTGCTCCAACGGCGGCGCGCTCAGCAGCATCGGCGTGTCGTACAGCATCTACAACAGCCTGTTCACGCACAACACCGCCGTTGGCAACGGCGCCAATCCGCAGCGGCCGGGCACGCCAGGCGGCGGCAGCGGAGGGGCCATCTACAACGATGGCAACTTCTTCACGCTGTCGATCCACGGCTCCACCGTGAGCGACAACACGGCCGTGGAGGGGGGCAGCGCCGTCTTCTTCGTCAGCAACAACCGCACCGGTCGCATGACCCTGAGCGACTCGGTGTTCGTGCGCAACCCCGCGTCGCGTTTCGGCACCGATGGCCTGCCGGGCTTCTTCGTGCTGGCCGCGCCGGGCCAGCCGGTGGTGACGCGCACGAGCATTTCACATTGACCCCCGCGCCGCCTTCGGCGTCACCCCCTGAAGGGGGCGACACCAGAGGCCCGGCAAAGCCGGTTCCTCGGTGTCTCTGGAAGGCGCTGCTTCAGGCGTTGCAGGTCGTGCTCCGAGCCAAAATGTGTCAGTCGAGCGCGCCTTGCACCAGGCCGCGGAAACCGTGCACGATGCGATCGCCCGCGTAGTCCACCAGTTCCACGGTGCGCTGCTGGCCGGGCTCGAAGCGCACTGCGGTGCCGGATGCGATGTTCAGCCGCATGCCGCGCGCGGCGGCGCGGTCGAAGTCCAGCGCGCCATTGGTCTCGGCGAAGTGGTAGTGCGATCCCACCTGGATGGGGCGGTTGGCGCTGTTCTTCACCACCAGCGTGAGCGTGCGCCGGCCGGGGTTGAGGATGTGTTCGCCGTCTTCGGCAAGGACTTCACCGGGGATCATGGTGCGCCGTCCTTTCAGCCCGTGATGAGCGACCAGCCCATGCTCAGGCCCATCAGCGCCACCCCGGCCCCCGCCGCCCTGGGCAGCCAGACGCTGGCGCGCTTGAGACTCAGGCCCAGGCCGATGCCCATCGCGTGCAGCACGGCAGTGCCCAGCACCATGCCGGCCAGCGCGCCGCCGCCGGCCAGTTCCTGGCCATGGGCCGCGCCATGGAACAGCGCGAACGCGCCCACCAGCACAGCGCCCGCGGCCTCGGGCAGCTTGACCTGAGCGGCCAGCAGCAGGCCCACCGCCAGCATGGAGGCCGCGATCATGGGTTCGATCGCGGGGAAGGCAACGCCGGCCTGCGCCAGCAGCGCGCCGGCCAGCAGCAAGGCCGCGAAGCACACCGGCGCCAGCCACAGGCGGCGCGTGGTCATGGCGCTCCACACGCCCACGGCCAGCATGGCGGCCAGGTGATCCAGGCCCGTGACGGGATGCAGGAAGCCGGTGAGCAAACCGCCGTGGGCCTCGGCACCGCCCAGATGGGCGAACGCGGGGAGCGACAGGGCGGCCAGCGCGAGGGCGAGAAGGGGCTTCTTGTTGTATGGCATGTGGCGGCTCATGGAAGTCAGGAAATGGGTTGATGGACGGTGACCAGCTTGGTGCCGTCGGGGAAGGTCGCTTCCACCTGGATGTCGGGGATCATCTCGGCGATGCCCTCCATCACGTCGGCGCGGGTGAGCACGGCGCGGCCTTCGCTCATCAGCTCGGCCACGGTCCTGCCGTCGCGCGCGCCCTCCATCACGGCGGCGCTGATCAGCGCAACGGCTTCGGGGTGGTTGAGCTTGAGTCCGCGCGCGCGCCGCCGCTCGGCCAGCAGCGCGGCGGTGAAGATCAGCAGCTTGTCTTTTTCACGTGGGGTGAGTTCCATGAGGTGGCGTTCAGCAAGTCCCGTGCCTTGCTGGCATGGCATGAAAGCTGCAAAAAACCCGTGTGAACAACGCCGCGCCCCAGCCGATCCCGATTGCCACGCCCGAGCCGGCGCCACCACAGCGCATCACCCGCGTGCGCCGCGACTATAACAACTGGGTCGGCAGCGAGACCATGGAAGACTACGCGCTGCGCTACACCCCGCAGCGCTTTCGCAAGTGGAGCGAATGGCGCGTGGCCAACACCGCGTTCGGCGCGGCGTCGTTCCTGATTCTGGAGGCGGTGGGCGCCACGCTGCTGGTGCAGTACGGCTTCATCAACGCGTTCTGGGCCATCCTGGCCACGGGGCTCATCATCTTCCTGGCCGGCCTGCCGATCAGCGTCTACGCCGCCCGCCACGGCGTGGACATGGACCTGCTCACGCGCGGCGCGGGCTTCGGCTACATTGGCTCGACCATCACCTCGCTGATCTACGCCTCGTTCACCTTCATCTTCTTCGCGCTGGAGGCCGCCGTGATGGCCTATGCGCTGGATCTGGCGCTGGACATTCCGCCCGCCTGGGGCTATCTCATCTGCGCGCTGGTGGTGATTCCGCTGGTCACGCACGGCGTGTCGGTCATCAGCCGCTTCCAGGTCTGGACCCAGCCGCTGTGGCTGGTGATGATGTTGGTGCCCTTTGTGGCGGTCTGGGTGCTGGATCCCGACGTGTTCTCCAATGTGGTGCACTATGGCGGCCAATCTGGTGCGGGCATGGCGTTCCAGTGGCACCTGTTTGGTGCGGCGTTGACGGTGGGCATTGCGCTGGTCACGCAGATGGGCGAGCAGGCCGACTACCTGCGCTTCATGCCGGCGCAGGAACCCGGCAAGCCGTTGCGGTGGTGGGCCGGCGTGCTCGC
The DNA here is from genome assembly GCA_964520365.1 of uncultured Hydrogenophaga sp. Classification (GTDB taxonomy): domain Bacteria; phylum Pseudomonadota; class Gammaproteobacteria; order Burkholderiales; family Burkholderiaceae_C; genus Hydrogenophaga. The sequence goes on from CAZFOT010000152.1 coordinate 4,102, forward strand.
CGGCGGGCCGGGCTGGGTGGTGATCGGGGTGCTCAAGATGCTGGGCGGGGCCTTGCTGGCCTACCTGGCCATCAGCCACATGGTGCCGCCCGAACGCGCGGTGGACCCGAACCAGATGTACCTGGCCGCCTACGAATACGTGTTCCCGCACTACGGGTGGGCGGTGGCGGCCACGGCGCTGTTCGTGGTGATCTCGCAGATGAAGATCAACGTCACCAACGCCTATGCGGGCTCGCTGGCCTGGAGCAACTTCTTCTCGCGCCTGACCCACAGCCACCCGGGCCGGGTGGTGTGGGTGGTGTTCAACACGCTGATCGCCTTCATGCTGATGGAGATGAACGTGTTCGAGGCACTGGGCGAGGTGCTGGGGCTGTACTCCAACATCGCCATCGCGTGGATCATGGCGGTGGTGGCCGACCTGGTGATCAACAAGCCGCTGGGGCTCTCGCCCAGGGGCATCGAGTTCAAGCGCGCCTACCTGTACGACATCAACCCCGTGGGCGTGGGCGCCATGGTGCTGGCCTCGGCGCTGGCGATCGCGGCGCACATGGGGCTGATGGGGGCGATGGCGCAGGCGTTTTCGGCGCTGATCGCCATGGTCACTGCTCTCGTGGCGGCCCCGACCATCGCGTGGCTGACGAAAGGGCGTTACTACATTGCCAGAAGCAGCGACCCGAGAGGGGGAGTCGATCCAGACACACCGCGGATCTGGCTTCGCCAGGCCGCTGGTGTTGCCCCCCTTCAGGGGGGTAGCGCCGCAGGCGCTGCGGGGGGTGTTCGCACCTGCGTGATCTGTGAGCGCGAATACGAAGCGCCCGACATGGCGCACTGCCCGGCCTACCAGGGCAGCATCTGTTCGCTGTGCTGCACGCTGGACGCGCGCTGCGGCGACCTGTGCAAGCCGCACGCGCGGCTGTCCGAACAATGGATGGGGGCATTGCGGCGCGTGCTGCCGCGCTCCATCTGGCCCAACCTCGAAGCGGGGCTGGCGCACTACCTGCTGCTGATGTTGGTGATGGCGCCGGTGCTGGCGGCGGTACTGGGGCTGTTGTACCGGCAGGAGGTGCAGGGGCTGGCACAGAGCCTCGGCCTGATGGGCGACGCGTCGATGCTGGACGCCGCGCTGCGTTCGGGCTTTCTGCGCGTGTACGCGGTGCTGCTGCTGATCGCGGCCACCGTGGCCTGGTGGCTGGTGCTGGCGCACAAGAGCCGCGAGGTGGCGCAGGAGGAATCGAACCGGCAGACGCATTTGCTGATGCAGGAGATCGAGTCGCACCGTCGCACCGACGAGCAACTGCAGCGCGCGCGCGTGGCGGCCGACCAGGCCAACCAGGCCAAGACGCGCTACATCAGCACCATCAGCCACGAACTGCGCACGCCGCTCAACAGCATCCTGGGCTATGCGCAACTGCTGCAGGAAGACAGCGAAGTGGCGCCGCACCGCGCGCAGGCCATCCGCGTGATTCACCGCGGTGGCGAGCACCTGCTCTCGCTGATCGAGGGCACGCTGGACATCGCGCGCATCGAATCGGGCAAGCTCGCGCTCGACGTGCGGCCCATGGCCTTCGCCGATGCCATGGCCGAGGTGGCCAGCATGTTCGAGCTGCAGGCCGCGGCCAAGGGCCTGCGCTTCGGATTCGAGACCGGCAGCCGCCTGCCCGACACCGTGCGCGCCGACGAAAAGCGGCTGCGCCAGATCCTGTTCAACCTGCTGGGCAACGCGGTGAAGTTCACCCGCGAAGGCGAGGTGCGGCTGCGCGTGACCCATGCCCGCGAGATGGCCCACTTCGAGGTGCGCGATACCGGCCCGGGCATGGGCGCGCAGGAACTCGATCGCGTGTTCGAGCCTTTTGCCCGTGGCGCGCAGGGGGCGGACGCATGGCCGGCGCTGCCGGCGCAGAGCCCGTCGGGCACCGGCCTGGGACTGACCATCGCCAAGATGCTGACCGACCTCATGGGCGGCGAGATGACCGTGCGCAGCACGCCCGGGCAGGGCACCGTGTTCAGCCTGCGCCTGTTCCTGCCCGAAGTGCACGGCGCGGTGGTGAGGCCTTCGGTGGCGGCGCCCTCGTTCATCGGTTTCGAGGGCCCGCGCCGGCGCGTGCTGGTGGTGGACAACGAAGAGGCCGACCGCGAACTGCTGGCGCGCTGGCTGCAGCCATTGGGCTTCGAGGTGCTGCTGGCCACCAGCGGCCACGACGCGCTGGCCCTGCTGGCCACGCTGGACCGCTTGCCCGACGCCATCTTCATGGACCTGGCCATGCCCGGCATCGACGGCTGGGAAACCCTGCGCCGCCTGCGCGCGCGCGGCTGGGGCGGGGTGCCGCTGGCCATCGTCTCGGCCAACGCGTTCGACAAGGGCCTGCAGTCCGACATCGACGGCGACCGCGGCCACCGTCCGCAGGATTTCTTCGTCAAGCCGGTGCGGCGCGATGATCTGCTGACCTGGCTGGGGCAGCGCCTGGAACTGACCTGGCACACCGCCGCCGAGCCGGCGCGGTCCGCCGGTGCGAAGCCTACCCCTGCCGGTGGCGAGGCCGCGCCGCTGCTGGCGGGCGAGATCGCCCCGCTGCTGGAACTGGTGCGGCTGGGCTACTACAAGGGCATCGTGCAGTGGCTCGACGACTGGGTGCGGCTGCGCCCCGAGCAGACCGAATTCGCGCGCGGCCTGCGCACGCTGGCGCGCGAGTTCCAGTTCGAGGCCATCGAGCAGCGCCTGCTGGGGCTGGGGCCCGCGCCGCGGTCGCGGGGCATGTCATGAACCCGAGGCACCCGCTCCCATGACCTCCTACACCGCTCCCGAACGCCCCGGCGCGCCACTCGGCGGCGCCCTGGTCGTGCTCATCGTCGACGACGTGCCCGACAACGTCGCGCTGCTGCACGACGCGCTCGATGAAGCCGGCTACACGGTGCTGGTGGCGCTCGACGGCGAGTCCGCCATCCGCCGCGCCGCGCAGGCCCTGCCCGACGTGGTGCTGCTCGACGCCGTCATGCCCGGCCTGGACGGCTTCGAGGTCGCGCGCCGCCTCAAGGCCGACCCCGCCACGGCGCAGATACCGATCATCTTCATGACCGGGCTCACCGAGACCGAGCACCTGGTGGCCGCGCTCGACGCCGGCGGTGCCGACTACGTGACCAAGCCCATCAAGCCGCGCGAAGTCATGGCGCGCATGGGTGTGCACCTGCGCGCCGCGCACCACGTGCGCCAGGGCGCGGTGGAGCGCAGCCAGGCGCGCAACGCGCTGGATGCCTTCGGCTACGCCACCATCACCGTGCGCGAGCGCGACGGCCGCCTCATGTGGCAGACCCCGCTGGCGCGCGAGCTGCTGCTGCGCTACTGCGGCACCGAGGCGCCGGCCACGCCGCCGGCCGTGCTGCAATGGCTGCGCCGCCACCTGCAGGAAGCGCAGGCCCAGCGCGAGCCGCCCCGCCTGACGCTGGAGAACGGCCCGCGCCGCCTCACCTTCCGGCTGCACCAGCGTGTGGGCGACCAGGACCAGGCCGAAGCCAACGGCGAAGGCGGCGACTGGCTCATCGTGATGCAGGAAACGTCCGACGCCAGCGTGCTCGAAGCCATGGCCCAGGCTTTCGGCCTGACCGCGCGCGAGGCCGAGGTGCTGTACTGGGTGGTCAAGGGCAAGATCAACCGCGACATCGGCGACATCCTGGGCGCGAGCCCCGCCACGGTGAAGAAGCATCTGGAGCGCGTCTACGCCAAGCTCGGCGTGGAGACGCGCACCGCGGCCGCCGCGATGGCGATCAACCGGGTGCCGCTGCTGCAGCCGCAGAACGGCGGCTGACGCACGCCTCGCCGCCGCATACGCCACCCGGCGTACATACACGCCCCAGGGTCTTCCCTAGCATCCAGTCGTCCGCTGTGCCACGTCCGAAGAGGGCAGCCGGCGGCGCCAAACACCCCTTTCACGGGACCCTTGGAACACTGGAGATCAGCGCCATGTCGAAAACCTCATCCGCTCGCCGGTTCACCCTCAAATCCCTCACCGCCGCCGCGATGGCCGCCACCCTGGGCGGCCTCGCCAGCCTGCCCGCCCATGCGCAGGAGACCATCAAGGTCGGCGTGCTGCACAGCCTTTCGGGCACCATGGCCATTTCGGAAACCGTGCTCAAGGACACGGTGCTGATGGCGATCGAAGAGATCAACGCCAAGGGCGGCGTGCTGGGCAAGAAGCTCGAGCCCGTGGTGGTGGACCCGGCTTCCAACTGGCCGCTGTTCGCCGAGCGCGCGCGCCAACTCATCACCCAGGACAAGGTGGCCGTGGTGTTCGGCTGCTGGACCTCGGTCTCGCGCAAGTCGGTGCTGCCGGTGTTCGAGGAACTCAACAGCCTGCTGTTCTATCCGGTGCAGTACGAGGGCGAGGAGTTGAGCAAGAACGTGTTCTACACCGGCGCCG
>CAZFOT010000153.1:0-8389 GCA_964520365.1 uncultured Hydrogenophaga sp.
TCGCGCAGCTGCAGCCGGAACTCGGCGCGGCTGGTGAACATGCGGTAGGGCTCGGTCACGCCCTGGGTCACCAGGTCGTCCACCAGCACGCCGAGGTAGGCCTCGTCGCGCCGCGGCAGCCAGGGCGCTTCGCCCTTGACCTGCAGTGCGGCGTTGAGCCCGGCGAACAGGCCCTGGGCCGCCGCTTCTTCGTAGCCGGTGGTGCCGTTGATCTGGCCCGCGAAGAACAGGCCACCGATCTGTTTCGTCTCGAAGCTGCTCTTGAGCGAGCGCGGGTCGAAGTAGTCGTATTCGATCGCGTAGCCCGGACGCAGGATGTGCGCGTTCTCCAGCCCGGGCATGCTGCGCACCAGTTGGTACTGGATGTCGAACGGCAGGCTGGTGGAAATGCCGTTGGGGTAGACCTCGTGCGTGCTCAGGCCTTCGGGCTCCAGGAAGATCTGGTGGCTGTCCTTGTCGGCGAAGCGGTTGATCTTGTCCTCCACGCTCGGGCAGTAGCGCGGCCCCACGCCCTCGATCTTGCCGGTGAACATGGGGCTGCGGTCGAAGCCGGAGCGGATGATCTCGTGCGTGCGCGCATTGGTGTGGGTGATCCAGCACGGCACCTGGCGCGGGTGCATCGCCGTACTGCCCATGAAGCTGAACACCGGCACCGGGCGGTCGGCGTTCATGCCGCCCGGCACGCCGTCGCCAGGCTGCTCGATGCACTTGCTGTAGTCGATGCTGCGCCCATCCAGGCGTGGCGGCGTGCCGGTCTTCAGCCGGCCCTGCGGCAGCTTCAGCTCTTTCAGGCGCGCCGACAGCGACACCGCCGGCGGGTCGCCGGCCCGGCCGGCGCTGTAGTTGTTCAGACCGACGTGGATCCTGCCGTCGAGGAAGGTGCCGGCGGTCAGCACCACGGTGCGGCCGCGAAAGCGGATGCCCACCTGGGTGATGGCCCCGACCACGCGGTCGCCAGTCCCATCCGATTCAACCATCAGGTCGTCCACCGCCTGCTGGAACAGCCACAGGTTCGGCTGGTTCTCCAGCATGCGGCGGATCGCGGCCTTGTACAGGATGCGATCCGCCTGGGCCCGGGTGGCGCGCACGGCCGGCCCTTTGCTGCTGTTCAGGATGCGGAACTGGATGCCGCCCTCGTCGGTGGCCGCGGCCATGGCGCCGCCGAGCGCGTCCACTTCCTTCACCAGGTGGCCCTTGCCGATGCCGCCGATCGACGGGTTGCAACTCATCTGGCCCAAGGTCTCGATGTTGTGCGTGAGCAGCAGCGTGGCGCAGCCCATGCGCGCTGCGGCCAGCGCGGCCTCGGTGCCGGCGTGGCCGCCGCCGACGACGATGACGTCAAATTCCTGTGGGTACAACATGGCGAAGAGCTCCTGGGCGCCACCCATGGCGGAAGCCCGAAATGCAGGCAATGGCGCGATGTTTCACGTGAAACCGCCGCACCGCCCGCACCGGCTCGGATGGTGGGCAACCCGTGATTGTCCCACCAATGGCCTTCGGCCGCCGGCGCGAACACCCCCTTGCCCTCTTGCAGCAAACCTGCGCGGGCGAAGTGACAGAATGCAGGGCATGAGCACCTCCATCCCCCTCCTCGTTTTCGCGGGCAGCACCCGCGCCCAGTCCTGGAATCGCCGACTCGCCGGCGTGGTCGCCGACATGGCCACGGCCGAAGGCGCGCAGGTGACCCGGCTGGAACTGGCCGACTTCGACGTGCCCCTGTACAACGCCGACCTCGAAGCCAAGGGCACGCCGCGCGACGTGGTCCGGCTGAAGGAAATCTTCCACGCCCATCCGGCCTGGGTCGTGTGCTCGCCCGAGTACAACGGCAGCTACACCGGCCTGCTGAAAAACACCATCGACTGGGTGTCCAGCCCCATCAAGGGCGACCCCGAGTGGTCCAGCGGCACCAAGCCGTTCGTGGGCAAGGTGGTCGGCCTGCTGGCCACCTCGCCCGGCGCGCTGGGCGGCGTGCGCAGCCTCAGCCACCTGAGCCCGTTGCTGGCGAACCTGCAGTGCTGGGTGGCGCCGCGCCAGTACGCCATGCCCCGCGCCGCGGAGGCCTTCGACCCGGACGGCCGTCTGGCCACCGAAGCCCATCGCAACGCCGTGCATGGCGTGGTGGAACAGGTGCTGTGGGCGGCACGCCGCTTCCAGGACTGATCATCTTGAATTGCCGGCCGGGCTGCGCGGCCTGCTGCATCGCGCCCTCCATCTCCAGCCCCCTGCCCGGCCTGCCGGATGGCAAGCCCGCCGGCATGCCCTGCCCTCACCTGGACGAGGCCTTGCGCTGCCGCCTGTTCGGCTTGCCCGAGCGGCCGGCCGTGTGCGCCTCGCTGCTGCCCGGCCGTGAGATGTGCGGCGAGCACCGCACCCATGCGCTGCATTTTCTGGAGCGGCTGGAGCTGGCTACGCGGCCTTCTCAGGCCGAATGAGCTGAAGCACCGCATGCGCGGCGGGCGCCTCCAGCGCATCGGGCAGGATGTGGCCCATGTCCAGCACCTGCAGGCGCGCGCCGGGAATGCCTCGGGCCAGCGCCTCGCCGTGCGCCAGCGGCAGGCAGGGGTCGTGCGCGCCGTGCAGCACCAGAGTCGGCACGCGCGGGCCAGTTGCTGGGCGATGTAGCCGCCCATGGACCAGCCCACCACGGCGGCGCGGTCCAGGCCCCAGGCGTCGAGCACGCGCAGGGCATCGCGGGTCAGGTCGTCCAGGGTGTACGCCGGGTCGCTGACGAAAGAGCGCCCGGTGTCGCGGTGGTCGTAGCGGACCACGCGGCAACCGCCGTCCGCCAGCGCCCGCACGAAACCCGGCGGCCAGACCAGCCCCGGGTTCATCGCGCCCATGATCAGCAGCACCGGCAAGCCATCGGCCGGCCCGGTGGCCTCGCTCCACAAGCTGCCCTCGCCCGGCACGGAAACAGTTCGGTTTTCCCAATCGGTCATGGCCGCATTTGTACACGAGGGCCAGAAGACAAGGCCCGTGCTCCAGCTCTGCCGCCCTCACCCCAACCCTCTCCCGCAAGCGGGAGAGGGAGCAAGACCCGCAACGAAAGAAGTGTCCCCATCCAGGGGCATCAAGGGTCCGGCTCCGCCGGCCCGAGATGCCGTCCCCCCTCCAAGCGCCCAAAGGGCGCGCCAGAGAGGGGGGAAGCCGCGTCAGCGGCGCAGGGGGGTGCTCACTGCTTCACGGCCTCGATCTGCAACACCAGGCGCACGTTCTTGGGAAAGCCCCAGTCCACGCCGTAGTTGATGCCGAAGGCGGTGCGGTCGATGGTGGCCTCGAAATCGCCACCGCAGGTTTCGCGCTTGAGCATGGGGTTCTCGAAGCAGTTGAACTGGTTGGCCTTGAGCGTGACGGGCTGGGTCTTGCCCAGCAGGGTCAACTGGCCGCTGACTTCGCTGACCTTGTCGCCATCGAAGCCGAACTTGTCCGACACGAAGCGCGCCTTGGGGTGCGCTTCGGCGTTGAGGATGTCGGCGCTGGCGATGTGCTTGTCGAACGCGGCGGTGCCGGTGTTCACCGAAGCCACGTCGAAGCTGATGTCGACCTTGCCGGTCCTGGCCGCGCGATCGAACTGCACCGTGCCTTCCTTCTTGTCGAAGCGGCCGCGGTTCACGCTGGCGCCGAAATGGCCGATCTCGAAGGTCGCGAAGGTGTGTGTCGGGTCGATCGCGTAGTCGGCCGCGAAGGCGCCGGTGGACAGGGTGGCGGCCGCTGCCAGCAAGGTCAGGGATTTGCGCATGGGAAAAGAAACTCCTATGAGAGAAAAGTGAACAGGGGAAAGAAAGGCTCAGAGCTTGCCCACGCCGGTGAGCGCGAGGCGGAACCGCACCTGGACTTCGTCGGCCACCATGGACGTGTCGGACCACTCCTGCTCGCCGATGCGGAAGGTCAGGCGCTTGATCGGGAACGCACCGGTGGCCACCGTCTGGGCGCCGGACTGCTCCAGCGTCACCGGCACCACCACGTCGCTGCTCACGCCCTTGATGCTGAGCTTGCCGGCCACCTCGAAGCGGGTCGCGTCGAGCCGCCTGACCGCGCTGGACTCGAAGGTGGCCTTGGGGAACTGCTTCACATGGAACCAGACCGGCTTGGGCAGTTCCGCGTCGGTCTCCTTCACGCCCAGGGTCGCGCTGCCGGTGTCCACGGTGAAGGCGATCTGGCTGGCCTCGGGCTTGGCGGGATCGAATGCCACCTTGGCCTCGAAGGTGCGGAACCGGCCTTCCACCGGCACGCCCATCTGGCGGCTCACGAACCGGATTTCGCTCTGCGCGGGCACAAGCTGCTGCTGGGCCTGCGCCGTCAGCGGCAGCAGGCTGGCCGCGCAAAGGACGGCGGCGGACAGGACACGGATCGGAGAGCGCATGGGACGACGCCTTTCGGAACAAAAAAGAGAAATGGCCGGGCGGCCGGATTCAGCGCGCACCCCAGGCCATGCGGCGCAGCAGGCCATCGCGGTCGATGAACTGGTGCTTGAGCGCGGCGCCCACGTGCAGCACCACCAGAGCGGCCATGGCGAAGGCGGCGTACTTGTGCAGCGGCTTGAACACGTCGGCCAGGCCTTCGCTGACCGGCACGAAATCGGGCAGGGGCAGCACGCCGAACAGCACGATGGAAAACCCGGCGGCAGAGCTGTAGGCCCAGCCCAGCAGCGGCACCGCGAAAAACAGCAGGTACAAGCCGCCGTGGGTGGCGTGGTGCGCCTTGCGCTGCCAGCCTGGCATGGCCTGCTCGATGGCGGTGGGCAGCGCCGGCGGCCGGTGCGTCAATCGCCACAGCAGGCGGATAAAAGAGAGAGTGAGCACCAACACACCTGCCCATTTGTGCCAGTTGTAGAGCTTGAGCTTCTGGGGCGAGAAGGACAGGCCCTCCATGTACAGCCCCAGCGCGAACATCCCGACGAGCGCCAGCGCCAGCACCCAGTGCAGGGCCACGGAAAAGGGGTGGTAGCGCGTGGACGCGGTCTCGGACATGGCGGCAGTGTAGGCAGGACAAAGTCCCTGAACAGTGAAAGAGCTTGAATCCCATATTCAAAAAAATAGAACGAACTAACGCATTCAATTCGCATCGTGCCGGGCCGGCACCGCCCGTTCCCCGCGCGGGCAGCTTCGTGCGAAAGCGCACGGCCGCCTGGCGGGCGTGTCGTCGGCGCGACTGCGCATCTCCGCGCCCGCGGCCTACATTGCCTGCCGGACCCCGGATTCCGGCCATCACAGGAGACCCGAATGACCCACGAGACCCGATCCACGAACAGCGGCTGGACACCGCCCGGCCTGGACCGGCGCGCACTGATGGGCGCGGGGCTCGCGCTGGCGGCCCTCGGTCTGCCCACGCTGGCGCGCAGCCAGACCGGCCCGATCCGCATCGGCCAGAGCGTGCCCCTGTCGGGCCCGGTGGCCAGCGCCTTCCAGGGACCGCTGGCCGGCCAGCAGCTGGCCATCGACGCCGTCAACGGCGAAGGCGGCATCGGCGGGCGCCCGATCGAGATGGTCTTGCTCGACGACGCCTACGACACGGCCCGCACCGTGGCCAACGTGCGCACCCTGGTCGAACGCGAGAAGGTCGTGGCCCTCACCGGCCTGGGCAGCACCGCCGGCGTCGCCGCCGTCCTGCCCTACCTGGCCGAAGCGCGCATGCCGCTGGTGGGCAGCTGGACCGGCGCCCACGTGCTGCGCCTGCGCCCGCACCCCACCTTCTTCACCTCGCAGGCCAGCTTCAAGGACGAGGTCGAGCACTCCCTGCGCACGCTGGCCACCATCCACATGAACACCGTCGGCGTGGCCTACCAGGACAACGCCTTCGGCGAGCTGATGATGCCGGTGGTCGAGACCGCCGCCAAGGAACTGGGCGTGACCCTGGTCGCGCGCGCGCCGCTGGCGGTGGACGGCAGCAACGCCATCGAGGCCGCCACGGCGCTGGCCGCGGCCAAGCCCAAGGCGGTGCTGATGATCGCGGTCGGGCCTTCCGTGGTGGGCTTCGTGCGCGCCGCGCGATCGACCCTGAACGTGCCGGTGTACACGCTGTCGGTGGCGGCGAGCTCGGTCGGAGCGCTGGGCGCCGACGCGCGCGGCCTGGCCATGACGCAGATCGTGCCCTCGCCCTGGCGCCAGGTGGACGCGATGGCCAAGGCCTTCAACGCGCTGGCCGAGGCCGCCAAGGTGCCGGTGGACTACAGCAGCTACGGCGGCTTCCTGGGCGCGCAGTTCCTGATCGAGGCCCTGCGCCGGGCGAGCCCGAAGATCACGCCCCAGAGCATCATCCAGGCCACCCAGGGCATCCGCAACTGGTCGCTCGGTGGCAACATGCTCAGTTTCGGCCCCGACCGCCACCACGGCAGCACATGGGCCGAAATCACCATCGTCGACGCCAACGGCCGCTTCCGGCGCTGAACCTGCGGTCCCGCGACACCTCCACAAGGCCCCGCCATGCACATCCCGTCCCTGAAAGAAGCCGTCAGCCCCGAGGAATGGGCGCTGCGCTGCGACCTCGCCGCCTGCTACCGCCTGGTCGCCGCCTACGGCTGGAGCGATCTGGTTTTCACCCACATCAGCGCCAAGCTGCCCGAGAGCGTGAGCGGCGCGGAACACCAGTTCCTCATCAACCCCTACGGCCTGATGTTCGACGAAATCACGGCCAGCAGCCTGGTCAAGGTGGACATGGCCTGCAACAAGCTGCACGAGTCCCCGTTCCCGGTGAACCCGGCCGGCTTCGTGATCCACAGCGCGGTGCACGAGGCGCGGCCCGAGGCCGGCTGCGTGCTGCACACCCACACGCGCGCCGGCGTGGGCGTGAGCGCGCAGAAGCACGGCATCCTGCCGCTGAGCCAGCAAAGCACCTTCGTGCTGGCCTCGCTCGCGTACCACGACTACGAGGGCGTGGCCTTCCGCCCCGAGGAGAAGCCGCGCCTGCAGGCCGACCTGGGCTCGGCCAACCACCTGGTGCTGCGCAACCACGGCCTGCTGACCGTGGGCAACACCATCGCCGACGCCTTCCTGGCCATGTACATCCTCGAGAACACCTGCCGCATCCAGATCGATGCGCTGGCCGGCGGTGGCGAATGGACCCCGATCCACCCGGCGATCCTCGATGGCATGGCAGAGGTGATGCGCGTCGCCACCGCCGGGCAGGGCGCGCAACTGGCCTGGCCGGCGCTGCTGCGCAAGGCGCAGCGTCTCGACCCGGGGTACAGGAGCTGACCCCCCTGCGCCGCTGACGCGGCTTCCCCCCTCTCTGACGCGCCCCTCGGGCGCTTGAAGGGGGGACGGCACCCTTGGGCCGGCGGAGCCGGACCTTCGGTGCCCCTGGACGGGGACTCCTTCATGCGGTGCGGTTCACGCCTGGCCAGCGACGAAGCGGGTCATGCCTTCGAGCACGGTGCGCAGGCGGATCAGTTCGCGCGAACCGTCCAGCCGGGTCGACCATCCGGCCAGGCGCGAGATCCAGCGCAGCCTCGGCAGCAGCGGCGCCAGAAATGCCCGCAGGCTCGCGGCCTCCCCTTCGCCGGGCCTCTCGGCATCCCACGCGTCGCGGTAGGCGTGGAGCACCGCGAGCACGGCGGCCGGGCCGAGCGGCTCCAGGAACCGCGCCAGCGACAGCACCAGCTGAAGTGCGTCGTAGCGCTGCACCGTGGCCAGGGGCAAGCCGGGCAGCAAGCGCTCCTCGAAGTCGAGCCGGGCGAAGCGCTGGCCGTCCCAGGTCAGGTTGCGCGCCTGGGCGCCGCCGTGCCATTGCCCGCGCGCGTGAAAGCCCGCCAGGTCGGCGCTGGCGGCGCACATCAGGGGCAGCCGGTCGGCCTCGGAGATGCGGTGCAGCAAATGCTCCAGGGTCGTGCCCACATCGCCCGTGACCAGCGACTCGCCGTCGAACGCCAGCACCGGCGGCACGCATTCGCCGGCCGCCGCCAGGGCCAACAGGCGCTCGTGCTCGTAGGCCAGCAGGGCCGCGCCGTCGGTCTGGCGCACCGCCCGCCAGGGCACCGGCACGCCCACGAAACGCGCGAACAGGTACACGCCCAGCGATTTGGAGGCGCTGCGCAGCGGCCGCTGTGCGGTCTTGGTCCAGGTCTTGGGAGGGGTAGCGGAGCTCAAGACCGGAGATTATCCAGAAAAGCCCCTGCGGGGGCGTTCACGCCGAACGCTCAACGCCCGACGCGAAACCTCAGACCGGACTGTCGATCCGTATCCACGTCGTCTTGGTCTCCATGTACTTGTCGAACGCATGCAGCGACTTGTCGCGCCCGATGCCGCTCTGCTTGAAGCCGCCGAACGGCACGGTGATGTCGTCCTCGTCGTATGAATTCACGTGCACCGTGCCCGCGCGCAGCGCGCGCGCCACGCCGTGCGCCTTGTTGATGTCGCGCGTCCACACCGCCGCCTGCAGGCCGTAGATGTTG
>CAZFOT010000154.1:0-8327 GCA_964520365.1 uncultured Hydrogenophaga sp.
GCAAAGCGGCGCGCCAGAGAGGGGGGAAGCCGCGAAGCGGCGCAGGGGGGTGTTCCTCATCCTGCGGCGCAGGGGGGTGTTAGGCACTGGCCCTCTCAACGATGGAAAAGCCCACGTCGACGATCGGCTGGGCCACGGTCTGGCCTTGCGCGCGGGCCAGCAGGAAGCGCGCGGCCTGCTCGCCGATGGCCGCGCCGTTGATGCGCACCGACGTGAGCGCCGGCTCCAGATCGGCCACGAAGTCGAAGTCGCCGAAGCCCACCACGCCCAGGTCGCCGGGGATGCGCAGACCGCGCGCCTGCGCCTCGGTCACCACGCCCAAGGCCAGCAGGTCGGAGCTGCAGAACACGGCGTCCGGGCGGGTGCCCTGGTCGAGCAGACGGGCCAGCGCGGCACGGCCGCTGCTCAGCGTGCGCGAACCGCCCACGCTGACCCGATGCACCCCGGGCAGGCCCTGCTCCAGCGCCGCCGCTTCGAAGGCATCGGCCCGGCGGCGCGCGCGCTCGTCGTCGGCCGTGACCAGCGCGAGCTGGCGGCGCCCTCGCCCGCCCAGGTAGCGGGCCACGGCCGCGCCGATGTCGCGGTGCGAGAAGCCCACCAGCATGTCGATGGGGTCGGGGGTCAGGTCCCAGGTCTCCACCACCGGGATGCCGGCGCCGACGAGGCGCTGGCGGCTCTGGGCCGAATGGTCCACGCCGGTGAGCACGATGCCGTCGGGCCGGCGGCCGATGATGGCCTCCAGCAGCGCGTCCTCGCGCCCGGCGGAGTACCCGGTCTGGCCCAGCATGAGCTGGTAGTCGGCATCGAACAGGGTGTCGGTGAGGGACTGCACGGTCTGCAGGAAGACCGACATGGAGATGGTGGGCACGATGGCCGCGATCAGGCTGCTGCGCGTGGACGCCAGGCCGCCGGCCAGCCGGTTGGGCACGTAGCCCGTTTCGCGGATCACCGCCAGCACGCGCTCGCGCACCTCGGGCGACACCGCCTTGGGCGTGTTGAGCACCCGCGAGACGGTGACCGGCGCCACCTCGGCCAGTTGCGCCACCTGGCGCAAGGTCATGGCCCCGGTGTTGCGCCGGACCCTGCGCCGGGCGCCCTTGCCAGATGAAGAAATGCCGTCGTTCGCGCCCATGGAGTCCGCTTGAAGTGGTGAGGCATTCTAGGAGGCAGCCGCTGCCTTACACTTCAACGCTCGCCGCGCCATGCGGCGGAAGTGTTGAAGAATCCTCTGGCCGGCGCCGCGACGCAGCGGTGCCTCGCCCCCACCCCGCCCCACCCCCTTGTCCGTCACGGCGCCGCCGCAGGGCTGCCCGCGTTCGCCCGCTGGCATGCCCGCAAGGCCCGCCATCACACACCGTGCGCCCTCACCCGTTGAAAAGCCCTCTGTCGAACCCGCTGCTGAACTGGCTGCGCGCCTTCTACCCCGCCCCGCTCCCCATCGGGCGCAGCGAGCTCTGGCTGGGCAGCGTGGGCGTCGGGCTGGGCCTGCTGTGCACCGCCTGGCTCAGCCAGCACGCGCTGGGCACGGCCAGCGCCTGGCTCATCGCGCCCATGGGCGCCTCGGCGGTGCTGCTGTTCGCCGTGCCGGCCAGCCCGCTGGCGCAGCCCTGGTCCATCCTGGGTGGCAACCTGGTCTCGGCGCTCATCGGCGTGGCCTGCCACCAGTGGCTCGGGTCGGGCGGTGCGGCGGCGGCCGTGGCTGGCGCCGCCGCCGTGGCGGCCATGTTCGCGCTGCGCTGCCTGCACCCGCCCGGCGGCGCGGTGGCGCTGACCGCCGTGCTGGGCGGACCGGCCATCCATGCGCTGGGTTTCGGCTTCGCGCTCTGGCCGGTGACCGTCAACTCCGCGTTCATGCTGCTGCTGGCCCTGCTGTTCAACAACATCGCGCGCCGCGGCTACCCGCACCAGGGCGCGGCCCGCGGCCGGCCCCACGACACGCGGGATCCCTTGCCGACCCAGCGTGTGGGCTACACCGGCGAGGACCTGGACGCCGCCCTGGCCTCGTTCGGCGAGTTGCTCGACATCGACCGCCACGACCTGGAGGAAATCATGACCCGCGCCCACCTGCACGCCCAGCGCCGCCAGTGGAGCGGCGTGCGCTGCCAGGACATCATGTCGCGCGACGTGGTGCGGGTGGCCCCCACCGATTCGGTGGACGAGGCCTGGGCGCGGCTGGCCCACCACAAGATCAAGGCGCTGCCCGTGGTCGATGCCGGCAACCGGCTGGTGGGCATCGTGTCGCTGCACGACTTCTTCATCGGGCAAAGCGCGCCGGAGCCCAACCGCCTTCCGAGGATGAGCGCGGCACGCCGGGTCGAGGACATCATGACGCGCCAGGTGCGCACCGCCCGTCCCGAACAGGCCATCGCCGATCTGGTGCGCGGCTTCTCCGACGGCGGGCTGCACCACATGCCCGTGCTCGACGGGCAGGATCGCGTGGTGGGCATGGTCACGCAATCGGACCTGGTGGCTGCGCTGTTCATGGCGCCGACCGCCCCGCCTCCCACGCCGCGCCAGCACCAGGGACGGCGCGGCCGCCAGCGGCCGGGCGCCCGAAATCCGACTATATTGGTCAACCATGAACACGCCCACCACCCCCATCACCACCACCGCGCCGCTCGCACCGAAAACCTCGGTCGACAAGAACAAGATCCGCTTCCTGCTGCTGGAGGGCATCCACCCCTCGGCCGTTGAAGTGCTGCGTTCGGCGGGCTACAGCCAGATCGAGAGCCTGCCCGGCGCGCTGCCCGACGAGGAACTCAAGGCCAGGATCGCCGACGCCCATTTCGTGGGCATCCGTTCGCGCACCCAGCTCACCGCCGAGGTGCTGGGCCACGCCAACCGGCTGACCGCGGTGGGCTGCTTCTGCATCGGCACCAACCAGGTGGACCTGGCCGCGGCACGCGATCGCGGCATCGCGGTGTTCAACGCGCCGTTTTCCAACACTCGCTCGGTGGCCGAACTGGTGCTGGCCGAGGCCATCCTGCTGCTGCGCGGCATCCCCGAGAAGAACGCCGTGTCCCACCGCGGCGGCTGGCTGAAGTCGGCCAGCAACGCGTTCGAGATCCGCGGCAAGACGCTGGGCATCGTGGGCTACGGCGCCATCGGCACGCAGTTGTCGGTGCTGGCCGAGGCGCTGGGCATGAAGGTGGTGTTCTTCGACGTGGCCACCAAGCTGCCGCTGGGCAACGCGCGGCCGCTCACCAGCCTGGACGAACTGCTCGCCACCGCCGACGTAGTCAGCCTGCACGTGCCCGAAACGGCGGGCACGCAGTGGATGATCGGCACACGGCAACTGGCGCTGATGAAGCCCAGCGCCGTGCTGATCAACGCCTCACGCGGCACCGTGGTCGAGGTGGACGCACTGGCCCGCGCACTGCAAGACAAGGCCCTGCTGGGCGCCGCCATCGACGTGTTCCCGCAGGAGCCGCACAGCAACAAAGACACGTTCGAATCGCCCCTGCGCGGCCTGGACAACGTGATCCTCACGCCGCACATCGGCGGCTCCACGCTGGAGGCGCAGGAGAACATCGGCATCGAGGTGGCGGAAAAGCTGGTCAAGTACAGCGACAACGGCACCACCACCTCGGCCGTCAACTTCCCCGAGGTGGCCCTGCCCGCACACCCGGGCAAGCACCGCCTGCTGCACGTCCACCGCAACGTGCCCGGCGTGCTCACCAGCATCAACCGCATCTTCTCCGACCACGGCATCAACATCTCGGCGCAGTACCTGCAGACGCGCGAAGACGTGGGCTATGTGGTGATGGACATCGACGCCGCCCATTCGGAACTGGCGCTGGCCCAGCTCGCGGGCGTGCCGGGCACGCTGCGCAGCCGTGTATTGTTCTGACCCCCCGCGTCGCCTTCGGCGCCACCCCCCTGGAAGGGGGGCGACACCTTGGGCCGGCGAAGCCGGACCCTCGGTGTCCCTGGATGGGGATGTGGCACACGTTGCGGGCCGCGCGCCGGGGAGCGCCTGCCTTTCGCTTCACAGCTCGTCGGAAACCCGCTTCGGCGGGCTTCTTCTTTGCCGCCGGGCCGACCCAAGACAAAAAGTACCCCCTCGGGGGGCAGCGACCCGCGCAGCGGCGGAGCATGGGGGCCTTTCTTGCGTCAGATCAAATTGACGCGGCGCAGCATTTTCATAATGGACTCAGCCCACCCACCGGAGTCCGACATGAGCGCAGCCCCCGTCTCCCTGGCCCTCTTCGAGTTCCTCGACGGCACCCACCGCGAGATCCAGCAGCGCGTCAGGCAATTGCATGTGCTGGTGGATGCCATCGAGTCCAGCGGGCTGAACGCGGCCACGCGCGCGCAGGCGCGCGAGGTGCTCGACTACTTCAACGGCGAGGCCCGCCAGCACCATCTGGACGAGGAGAAACACATCTTCCCCGCCTTGCTGACCAGCCAGAACGCCGAGCTCGTGCAGGCCGCCGAGCACCTGACCCAGGACCACGGCTGGCTGGAGGAGAACTGGCTGCAGATCGCCCCCTCGCTGGAAGCCGCCGCCCACGGCAACCTCTGGTTCGACACCATGGAACTGCGGCACGCGCTCGATGTGTTCGAGGCGCTCTACCTGGACCACATCCTGCTGGAAGAATCCATCGCCTATCCGGCGGCGAAGAAGCGCCTGGCAGCCTTCGACACGGCCGGCATGGGCCGCGAGATGGCCAAGCGCCGCGCGCTCCGGAGCGGGGCCGTGCGCGCCCGCGCCTGAACAGACCCGACAGCCCGCGGGGTCCATCGGCAGCGCGTAAGATGCGCGGCTCCATACCGCACAAAGGCGTCAAGCGGACCCGCCGACACCCATGAGCACCTACGACTTCGATCTCTTCGTCATCGGCGGCGGCAGCGGCGGCGTGCGCGCCGCGCGCATGGCCGCGCAGCGCGGCGCGCGCGTGGCCCTGGCCGAAATGCTGGGCACCGACGGCCTGGGTGGCACCTGCGTGAACGTGGGCTGCATCCCCAAGAAGCTCTACAGCTACGCCGCGCATTACGGCGAAGCCTTCGAGGAATCGCACGGCTTCGGCTGGGCAGGCGAGAAACCGGTCCTCGACTGGGCCACCCTCAAAGCCAACCGCGCCAAGGAGATCACGCGCCTGAACGGCGTGTACGGCAACCTGCTGCGCGGCTCGGGCGTGACGGTGTTCGACGCCTTCGCTCACCTCAACGGCGCACACGCCGTCACCCTGGCCACGCTGAACGCCGACGGCAGCCCCGGGCACCAGCACTTCACCACCGACCACATCCTGATCGCCACCGGCGGCACCCCGCACGTGCCCCCGTTCCCGGGACGCGAGCACGTGATCACCTCCGACGACATCTTCGACCTGGAACCCTTCCCCCGGCGGCTGGCGGTGGTCGGCGGCGGCTACATCGCCTGCGAGTTCGCGTCCATCTTCAACGGCCTGGGCGCGAAGGTGACGCAGCTCTACCGCGGCGACCAAGTCCTGCGCGGCTTCGACGACGAGATCCGCCACTTCGCCGCGGGCGAGATGGTCAAGGCCGGCGTGGACCTGCACCTGAACGCGAACGTGGCCGAGATCCGCCAGACCGATGACGGCCTGCGCCTGGCGTGCGAAGACGGCAGTGTGGTGACGGCCGACGCCGTGCTCTACGCCACCGGCCGCGTGCCCAACGTGAAGGACCTCGGCCTGGAAAGCGCGGGCGTGGCCCAGGGCAGGAACGGCGCGGTGGTCGTCGACGAGCGCTACCAGACCAGCGTGCCGAACATCCATGCCGTGGGCGACGTGACCAGCCGCGTGCAGCTCACGCCGGTGGCGCTCGGCGAAGCCATGGTGGTGGTGGACCGGCTCTTCGGCCCGGCCGCGGGCAAGCCCGCGCGCAGCATGGACTACGACTTCATCCCCACCGCCGTGTTCACCCACCCCAGCATCGGCACCGTGGGCTACGGCGAAGCGGCCGCGCGCGAGAAGTTCGGCCAGGTCACCGTCTTCCGCAGCGAATTCAAGGCGCTCAGGCACACGCTCTCGGGCAGCGGCGAACGCACACTCATGAAGCTGGTGGTGGACACCGCGAGCGACCGCGTGGTGGGGCTGCACATGGTGGGCGCCGAGGCCGGCGAGATCGTGCAGGGCTTTGCCGTGGCCATGAAGGCCGGCGCCACCAAGGCGGTGTTCGACAGCACCATCGGCATCCACCCCACGGCGGCCGAAGAATTCGTCACCATGCGCGAGCCAGGATGACCATGCACAGCGCCGTGTGCACCAGCAGTCCCGGCGCCAGCCACGCCGCGTAGCGCGCGCCGCCGGTCAGCGCGGCAGTGGTGCTCTTGCTCAGGGCATGCACGCCCAGCGCCAGCATCACCGCCAGCGGCATGCCGCCGTCGGCCGGCGGTTCGCCCGAGGCGAAGACCGCGGCCAGCGCCGCATGCAGGTCCACCAGCGACGCCAGCAGCGTGCCTGCCAGCAGCCCGGCCTGGCCCAGCCAGAGGCCCATCGCATGCACCAGCGCCTGGATGCCGGCCAGCAGGGCAGCGATGGCCGCCGCGCCCCAGAGGCTGAACATCCGGTCGCCGCCCGGCGCCGGCAGCCCTTCCGCGTGCGGCGAGGAGCCCAGACCCTCGGCCAGTTCCACGGGCGCGCCGCGCAGCAGCCACCAGCCCCAGGCCACGGCCAGCAGCGCACCGGCCAGCGCAGACGCCCACAGCACGGCCAGCCAGGCCGGCCGCACCGCCGCGGCCACCAGCAGCATCTGCATCAGCGTGGGCACGCAGGACAACAGGCCGCCGCCGGCCATCAGCCGGGCCTCGGCGCGGCCCTGGCGCACCGCCAGGCCCAGGGTGGCGATGGTCGCCGTGCTCGACACGAAGCCCGAAGCCAGCGCGGAAAACGCCACCGCGTGGCGCGCCTGCAGCAGGCGGCGGCACAGATGGGCCAGCGACTGCACCCCCAGCAGCAGGGCCAGCAGTTGCGTGATGGTGGCCGGATTGAGCACCGGCCCCCACAGGGGCCGGTCGGGCATCAGCGGCAGGGCCACGAGCACCAGCGCGGCGAGCACGGTGCCGTCACGCACCTCGGCCGGGCGCAGCCAGTGGCGCGCGAAGCGGTGCAGCCGCTCGCGCGCGGCGAGCACCGCCGTCAGCCCCACGGCCAGGGCGGCGGCCAGCGGCAGGCTCCAGGTGCACAGCACGCCGATCAGGTAGGTCAGCAGCAAGGCCACCTCGGTGGTCACGCCCGGGTCGTCGGAGCGGTCGCGCCAGTAGGCCACCACGCCGAGCGCCGCCACGAAGACCGCGCCGGCCACCACCAGGCCGGTGATCTGCGTGAGCGCCGCCGCCGCGCCGGTGACGCAGACCAGCGCGAAGGTGCGCAGCCCGGCCAGCGCGCGGCCCGGCCCTTCGCCCTTGCGGCGTTCGCGCTCGATGCCGATCAGCAGGCCGCAGCCCAGCGCCGCCGCCAGCGTGGCCGCGGCCGTGGCCCATTCGGGGCCGGCCAGCAGCGCGGGCGCGGCGGATTCGGACATTCGGGCTCCAGCTCGGTGGGGTGCGGGGCGGCGCACCGCAGGGTGACAATAGCGCCATGCACAGGACACCCGACTTTACCGCCCCCCTCGTCTTCACCGACCCCGCCCAGGCCCTGGCCCAGGTGCAGCGCATCTACCAGGACAACGTGGACTTCCTGCGCCAGGCGATGCGCGACTTCGTCACCGGCGGCGACTTCGCCCACGTCCGCGTGCGCGCCTGCTACCCCTATGCGCGGCTGCATTCGCACAGCGTGTCGCGCCAGGGCGGCAGCCACCTGCCGCTCAACCGGTTGAGCTACGGCTTCGTGGCCGGCCCCGGCCGCTTCGAGACCACCCTCACCCGGCCCGACCTCTATGGCGACTACTACCTGGAGCAGTTCCGCCTGCTGCTGGCCAACCACGGCGGCGAACTGGAGGTGGGCACCAGCACCCAGCCGATTCCCATCCACTTCTCGTTCGCCGAGCACGACCACGTCGAAGGCAGCCTTGACACCGCGCGCCGCGCCCTCATGCGCGACGTGTTCGACCTGCCCGACCTCACCGCCATGGACGACGGCATCGCCAATGGCACGCACGAGCCCGGGCCCGGCGAGGCGCATCCGTTGTCGCTGTTCACCGCGCCCCGCGTGGACTACTCGCTGCAGCGCCTGCGCCACTACACCGGCACCGCGCCCGAGTGGTTCCAGAACTTCGTGCTGTTCACCAACTACCAGTTCTACATCGACGAGTTCATCAAGCTCGGCCACGCCGAGATGGCCAACCCGGAGAGCGAATACATCGCCTTCGTCGAACCGGGCAACGTGCTGATGCGCCGCACCGGCCTGGCCGCCGCGGCCGGCGAC
>CAZFOT010000155.1:0-8312 GCA_964520365.1 uncultured Hydrogenophaga sp.
TCGATGGGGCCGTGCATGCCCAGCATGCCGAGGAACTTGCGGTCCGAGGCCGGGTACGCGCCCAGGCCCATCAAGGTGTTGGTGACCGGGTAGCCCAGCAGGTCCACCAGGGTGCGCAGTTCCTGCACCGCGTTGCCCAGCAGAACGCCGCCGCCGGTGTAAATGTAGGGGCGCTTGGCGGAGAGCAGCAGTTGCAGCGCCTTGCGGATCTGCCCGCCATGGCCCTTGCGCACCGGGTTGTAGGAGCGCATCTCCACCGATGCCGGGTATCCGGTGTACGGCGTCTTGTTGAAGGACACGTCCTTGGGCACGTCCACCACCACGGGGCCGGGACGGCCACTGCGCGCGATGTGGAACGCCTTTTTCATGATGGCGGCCATGTCGCGCACGTCCTTGACCAGGAAGTTGTGCTTGACGATCGGGCGCGTGATGCCGACGGTGTCGCATTCCTGGAAGGCGTCGAGGCCGATGGCCGCGGTCGGAACCTGGCCGCTGATGATCACCATCGGAATGCTGTCCATGTAAGCCGTGGCGATGCCGGTCACCGCATTGGTCAGGCCGGGGCCGGATGTCACCAGCGCCACGCCCACTTCACCCGTCGCGCGGGCAAAACCGTCGGCCGCGTGAACGGCGGCCTGTTCGTGGCGCACCAGCACGTGCTGGATCGTGTCCTGCTTGTAGAAAGCGTCGTAAATGTGCAGCACGGCGCCACCGGGGTAGCCCCAGACGTAATCGACGCCCTCGGCCTGCAAGGCCTTGACGAGGATTTCGGCACCGCGGAGTTCTTGTGTGGCAGCGGCGGAGGCAGCGGCTGCGGAGGCGATTTCGGCCTTGTTGATTTCCATGATGAACCTTTCGAGAATTTCTCTGACGAAAAACCTTGGGTGCCTCTAGACCGTCTCTTGTGAAGCGGTTTCGAGACTTGAGGCCAATGGACATGGGCAGACGCATACTCTGCCGGACCTTGACCCGTTTGCCTGATTGGATGCAGCCCGACATTATTGCACCGCATCAATCGTCCGCACACTCCAAACGTGCAAAAAAATCAGGCTTTCGATCCGGATGAGACAATTCCACGCCGCAAAACTCCTTTTCCATGACCGCTTCACCCCTTTCCCGGAAGACAGACGCCACCTATCGCCCGGACCCGGACGGCCCCACCGCGGACGTGCCGGCGAGGCAAGCCGCCATGGCGCCTTCGCTGATTCGCCGCATGGCCTGCTGGCTGTACGAGGGCATGCTGATGTTCGGCGTGGTCTTCATCGCCGGCTATCTGTTCTCCACCCTCACCCAGACCCGCCACGCGCTGGACAACCGCCACCTGCAACAGGCATTCCTGTTCGTGGTGTTCGGCATCTACTTCACTTGGTTCTGGTCCAGGGGCCAGACCCTGGCCATGAAAACCTGGCATATCCGGGTCGTGGATCGACTGGGCAGGCCGCTGAGCCAGGGCCGCGCGCTCTGGCGCTACGTGCTCTCGTGGGTCTGGTTCCTGCCGCCGCTGGCAGCCTATGCGTTCGGCGTGTCCGCTGTAGAGGTGCTGGTGTTGTTGTTCGGCTGGGTGGCCATCTGGGCCATCCTGTCCCGGTTCCACCCCGAACGCCAGTTCCTGCACGATGCGCTGGCAGGCTCCCGCCTGGTGCACCACCGGCCGCCTGCACCGCCACGCCG
The DNA here is from genome assembly GCA_964520365.1 of uncultured Hydrogenophaga sp. GTDB lineage: Bacteria > Pseudomonadota > Gammaproteobacteria > Burkholderiales > Burkholderiaceae_C > Hydrogenophaga. The sequence continues at coordinate 1,672 of CAZFOT010000155.1, forward strand.
CAAGCCCGTGCGCTGATTTTCCTTTCGCTCCCACGCCATGACCGCAACGCCCTCGCCGCCTTTCTCCCTCTGCGTCTACTGCGGATCGAGACCGGGCGAGCATGCGGCCTATGGCGAGGCGGCGCGCTCGGTCGGCCACTGGATCGGATCGCGCGGCGGGCAGCTCGTCTATGGCGGCGGGCGCAACGGGCTCATGGGCCTGGTGGCCCAGTCAACCCTGAAGTCCGGCGGCCGCGTCGTGGGCGTCATCCCCAAGGCCCTGGTGGAAAAGGAATGGGCCAACGCCGAATGCACCGAACTGCACGTGGTGGACACCATGCACGAGCGAAAAAGGATGATGGCGGAGCGCTCGGACGCGTTCGTCGCCCTGCCCGGCGGCATCGGCACCCTGGAGGAGTTCTTCGAGGTCTGGACCTGGCGGCAGCTGGGCTACCACGACAAGCCGGTGGGCCTGCTCAACACCGCAGGCTACTACGACGGAATGATGGGCTTTCTTCAGAACGCCGTGGAGCACCGGTTCATGGGCGGCTGGCAAATGGACCTGGTCCGCGTGGAGTCCGATCCCCAGCGCCTGCTGCCGGACCTGGTTCAGGCCGCGGGCTTCTCACCCGAGCCCCGCCTGGACGAGATATAGCAAGCGCCGCCTCACACAGCGGTTTCGTCTTCCTCGCCAGTGCGGATGCGGACCACCCGCTCCACGGGCGTGACGAATATCTTGCCGTCGCCGATCTTGCCGGTGCGGGCCGCGCGAACAATGGCGTCCACGCAGCGCTCCACGTCGTCGGTCTTCACCACCACCTCTACCTTGACCTTGGGCAGGAAATCCACCACGTACTCGGCGCCGCGGTACAGTTCCGTGTGGCCCTTCTGACGGCCAAAACCCTTGACCTCCGTCACCGTCAGACCGGTAACGCCCTGCTCTGCCAAGGCTTCTCGCACCTCTTCAAGCTTGAATGGTTTGATGACGGCGGTGATCTGCTTCATGCGGCGCTCTCCGGGGTGCGGAATGGAAAAACTGTTCAAAACTTTAACACGCATCCCCAGCGCGTGCGCCTTGGCCGGGCCGGCGGGCTGTGCTGAAATCGCCGTCATCACCTCCCCGTCAAGCCATGCCACTCGCTCCGCTTCCCAGCCACATCCCGATCACCGTCGCATACCGCGGGGGGCATCCAGAGAACGTGCACCATGGTTCGGTCGCCGTCGTGGACGTCCACGGGCGCCTGCTTGCCAGCGCCGGGGACGTCAAGTCACCGCTGTTCACCCGATCCTGCCTCAAACCCTTCCAGGCCATGCCGCTGATCGCGCTGGCGGCAGACCGGTACGGCCTGGACGATGCGGACATCGCCCTGCTCTGCGCGAGCCACAGCGGGGAGCCCATGCACGTCGAACGGGTCGCATCGCTGCTGGCCCGGGTCGGAGCCGATGAAGCCGATCTCGCGTGTGGCAGTCACATCCCTTTCTTCTTCGGCGCCAACGGGCGCACGCCCGACCCGGAGGCCCGCTTCACCTCTTTGCACCACAACTGCTCCGGCAAGCACAGCGGCATGCTGATGCTGGCGCACGCCCTGGGCGCGCCGCTGGCCGACTACCTTGGCGTGGATCACCCGGTGCAGCAACAGATCGCCCAGAGCGTGAGCTACTTCTCCGGCGTGCCCGTGGGCAAGCTGATTCGTGGCACGGACGGCTGCAGCGCGCCCAACTACGCGGTGCCGCTGCAAGCCCTGGCGCATGCGTTCGCCAGGCTGACGCGGGCCGAACCCGACGCCATCCACGGCGATGCACCCAACCGCGTGGCCAGGGCCATGAGCCGGCATCCCGAGCTGGTCAGCGGGCAGGGGCGCAATGACCTGACCCTGATGCGCGCGGGGCGAGGCGACTGGGTGAGCAAGGTGGGCGCCGATGGCGTGCAGGTCCTGGCCAGTTTCAGCCGCGGCGTGGCCATCGCCGCCAAATGCAGCGATGGCCTGCTGCCTCCGTTGATGGTGGCCTTCGTGTCGGCGCTGGATCAGCTCGGCTGGCTCGACGGCGACAGCCGCGCGGCACTGGCCAGCCTGATCCCGCCGCCGCTGAAGAACGCCGCCGGCATCGAGGTCGGCGAGATGCGCGCCGTGCTCGACCTGAAGTCCGTCTAGGCTCTGTATTTGCTCGTGATCGGGTAGCGCCAGTCCTTGCCGAAGCTGCGGTGGGTGACGCGGATGCCCACCGGCGCCTGGCGGCGCTTGTACTCGTTGATGCGGATCAGGCGCACCACTTTCTCGACATCGGCCGGGTCATGACCTTCCGCCACGATCTGCGCAGGACTCTGGTCGTTCTCCATGTAGCGCTCGATGATCGCGTCGAGCACTGCGTACTCGGGCAGGCTGTCCTGGTCCTTCTGCTCGGGCCGCAGTTCGGCGCTCGGCGGTCGGGTGATGATGCGCTCGGGAATCGGGCTGGCGCCCGTGCCGTACGGGTCGTGCGCGTTGCGCCAGCGCGCCAGCTTGAAGACCATGGTCTTGGCCACGTCCTTGATGACAGCGAAGCCGCCCGCCATGTCGCCGTACAGCGTGCAGTAGCCCGTGGCCATCTCGCTCTTGTTCCCGGTGGTCAGCACGATGGCGCCGAACTTGTTGGACAAGGCCATCAGCAGGGTGCCGCGGATGCGGGCCTGGAGGTTCTCCTCGGTGGTGTCCTCGGGCAGGCCGGCGAACTCGCCCGACAGGCTGGCCTTGAAGGCCTCGAACTGCGGCGCGATCGAGATTTCGTCGTAGCGCACGCCAAGCCGCGCAGCCATGTCGCGGGCATCGATCCAGGAAATGTCGGCCGTGTAGGGCGAAGGCATCATCACCGTGCGCACCCGGTCTTTTCCGAGCGCATCCACCGCGATGGCCAGCACCAGCGCCGAATCGATGCCGCCCGACAGGCCCAGGATGGCGCCGGGAAAGCCGTTCTTGCCGATATAGTCCCGAACCCCCAGCACCAATGCGTGCCAGAGGTCGGCCTCGGCGCTGTGGTCGCGGTCGAGCGGCGCGGAGATCGCCCATCCGTCCGCTTGCCGGCTGAAGCCGCAATCGAACATCGTTTCTTCAAAGCTCACGGCCCGGCCCGCCAACGTGCCGTCGGCCGCGAGCACGAAGCTGCGGCCCTCGAACACGATCTCGTCCTGTCCGCCCACCAGATGGGCATAGACCAGCGGCAGGCCCACAGCCCGCGCGCACCGGCGCATCGTGGTTTCGCGCTCGCTGCCCTTGCCGGCATGGAAAGGCGAGGCGTTGATCACCACCAGGATCTCGGCGCCCGCTGCCCTGGCATCGGCGGCGGGCGCGTCGAACCAGGCGTCTTCGCAGATCAGCAGGCCCAGGCGCACCGGCCGGCCGGCCGCGTCCGGCACGTCGAACACGCAGGTGTCCGTTCCAGGCACGAAATAGCGGCGCTCGTCGAACACCTGGTAGTTGGGCAACTCGCGCTTGGCATAGCGTGCCACCACCCGCCCTTCGCACAGCACGCTGGCGGTGTTGTGCAGCCCGGCCACCGACACGCTGCGCTCGCGCCTGCCGGGGGCCACACGGGCCGGATGGCCCACCACGATGTGCAGGTCCTTGAGGTCGGCCGTCTCCCGCGCCACGGCGGCCAGCGCCTCGTCGCAGGCATCGATGAAGGCCGGGCGCAGGAAAAGGTCTTCCGCAGCGTAGCCGCACAGCGCCAGCTCGGGCGTGAGCAACAGCCTGGCGCCGGCCGCATGCGCGTCGCGCGCGGCGGCGGCGATCCTGCGGGCGTTGCCTTGCAGATCGCCCACCACGAAATTGAGCTGTGCAGTACGGACGACGAATGGCATGTCTCGGACCAGGAAGGTTGGATGGCAGCGGCTGAAGGCCGGGGACGGAACAACGCAGCCGATTATCCGTGAGCACGATCCGTGCCCTGCGGCAAACGGCTCTAAGATGCGCGCTCTTCGAGCCGTTTGCCGTACCCGACTCCCCTTCTTCCGGGCAACCCGGAACCCGCTCCATTCATCCGACATGGCATGAGCGCCGAAACCCTGTGGGTCATTGCCCTGCTGGCCGCCTGCGTGGCCTGCTTCATCCTCGACCGCCCGCGCATGGACATCGTGGCCCTGGCGGCCATGGTGGCACTGGTGGCCAGCGGCACGCTGAGCGTGGGGGAAGCGCTGGCCGGCTTCAGCGAGCCCAGCGTGATCCTGATCGCCGCCTTCTTCGTCATCGGCGAAGGGCTGGTGCGCACCGGCGTGGCCTACCGCGTGGGCGACTGGCTGGTGCGGCGCGCGGGCAGCAGCGAAACACGCCTGCTGGTGCTGCTGATGCTGTCGGTGGCCTTGCTGGGCTCGGTGATGAGCTCCACCGCCGTGGTGGCCATCTTCATCCCGGTGGTGCTCAGCGTGGCCGCGCGCATCGGCTCAGCGCCGGGGCGGCTGATGATGCCGCTGGCCTTCGCCGGCCTGATGAGCGGCATGCTCACCCTCGTGGGCACGCCACCCAACCTGGTGGTCAACGCCGAACTGGTCCGCGCCGGCCACGAGGGCTTCGGCTTCTTCGACTTCACGCCGGCCGGCCTGATCGTGCTGGCGCTCGGGCTGGGCTACATGATGGTCGCCCGCCGCTGGCTGGTGGTTCAACCCATGCCGCTACCGGTCGCCCAGCACCGCCGCCGCAGGCTGCGCGAACTGGCCAGGGACTACGAACTGCAGGACCGTGCCCGCCGCGTGATGGTGACCCGGGATTCGCCCATGATCGGCCGGACACTGGGTGAACTGCAGCTGCGCTCCCGGTACGGCGCCAACGTGATCGCCATCGAACGCCAGCGCAGGCTCGGCCATGTCATGCTCACCACCTCGGCCAACCGCGAGATCCTGGCCGACGACATCCTGCTGGTGGATTTCACCTGCGGCCAGCCGGACCTGGAGCGTTTCCTGGCCGACATGCGCCTGCAGGACCGCTGGTTCCGCAGCGACTACCTCACCGACCTGTCGCACGACATCGGACTGGCCGAGGTCATGGTGCCGCCGGATTCCGCGCTCGTCGGCAAGAACATCCTGGAACTGCGCATGCGCTCGCAGCGTGGCCTGAACGTGATCGGCCTGCGCCGCAGCGGACAGTCCCTGCGGGACCGCCTGCTGCAGGAAAAGCTGCGCGTGGGCGACACGCTGCTGATCGCCGGCACCTGGAAAGGCATCCGGCTGCTGCACACCCAGGCGAGCGACTTCCTCGTGCTCACCCTGCCGGCCGAACTGGACGCCGTGGCCCCGGCCGCCGGCCGCGCACCGCTGGCGCTGCTGGCGCTGGCGGTCACCGTGGGTCTGATGGTGACCGGTGCCGTGCCCAACGTGATCGCCGCGCTGATCGGCTGCCTGCTGATGGGCGCCTTTCGCTGCGTGGACGCCGAAAGCGCCTACCGCAGCCTGCACTGGCAGAGCCTGATCCTGATCGTCGGCATGCTGCCTTTCGCGATCGCGCTGCAGAAAACCGGCGGCATCGACAGCGTCGTCACCGGCCTGCTCGGCCTGACCGGCGATGCCTCGCCCCGCGCGGTGCTGGCCGCCCTCTTCGTGCTCACGGCGGTGGTCGGCCTGTTCATCTCCAACACCGCCACCGCGGTGCTCATGGCCCCCATCGGCCTGGGCCTGGCCCAGCAACTGGGTGCCTCGCCCTACCCCTTTGCGATGACCGTGGCGCTGGCGGCCTCGTCCGCCTTCATGACCCCGGTCTCGTCCCCGGTCAACACGCTGATCGTCGGCCCCGGCCACTACCGCTTCATGGACTTCGTCCGCGTCGGCGTGCCTTTCACTGTGCTGGTGCTGGTCGTGTGCGTGCTGGTGCTGCCCGTTCTCTTTCCCCTGTAACCTGTGGTGATGCAACACGCCGATCCGCCGCCCCAGCCGTTCGAGCTCCGCGTCTTCAACTGGCCCGCCGACGTGGATGCCGCCGCGTGGGACGCCCTGCTGGCGCAGGTGGCCGACCCCAGCCCCTTCATGCGCCACGCCTACCTGGCTGCGCTGCACGACAGCGGCAGCGCCACGCCGGCCACGGGCTGGTCGCCCGCCTTCGTGACGCTGTGGCGCGGCGACGCGCTGCAAGCCGCCTGCCCGCTGTACCTGAAGACGCATTCCTACGGCGAGTACGTGTTCGACTGGGCCTGGGCCAACGCGTATGCCCAGCATGGGCTGGACTACTACCCCAAGGCGCTGGTGGCTGTGCCCTTCACGCCCGTGCCCGGCGCGCGCCTGTTGGCCTGCGACGATGCCGCACGCGTTGCGCTGGTCAAGGCACTGATTGGCCTGGCGCAGGCGATGAAGCTGTCGTCGCTGCACCTGCTGTTCGTGCAGCCACAGGACCTGGCGGCCAGCGAGGCGGCTGGGTTGATGCTGCGCCACACGGTCCAGTTCCACTGGCAGAACATCGCCCCCACACTCCCCGCTGCGCGTGGTTCGCTGCCCCCCGAGGGGGCTGATCCGGCTTGGGGCTGCCCGGCGCCGGATCAGCCTGCCGCCTACCGGGATTTCGACCATTTCCTCGCCAGCCTGCAACAGGAAAAGCGCAAGAAGATCCGGCAGGAGCGGCGCAAGGTGGCCGAGGCCGGTGTCACCTTCCGCCACGCGCAGGGCGCGGCCATCACCGCCGCCGACTGGGATTTTTTCTACCGCTGCT